>NZ_JAPWDU010000003.1:300000-600000 GCF_027257155.1 Cerasicoccus sp. TK19100
GCGAGCACGGGCAGCTCGAAGACGTAAACCATCACACCTTCCAAGGTTCCCGTTGATCCACCGACACGGCCCGATTGGTTGTTCACCCACGGCGAGCTGCCGTCATCATTGAGTTGGGTATCCGTGGACGCCCCCTCAATCAAGATCGCAGGCGCGAATTCGTAGGCACCGACGTCATAGCCGCTGCCCTGGGGACGCGGGTCGCCCATCAAGTCGTCCGCCGGTGCACTGCTGGATGTGCCCGCATCAATTGCCGGGCTGCCGCTCACCAAGCGGTAGTCATTCACCGTGTGGTCGATGAAGTACGTGGAGTAACTCGGGATATCAATAATGATGTTATTCGACTGAGTCACACCGCCCGTGGTGCGGTCGCGCACTTGCCGTGTGATGTTGTTATTGATCACGTTGCCCGTGCTGGGTGAACCGTTTTTATGCGGACCGATTTCGATCCATGGGCGGTTGCTGCGTATGCCCAGATCGACAACGGTATTGTTGACGATGGTGCAGTCCGTCGCGCCAAGCAAGGTGATGCCATGCCACTGGTCGATGGCGACGACGTTGTTTTCAATCACCCAATCTTCAAACATGCCGTCGAAGCAGCCAATGCCTTGCAGCGGGCCATTCAACGCGCGGGTCGGGTCGTCGGTTTCGATAAAGATGTTGCCGCGCAACTCGATGCCATAGCGCACGCCCGAGCCCGGGCCACCGCCATCATCCGCCCAAGACTGGAAACCGTCATCGTGGTTACCGTCGACGTCGTAGCAGTTCATCACTAAGTTGTATTGGAAGACACCGTAGTCACCGAGACCACGCAAGCCGTCGCCGGAGAAGTTGATAACCTCGTTGTATTCCACAAGACCATCGTCACCGCCCACGGCGATACCGAAGGAAATGTTACGCACGAGGTTGCCACGCGCAGTCATGTCGTCGCCATACAGCTTGATGCCGCTCGCCGCAGTGCTGGTCCAATCCGTAGCCGTCCAACTGGAAATATCGTCCACGGTGTAAATCTCGGAGTCTTCAATTGTGCACTGGCTCGCAGGGCCATGCCAGCCATGCCCTTCAAAGCTGACCAGCTGCCCGGTGCCAGGCGTACCATAAGGCTCCGCGCTGATCGTCAGCCCACGCAGCGTCCAGTTTTTGCCGCCTTTTAGAATCCACTTTTGCAGCACGGGGGTTTCGCCGGGCGCGGCTTCAATGGTAATTTCGCCAGTGTTATACCAGCCGTATAAGTTGATCGCGCCGTGATCGCCGGACATGAGTAGAATCGTATCACCAGCGGTAATCGCCGCACCGGAATTGCGCGCCGTGAGCGTGCCGTCGTAGGGGTAGTTGAGCGGTTTCTCGGATTCCACGTGATCCTCAATCACGTCCTGCAAGTCAGCCCAGGGATTGCCCGCACTGCCGTCGCCGGAAGCGCTGCCATTGACTGGATCAACGTAGAACGTCGCCGCGTTAACACTTGTCGAGAGGCACAGCACAAGCACGCTGATACCGCCCAGGTTCAGGGGATGTTTTAACATAGGGGGTTCGTCTCCAATTGGAGTTTAGTGGTTGGGGGACACGCCACAGGCAGTCACCAGTAGCGCAGTTAGGGGTGTTGAGTGGCAGCATGTACCGCCACCGCCCCGCGATCTATCAACCCGCCACGCATACCTGTCAACGCCACATCGTGAAAGTCGGGTGAAAAACCATATATCGTTAGGCTAAAGCACCTAATGCGTTATAGCTACCATAATTGAACACACCGGCTCACCCCGCCGCATTAACAATTCGAGAATAATGCTTGTTAAGCACATTCAATCACTGCCAAATAAGCGCCATGAGCACCCCGAAACCTAAGCCCAGCAGCCAGCGCATTCACTTCGCCTACACCCTGATCCCCATGGTTCTTGAGGGCAGCCGCCGAGCCTTCCTCGGCATGGCCCAACCCCAGGAAGCCACCGCCAATTTTCACAAGCTGTGGAATACCATGCTGGAAAAGGTGGCCGATAAGCTGGACGGCCCAGCTATCCCGCCCGACGGCATGGAGGCGCATGTTTTTAAGGACAATGGCCGCTGCATTGTACTCATTGAGTTTCCGCCCGGCGCGCAAGACAGTGATCCACTTTACGCCGCGGCCATCATCGGCCCGTGCGAAGATAATCAATGGAACAGCGACGCCGCAGAGCGCGCGCCGCATCGCTACATTGTCGGCATCAAGGGCGGTGATAAGCTCTACATGACCGAACTTATCGAAGGCGAATTAAAAGACCATAACGTTGAGCTGGAGCCCGATCTCTACATTTTCCAGGAGTGGGTGCGCAACACAGCAGTGCATCAGTCCAACATTCGCTCGATCCACAATGAAGACCCGTCGATGGAAGCCGCTATTGCCCAGGCACGCACGGAACTACCCGCCGTGACCGAGCGCTTCGTGCGCGGTGAATTACAGAACTTCACGGTCAAAGTAAAAGTAACGGACGGCGACCAGGCCGAGCACATGTGGCTCTCCAACCCCACTTATCGCGATGGTGTTTTCACCGGGACCTTCGAGTCAGAGCCGATCAACGTCACCAACATCACCGTCGGCCAAACCTACTCAGCGCCGGTCGAGCAAATCACCGACTGGATGTATCTGGAAAATGAACAGATGGTCGGCAACTACACGCTGCGCGCCATGCTGCCTCGCATGTCATTCGAGCAGGCCAATCAATACCGCAAAGTGCTCTCCGGCATGGAACCGCTGCCGGAAGAACCGGCAGACAACAGCGCCGGCATGAGCCCGGAGGGCCGCGAAGAGCTACGCCTAAAGGTCAGGGAGTTCATCCTGAGCCCGCGGTTTAACAACTATGCCGCCCGCGTTTACCCCTCAAGCATCAAGGGCTCCAAGCGCTCGTTTAGCGACGCGTTCCTTGAAGTCGCCACGGAAGGGAAAGTCGAGATGGCCTGCATTGTCATGGCGAATTCAGCGCTCACGAGCGGTCGGGTAAAGAAAGCCCCTGCCCTGATCATTGCCGGTGCCGGTGGCGATGAGCGCTCAGAACAAGTGGCCTTCGACATCATGTCCCGCATGGCAAAAGAGGACTACGAGGGCATCCCTCCGGAAGATGTTCAACGGCTCAACGACATGCTGGCCGACGAGGAGTTTCAACTCTTTCGCATGCGGGAACTGCCCCGATCATTCACCGGTGGACAGCCGGTTTATTTCTTCGATGTCATGCTGTCCAGTGAGTGCCTGATGCCCGGCGGTGACCAGATCATGCCGATCTGCCCATGCATCGTCGCCCCCAACACGGAAGCGAAAATTTTCCCGATTCCGATGGAAAGCGTGCATCGTACCGAGTCGGCCCCCGGTACGCCACCGCCCCTACCAACCGCAAAAGACAAGACCCCGCTATCTGCCATCTTCGCACTGATTTTTGGTATCCTAACTTGGCTATTCTTTCTGTTCGCGATACCCGCGCTGCTGTGTGGCCACCAAGCCAGATCCAAAATAAAAAAGGGCGAGTTCACCAAAGGCAGCGGCATGGCATTGGCCGGTCTGATATTAGCCTACGTCAAACTGGCGCTCATGATCACGTTTCTCACGATCACCATCATCAGAGGGCCGAGTTAATTCAACTACATCTGCGCAACTGCAGTTGCCCATTGCCAACACCACTACCGCGCCGCCCTCACCTGCGCGCGGTACTGCGATGGCGTCATGCCCATCGAGCGCTTGAAAACTTTGGCGAAATAAGCACGCTCGGCGAAACCACAAAGCATCGCCGCCTCTTCGATGCGGATGTTCAGGTTGCGCAGGATTTCTTTGGCCAGGTTCATCCGGCAATGCACGATGTAGGGCACCAGTCGTTGATTCTCCTGTTCAGAAAATAGCCGCGATAAATAATCCGGGTGCACATCCAGTTGCTCGGCGATGCTCGCGACCGTGAGACCAGGGCTATGCATTTGATGCTGAATCAACTGCTTGCATTTAACCACCAATGGGTTCGCCATCCCCTCCCACTGGGGGCTCCCTAGTATGATTGCAAGCTGGCGTAGCAATGCCTCGGCCAGCGTCCGGGTTAGATGCGCAGACGGATCATCCCCCTCTGTGGCACACTGGCAAAGCTCATCCAGCAGGCGTTGGGCAAAGTCACATTTTTCGTTGTCCGTAAACGCGGTGGCAATGTGCTTTTGCCGCTTTCGCTTATCACCGCAGAGCACAAAGGCATTATAAACAAAACGATGACCAGAAAGGTTGGTGTAAATGTGCGCGTATCGCTTGCGCTGATATATACGCCGCTCCCGGTGTGGTGCCCGCGCGCGGATGATCAACATCTCTCCCGGATCAACCACCGTTACCCCACCGAGGTGCGTGACTTCGTTTTGCCCGCGCAGTTGAAAGAACATCTTTGGGCGGGGGTTAACTTCCAACTCCGTCTCGCCGCTCTCATCCAGGCCACCGATGACTTTGATCACCTGCTGGCCGCGCTGGAGTCTATCCGTGTGCTCGCCAAGCGCCTGCTCCAAAAATTGATGCAAGCCGACCTTCCCCGAGCGGATATCCCATACTGTCCAGCGCTTCTCCATAGATCAGAATTTTACCCTTTTATGTCAGAAGCTTCCCCTTGGCGGCAATCCGGAATGTTGCTAAGGTATTCCCGCAACCACCTCATTGATTTTCAACAACCCAGCACATGACTACCCAGCCCACCAAAATAAAACTTGGCTTCCTTGGCGTTCACCCTGGCCCATTCGGCATCCGTGGTTTCGCCACCGCAGATAGCGAAGGCGTCTATACGCCGATACCCGGTGTCGAGCTCACCGCCATGGCCGAGATCAACGAAGAGGCCGCCACGAAGGCGCAAACCATGTTTGGCTTTCAGCGCCGCTACTCCGATTACAAGGAGATGCTGGCCAAGGAAGACCTCGACGCCGTTGTGATCCTCCTACCGACCTTCCTCCACAAGCAGGCCACCATTGACTGCCTGGACGCCGGTGTGCACGTGCTTTGCGAAAAGCCGCCCGCCAATGACTACCAGGAAATGCTGGAGATCGAGCAGGCCGTGGCCCGCAGCGGCAAGCAATACATGTTCGTGCGGCAGTCACGCTTCAGCGCCAATGCGCAAGCCACGCGTCAACTGGTTATGGACGGCAAGCTCGGCTCCGTTTACGCGGGCGAAGCTAAGTGGGTGCGCACGCGCGGCAGACAAGTGCTCGGCGACACCTGGCGCACCGATAAATCCAAAGGCGGCGGTGTGCTGATCGACCTCGGCATCCATGGCCTCGACCTGCTCTGGTATTGCATGGGCAACCCGATGCCCATCGAAGTATCCGCATCAGAAATGCCCGCCTTTAAGCAGTATGCGCCGAACCCCGATGTCTATACCGCTGACGATAACTTCTTTGCCTGGATTCGCTTCGAGAACGGTGCGGTGATCCAGGGAAGCTTTGCCTTCGGCATGAACCAAGTCGGCGAAAAGAAGGAAGGTGAGAGCGAGTATTCCGATGAATGGCAGAGCTACAAAATCTTTGGCACCGAAGGCGGGGTGGACATCTTTAAGAACCAACTCGTCTCCGGCCCCAACAATTCCTTTACCGTATCCGAGTTGCCACGCGATGCCTCCCTCATCGGCGTGAGCGATTTGGTCACTCAGGCCAAGCACTTCGCGGAATGCGTCGCGCAGAACAAGCGTCCGCAAAACTCCGTCGACCAGGCAGTGCAGCTCATGAAGATGCTCAGCGCCTTGGCCAAGTCCGCCGAAACCCAGCGCAGCATCCGCCTCGAAGATTTTTAATCCACCACCCTCCCCACCTATGTCTGACTCAGAAAAACCGAAGTTCATCATCCCGGAAACCGGCTACATGGCCCAAGACCCGGAGCGCCCACAGCCAGCCTACGTCGCACCCGCCATCGAACAAGGCCCGCCCTCCGACGCCACTGTGCTCTTCGACGGCAGCGACCTGAGCCACTGGCGCATGGCCGACGGCTCACCGGCCAAGTGGAAAGTCGAGGATGGCTACTTCGAGGTCATCCCGAAGAGCGGCAGCATCTTTACCAAAGCAGAGTTCGGCAGCCTGCAACTGCACCTGGAGTTCGCTTCTCCGGTCGAGTTGCAAGGCCAGGGCCAAGGCCGCGGCAACAGCGGTATCTTCTTCTATGAGAACCGCTACGAAGTGCAGATCCTCGACAACTACGAGAACCCGACCTACGCCGATGGCATCGTCGGCGCGATCTACAGCCAGCACCCACCGCTCGTAAACGCCATCCGTAAACCCGGCGAATGGAACACTTACGACATCGTTTGGCAGGCCCCGGTCTTCGACGGCAAACGCCTGGTCGCACCTGCGATAATCACTGTGCTGCTCAATGGCGTAGTCGTGCAGGCCCACACGAAAGTGCTCGGAGGCACGCGCATCAAGAAGGGGGAACTCCCGCACTACGAAGCCCACCCCGCCGAAGGCTGCATCCAACTCCAAGACCACAACAACCCCGTCCGCTTCCGCAATATTTGGCTTCGCCGCCTAAGTTAATCTTCAACCAACAACATTTCAACCGATACAAAAACGCCGCTTAGGTTACTCCCAAGCGGCGTTTTGCTTAATCAAACTTTGCGATGCAGAGTATCTACTGTGCCGTTGTCGGTTAGGCTTGTTTGAGCGAGTTCATGTCGATGCTGAAGCGGTATTTGACGTCCGACTTAAGCATGCGCTCGTAAGCCTCGTTGATCTGCTGAATCGGGATCACCTCGACGTCAGCGGTAATGCTGTGCTCGCCGCAGAAATCGAGCATTTCCTGCGTTTGCTTGATGCCGCCAATGATCGACCCCGAGATCGACTTGTTGCCAAAGAGCAGGCCAAACGCCTTGATTGGCAAAGGTTGCTCCGGTGCGCCAACGAGCGTCAGGTTGCCATTCACGCCCAGCAACGCGATGTATTCGTTGAGGTCGTGTTCGGCCGCCACACAGTCGAGAATGAAGTCAAACTTTCCGGCTACGGCCTTCATCGCTTCGGGATCGGTGGAGATCACCACATCGTCCGCGCCGAGCTCCTTGGCGTCCTCCACCTTGCTTTTTGAGCGGGTAAAAACGGTTACCTCCGCGCCCATCGCATGGCCCAACTTCACGGCCATGTGGCCAAGGCCACCCAGGCCGACGACACCCATCTTTACACCCGGGCCCACCTTGGCGCGACGAAGCGGCGAATAGGTCGTGATGCCGGCACAAAGCAGAGGTGCCGCGCCCGCCGGGTCCAGGTTTTCCGGCACTTTAAGAACAAAGCGTTCGTCGACTACGATGCTCTCCGAATAGCCACCATAGGTAACGGGTGCCGTGCCGTGCTTGTCCGGGGAGTTGTAAGTAAAAGCCGTGCCCGGCCAAAATTGTTCTTCGTGCTCATGGTCGTGCTGGCAGCTGTGATCGGCGTCGACCATGCAACCAACTCCGACGAGATCGCCGATTTTATATTTAGAAACACCGGTGCCAACTGCCGTCACGCGACCGATGATTTCGTGACCCGGCACACACGGGTAAACTGTCGGCATGACGCTTTCCCATTCGTTGCGCACTTGGTGAAGATCGGAGTGGCACACGCCGCAGAAGAGGATGTCGATCGCGACATCACGATCGGTTGTATCGCGGCGCGGGATGGAGTCTTGAGCGAGTGGCGCAGTGGCGCTCGCAGCGGAAAAGGCTTTGGCTTGATACATGATGGATGGGTGTTGTTGGTTGTTTTTAAACGTCTCCTATTTTACATCATCGGCCCACAAATCGGGTAGACCGATCCTGTCGGATTCTTGCCTGATTCTCCGAACCCGCAGAATAATTTGATTTTGCCGACAACGAAGTGCTACAATGGCGCATCGCCAAATCGCGAGAATACCGCATAAACAAAGACAGTATCGATGAACGCTGAAAAATCAATCGCCGCGCCCATAAAGGCTTTAATCAAGGCCATTGCCCATTTCACCGAGAAGGGTAACCAGGAAGAAACCGCCATTGATGGCCTGGCGCTCTACACCAGCCGAACCACGACGGACCCCTTTACCGGCGTTTACGAGCCCAGCATCTGCATCGTCGCGCAGGGGGCCAAGCGCCTGCACCTCGGCGAAGATTCGTTTGTCTACGACGCCAGGCACCACCTGATCACCTCCGTCCAGTTGCCGACCGTGGTGCGCATCATCGACGCCAGCCCGAAGCAGCCCTACTACGGCCTGCGCTTGAAGTTTAATCTCCGCGAAGTGGCACAGCTCATGGTCGACAGCGACCTGCCGCCCCCCAAAGCCCAGCAATCCAAACGCGCCATGGCCGTCGGCGCTAACACCGTGGAACTGCTCGACGCCGTGACGCGCTTGATCAAGCTCCTCAACAACCCGCAAGACATCCCCATCCTGGCACCCACCATTCAGCGCGAGATCATCTACCGCCTGCTCACCGGCGAGCTCGGCGGACGCCTGCGCCAGATCGCATCCGGCGGCAGCCAGGGCCACCAAATGGCCAAGGTCATTGATTGGCTCAGTGATCATTACACACAGCCGCTCAAGGTCGAAGAACTCGCCCAGAAAGCCGGCATGAGCGCCTCGACCTTCCACCACCATTTCCGGAACATCACCGCGATGAGCCCGCTCCAGTTTCAGAAGCAACTGCGCCTGCGCGAAGCGCGCCGCCTAATGCTGATGGAAAAACAGGACGCCGCCACGGCCTCATTCAGCGTCGGCTACGAAAGCCCCTCGCAGTTCAGCCGCGAATACAGCCGACTCTTCGGTGCCCCTCCCATGCGCGACATCGCCAACCTCCAGCAAATGGCGCAGGCGAGTTAGCCTTGGCGACGGTCAGTACGACTCAAAGCCCCCCCAAAAAAACGCCGTGCCCCAAAGCCGTGCCCCATGCCGTAGCACGGGCGTCCCGCCTGTGCCCTAACCCAACATGCCCCCACGCATGAATGTAGGGCTCGCGCTTGCCCGACGCCGCCATTGCCCCTCCGCCAGCAGGATGCGGCATCGCGCAAGCGCGAGCCCTACATGACGACGCCCCAACCACCCAACGCCTCGCTGGCTTTGCTCAGCCCACCCTTTTCCGCTCCCCGAAATTATTTTCACTTTTCGAAAAATAATTTCCTGCCCACCCCATAATCCGCCGCCAAACAGAGCTGCTTAACAGCACTGAATATTATTCAACAGCACCCAGCAGCATTCAACAGCATCGCACTGCGCCATTTCGGCTCAACGTAGGCGCAAAAGCACGCCAACCGAAGCAACTGAGCAAACTGAAGCAACCGAGCCAATGGAAGCATGGCCCGTTTTCATGTTTTTTGATAGGATGCACACGTTCCTCGGGACAGGGCCCACCCGGGGGACACAACAACATCAACCACAACGTAAATAACGCTCGAGCGTTCCCACTACCGAACCTTCGAACCATCCAAAATAAAAACATGAAAACAAACACACTGAAATACACCCTCCATCCCAACCCGCTGACTGGCGACGGCTACAACGCTGTCATGACGCCGTCTCGCGCCGTTGAGATCGAGGACCTCATCAAACAAATGAAGCTGCTGGGCTCCACCGTAACCGAGGCCGACATCCGCGCCGTCATCACCGAGCTGCTCCGCGTCGTCGAGCTACAGCTCCTCGATGGGCGCAGTGTCAACCTCGGCGGCATCGTGCGGCTCTGGTTCGCCATCCGCGGCCAGTTTGCCAACGAACACGACGCCTACGACCCCACGCGACACCAGCTCTACCTCCACGCCGTCGCGGGCAAGCCCTTCCGCCAACGCCTCCAAGGCTTGATCGTCACGGAAAAGGTGGAGACCGTCGACCGCGCGCCGCGGCTCTACCGCCTCATCGATAAGGGCTCCGGCCAGGAAAGCGCCACGCTCACGCCCGGCCGCAGCGCCATCATCAAGGGCAAGCGCCTGAAGTTCAATGAGGTCGCGCCCGACGAAGGCGTGTTCTTCATCCACCAGGCCACGGGCGCGGAGACCCGCGTCGGCGAGATCACCCGCAACGACCCGCAGGAGGTGACGTTCCTCGTCCCGCCCGAGCTGGAAGACGGCGCGGACTACATCGTCACCATCCGCACCCGCTCCCTCGGCACCAACGACGTCCGCACCGGCACGCTCGACACCGTCCTCTCCACCGAGGCCCTCGCCGCCTAACGCGCAACACCGCTCTCCCAATCCGGTAAACGCCGCGCGCAAATCAGTCGGCTCACCGACGCCCCCGCCCTCACCGGCGGGGGCGTTTTTTTTGCGCTGTCCAGCTAAGCTCTGCGCGACTACTAGATAAATTGAATCGTCAACGTCCTCACTTTTCTTTGGGGCAACGTATCTCTTAACCACGAAGGGCACGAAGAACACGAAGCCGACACACTGCTCGTGCCCCAATTGTTAATCACGATTCGTTAACTCAAATAATTACTTGGTGCACTTTGTGTCCTTCGTGGTTAAAAATCCCCGGCCACCTATCGGCGCCTCCAAAAAGACTACCCGGCCTTTTTGGAAAAGCCTAATGCGGTTTTTTCAAAAAGCCCTATGCTTCTTTTTCGAAAAGCCTACTGCTGTGTTTCGAAAAAGCCACTACTGTTGTCTCCCCAACACAGCCACTGTTGTTGCCTTAACATAGCTACTGTTGTTGACCCAACATAGCAGGCGGTGTTTTTGAAAGCGAAGGTCGTGATTTCTGCCGCCTCCCCAGCGAACTCAAAAAACCAGTCTCTTGATGCCACATTTCGGGATTCACATTTGCCCATTGCCCCACGATAGTCGGCGTCGCCCTATGTTTGAACAGACCTTTAAGAACATCGACGACGTGCTGTGGAAAGAGGCCGGTTGCGCCTCCGAACTCGACTACGCCGAGCAAACCTCCTGGCTGCTCTTCCTGAAATACCTGGAAGACCTCGAGCCCGCCCGCGAGATGGAGGCCCAGCTCGAAGGCGCGCGTTACCAGCCGCTCTTGGAGGACAAATTCCGCTGGACTCACTGGGCAGCGCCGAAGAACGCCGAGGGCGCGTTCGACCACGACAACGCCCTGACCGGCGACGACCTCGTGGACTTCGTCAACCGCGAGCTGTTCCCCTACCTCCAGCGCTTCAAGCAGCCGGACGCCGACCCCAACACGATCGAATACAAGATTGGCGAAATCTTTTCCGAAATCCGCCCCAAGTTCAACAGCGGCTACCTGCTCCGCGACGCGCTGGAGCTGGTCGATGCGCTGGAGTTCAAGAGCCAGCAGCAAAAGCACGAGCTGAGCGACCTCTACGAGACGCGCATTAAAAACATGGGCAACGCCGGGCGCAACGGCGGCGAGTATTACACGCCCCGCGCCCTCATCCGCGCCATGGTGAAAGTGACCAACCCCGAGATCGGCGAAACCATCTACGACGGCGCCTGTGGCTCGGCGGGCTTCCTTTGCGAGGCCTACGACTACCTGCGCCCGCAAGTGCAGTCGCCCAAGCAGCTCGACTTCCTTCAGCGACGCACCTTTACCGGGCGCGAAAAGAAGTCCCTGGCCTACATCCTCGGCGTCATGAACATGATCCTCCACGGCATCGAGGCGCCCAACATCATCCACACCAACACGCTGGCGATCAACGTCGACGACATCCAGCCCAAGGACCAGCACGACATCGTCCTGGCCAATCCGCCCTTCGGCGGCAAGGAGCGCAAGGAGGTCCAGCAAAACTTCCCCATCAAAACCGGCGAGACCGCCTTCCTCTTCCTCCAGCACTTCATCAAGTCGCTCAAGCCGGGCGGGCGTGCGGCGGTCGTCATCAAAAACACCTTCCTGTCCAACAGCGACAACGCCAGCCGCAGCCTCCGCCGTCGCCTGCTGGAGGACTGCCAGCTGACCGCGATCCTCGACTGCCCGGCCAAGACCTTCCTCGGCGCGGGCGTCAAAACAGTCGTCCTCTTCTTCGAGAAAGGCGCGCCCTCAAAGAACATTTGGTACTACCAGCTCGACCCTGGCCGCAGCCTCGGCAAGACCAACCCGCTCAACGACGACGACCTTGCCGAGTTCATCGCGCTGGAGAAAACCAAAGCCGACAGCGAGCGCTCGTGGACAATCCGCGCCGCCGACCTCGACCCCGAAACCTGCGACCTCTCGGTCAAGAACCCCAATGCCCCCGAGGCCGACCCCATCCGTGACCCCGCCGACATCCTCGACGAAATCGCCGCGCTGGAACGCGAAACCGCCGAGGCCCTAACCGAAATCCGCGCCCTGCTATGAAGAACTGGAAGACAGTGAAGCTGGGAGAAGTGTGCAAAACAGCCTCTGGAGGAACGCCGTCTAGATCAAAGAAAGAGTATTATGAAGGCGGCACCATACCGTGGCTAATGAGTGGCGAAGTCAATAAAGGTGAAATTTGCGAAGTAGATAATTTCATAACTGAATTAGGATTTAAGAACTCCTCAGCCAAATTATTTCCCGAAGATACTGTTCTCGTAGCGATGTATGGCGCTACTGCTGGAAAAGTTGGTATTCTGAGGTTACCGGCAACCAGTAATCAGGCTGTATGCGGAGTCTTTCCAAACAAGCTCTATGATCCTAGCTTTATATATTACCTTCTTCGATCAAGGGAAGCTGAGCTGGTAGGACAGGCAGTCGGAAATGCACAGCCAAACATATCTCAACAGAAAATTAAGAACCTCGAAATCCCCCTCCCGCCGCTGGAGGAGCAGCAGCGCATCGTGGCGATCCTCGACACCGCCTTCGCCGCCATCAACACCGCCACCGCCAACACCCAACAAGTCCTCGCCAATGCGCGGGAGGTGTTTGAGCGAGGAGCCAAGAAGACTTTCGACTCAATCATTCCATCCGATTGCGAAACTAAGACTGTTGCTGAACTTGCAGAGAACAAAAAAGGTTCGATGAGAACCGGTCCTTTCGGCAGCCAGTTACTTCACAAGGAATTTGTTTCTGAGGGAATTGCTGTCCTCGGAATTGATAATGCAGTGAACAATCAATTCGCATGGGGAGAACGTAGATTTATAACACCAGAGAAGTATGAATCTCTCAAGCGATACAAGGTATATCCAGGCGATGTCGTCATTACCATCATGGGCACTTGTGGACGGAGCGCTATTATCCCGGCTGACATTGGTGATGCGATAAACTCCAAGCATCTTTGCTGCATTAGTCTTAATCGGGAGCTCTGTTTACCCGAGTATTTGCATGCTTATTTCTTGCACCATGATCGATCCATCCAGCATCAGCTAGAACACGGCAAAGGCTCTATCATGAATGGACTGAACATGGGCATTATCAAAGAGCTTCCCGTTCTGACGCCCAACATCTTCCAACAACACCGCATCGTCGAGCAGTTGGACGCGCTCTCGGAAAGGACCAGCCACCTCGCCACCCTCGCGCAAACCAAGCTGGACCGCCTGGACGAGCTGAAACAATCCCTGCTGCACCAGGCCTTCACCGGTCAGTTGACGCAACACGCACGCCAAGCCGAAGCGCAAGTGGAGGCGGCGGTGTAAGGTAGGGCCATTTAAGTGATTGTGAGTGCCGCAATGATCGTTTACGACCTTTAGCCATTCATGCAGGAAAAGGTGCAGCAGTTGATCGCCGCGGGCGAATCTCGAGGCGTTGAGTTCAAGAAGGCCGCCAACAAGATTCCGTCCAGTGTCTACGAAACGGTCTGCGCTTTCCTGAACCGCGATGGCGGCTACCTGCTGCTTGGCGTATTGGACGACGGCGCCGTCGCGGGCGTGGACCCGGCCAGCATTGGCCAGATGCGCAAAGACTTCGCCACCTGCATCAACGACCCGGGCAAGATCAACCCGCCGTGCTACCTGAGCGTGGACCAGGTAGAGATCGACGGCAAGCTGCTGCTCGTGATCTACGTGCCGCCGAGCTCGCAGGTGCACCGTTGCGTCGGGCGCATCTACGACCGCAATGAAGACGGCGACCTGGACATCACCGAGCAGCAGGACGCCGTCGCCGCGCTCTACCTGCGCAAGCAAAGCCACTACAGCGAAAACAAAATCTACCCGCACGCAGGCTTGGCCGATCTGCGGATTGACCTGATCGAGCGGGCGCAGAAACTCGCCGCCCGGCGTAACCCTGAGCACCCCTGGAAGGGCTTAACCCCGGAGGAGTTGCTGCGCAGCGCTAAAGTCTGGCGGAAGGATTTCCAAACCGGTGCCGAAGGGCTGACGCTCGCGGCCATCTTGCTCTTCGGCAAAGATGACACGATCTTGTCCGTGTTGTCGCATCACCGGACCGACGCGCTCCTGCGCCGGGACAACGTGGACCGCTACGACGACCGCGACGACATCCGGACGAACCTGCTCGAAAGCCGGGACCGCCTGATGGCCTTTGGCGAAAAGCATTTGCCCGACCCGTTTTACCTGGAGGGCGACCAAAGCATCAGCCTGCGCTCCATCATTTTGCGCGAAGTGGTGGGCAATATCCTGATCCACCGCGAGTTTACCAACGCTACGCCGGCCAAGTTCGTGATCGAGCGCGGGCGCCTGTGGACTGAAAACAGCAATGTGCCCCATGGCCATGGCTTGATCGATCCACGGCTGTTCTCGCCCTACCCGAAGAACCCTCTTATCGCACGCGTGTTCAAGGAAATTGGCTGGGCGGACGAGCTGGGCTCCGGCGTCCGCAACCTCTTCCGCTACGCCCAGCATTTCGGCGGCGAGGCGCCCCAGCTGCTGGAAAACGACATCTTCCGCTTCACGCTGCAAGTGCCGGAGGAAGAGGAGGAAGGTGGTGCAATATATGGTACAGAAACAGAAAATGGCGGTGCAGAAATCGGAGCAAAAAGTGGTGCAAAAACAGGAGTAAAAACAGGAGTAAAAACAGGAGTAAAAACAGGAGTAAAAACAACAAAAGAAAGTCTGAATAGAACATCAGTAAGAATACTAGAGATTCTAGCTAAAAAACCACACACAACGGTCAAGCAACTTAGTCAGGCAATTGGCGTAGCTGAAAGTGCTATTAATACTAACATTAAGACACTGAAAGACCTCGGCTACTTAAAGCGCAAAGGATCGCGTCGCGCTGGCCACTGGGAGGTCAAACAATGACCGAGGCTGATACCCGCGCCGAGTTGATCGACCCCGCCATTGCAGCGGCTGGTTGGGTGTCGGGTGACGCGATCCGCATCGCGCGGGAGTATACGATTTCCATTGGACGCTTGCAGGGCGCGGGGCGGCGGACCCGGAAGCAGGCGGCTGACTATGTCCTCTTTTACCGCGATCAGGCGCTGGCGGTCATCGAAGCGAAGAAGCGTGATCTGGACGCCGCCGAAGGCGTGGCGCAAGCCAAAGACTATGCGAACAAGCTCGGCGCACCGTTTGCCTTCGCCACAAATGGGGACGAGCTTTACCGCATCGATATGCGGCGGGGCGTGGAGGGCGTCATCGAGGCCTACCCGACACCCGAGGAGCTTTGGCTGGATGTCTTTGGCCAGCGCGAAGCCCGCGAGCAGAGTTGGCGCGAGCGTTTTGCCGCCGTGCCCTTTGAGGACAAGAGCGGCCAATGGCAGCCGCGCTACTACCAGCATGCCGCGATCACCAAGGCGCTGGGCGCCATTGCCGAAGGAAGCGAGCGCATTCTGCTCACCTTGGCCACGGGCACCGGCAAAACCGCGATTGCCTTTCAGATTGCCTGGAAGCTGTTCCACAGCCGCTGGAACCGGCGCGAGTTTGCGGAGCTGCCCGCTGGCGAAGAGCCGACGCGCCGCCCGCGCATCCTGTTTCTCGCCGACCGCAACGTATTGGCTAATCAGGCCTTCAACAGCTTTTCAGCCTTTGCTGATGATGCGCTGGTGCGCATTGATCCGGCCGAGATTCGTAAGCGTGGACGCGCCCCGAAGAACGGCTCCATCTTCTTCACGATCTTCCAGACTTTCATGACCAGTGGCGCGGATGCAGACGCTGCTGCGCTTTGCTACGAAGAATACCCGCCCGACTTCTTCGACCTGATCATCATCGACGAATGTCACCGCGGCGGCGCGAATGATGAGTCTTCGTGGCAGGACATTCTGAAGCACTTCGGGCCTGCGGTGCAACTCGGCCTCACCGCGACACCCAAGCGCAGAGATAACGTCGACACCTACGCCTACTTCGGCGAGCCTGTTTATGTGTATTCCCTCAAGGACGGCATCAACGACGGCTTCCTGACGCCGTTCAAGGTAAAGCAGATCCAGACCACACTTGATGACTACATCTACACCCCGGATGACGACGTGCTGGAAGGCGAAGTCGAGCAAGGCCGTCGCTACGAAGAGCGCGACTTTAATCGCATCATCGAGATCAAGGAGCGCGAAGCCGCGCGCGTGAAGCTGTTCCTGTCGCTGATCAACCAACGAGAGAAGACCATCGTCTTTTGCGCCAACCAAGCGCACGCCGCTGCGGTGCGCGACCTGATCAACCAGCACGCCGAAAGCAGCGACCCGTTCTACTGCTGTCGCGTAACGGCGCACGATGGCAAGTTCGGCGAAGAGAAGCTGCGTGACTTTCAAGACAACGAACGCACGATTCCGACAATTCTCACGACCTCGCAAAAGCTGTCTACTGGCGTCGATGCGCGTAACGTGCGCAACATTGTGCTGATGCGTCCGGTGAACAGTATGATCGAGTTCAAGCAGATCATCGGTCGTGGCACTCGCCTTTACGACGGGAAGGACTTCTCCACGATCTACGACTTCGTCAAAGCCTACCATCACTTTTCCGATCCGGAATGGGACGGCGAGCCCATCGACCCAGAGACGCCTGAACCGAAGCCAGGCCCAAAGTTGCCCCAACCGGAGCCACCGGAACCTGGTGGCGTCACCGAACCGACCAAGCGCAAGCCCAAGGTGAAAATCAAACTGGCAGACGGCAAGGAGCGCACCGTCCAGCACATGATGATGACGAGTTACTGGAGCCCGGACGGAACGCCTGTTTCCGCGCAGCAGTTTATCGAGCAACTCTTCGGAGCATTGCCGCAATTTTTCCAAGACGAGCAGCAGCTACGCGACATCTGGGGCCGGCCAGATACGCGCGAACAGCTCTTGGAGCAATTGGAAACCGCAGGCTATGGCCGCGAGCAACTCAGCGAACTGGCAGACTTAATTGAGGCCCGACACTCCGACCTGTTCGATGTGTTGGCTTATGTCGCATACACGACACAACCAGAGACCCGCGAGGAACGTGTCGACAGCCACCGAACGGCCATCTTTGAGGGCTACTCTAGCCCACAGCAGGAGTTCATTGATTTCGTGCTGAACCAATATGTCCAAAACGGCGTAGAGACGCTGGCTTACAGTGAGTTGAAGCGATTGTTAACGCTAAAGTATCACTCCCCCATGGATGCGCCGCAATATCTCGGGCCCGTATCTGAGATTCGCGAGCTCTTCAGCGGTTTCCAACACCATCTTTATCAGAAGGGTACTGTAGCTTAACATTCGAATGCCAATCAACACCCCCGCAAAGGCCCAATCCTTAAGGGGTTGGCTGGTGGGGATTGGGTAATGGGCAGGGACTAAGTTTCGTGGGGCGCAGCCAAAGGGCTAACGGACATTCATTTTGTATCTTGATTGCTGCAAATACTGCCCCAACGGGGCTACGCAACCATAGCCCAGGGTTAAATCAAACCGCTTGCGGGAAGCGCTACCCTGGGAAACCAGATGCTCGGTTATCTCCCAGCCCCAACGGGGCTGCGCAAGATGTCGTTTTGCGCAATCCCGTTGGGATAGGCAATTTACGTATTCGCATTCCCAGGGTAGGCGTTCAGCCGCTCTGCGGCCTCAAGCCAACCCTGGGCTGTGGTTGCGTAGCCCCGTTGGGGCAAATTTACTGAGAGTTGAATGTCCGTTGGCCCTAGGTTTCAGGCAGCGCTCACCTTCTCAAACCCTGAAGGGGTGGCCCAAAAAACGCCGATGAAGCCGTGCTTTCAGCACTCCAATATAAGAGGCCTACAATTATTCCTAGGGCTGCCCTTCGTCGCTTCGCTCCTTGCTGACCCTAGGCTAGGATGATCTTGCGCCGTTGGCGCTCTAAATGAATGTCCGTTGGTCTGCCTGCTAACCCTTGCGGCACTCAATCAAAAAGACACTTTAAGTAAGGACGCACATCGACACGGTTGAATTCGTCGCACCTCCGGGGCGTCCCGCATCAACGGTTGGCGAACTAGCTGAAACGCGGACGTACCAACCATTTAATGGTATTCAATATATGCGCACAACACCGCGCCTCACCACACGTCCTTGTGCAGCTTGTCTTCGAGCTCGGGGAGGTTGCTGCGTTTGAACTCCGGCATGCCCTTGCCGCCGAGTTGGGACTCGTAGTCGCGCAAGAGCTTCATCGCCACGCCGCCGAGCAGCAGGATCGCGACGAGGTTGATAATCGCCATGATGCCCTGGCTCATATCGGCCATGTTCCAGACGAGCGGGGCCTTGCCCACCGCGCCAAAGTAAACCATGCCCAGCACGATCAGCTTGAACACAAAGATCGCCCGCGGGCTGCGATGGATGAACTCCACGTTGCCCTCCGCATAAGCGTAGTTACCCAGGATCGACGAGTAGCCAAAGAAGAATATCGCCACCGCGAGGAAGTGTTTGCCGAAGGCGCCGATCTCATCCGTGAGCGCCAGTTGGGTGAGCTCGGGGCCCACAGTGCTCACGGCTGGATCATAAGCGCCGGAAAGGAGAATCATGAACGCCGTCGCTGAGCAGACCACAATCGTGTCGATAAACGCGCCGAGCATTTGCAGCAGCGCCTGGCCCACCGGGTGGTTCGCTGTGGCCGTCGCCGCGGCGTTTGGCGCGGAGCCCATGCCGGCCTCGTTCGAAAACAGGCCGCGCTTGATGCCCATTGTCATCGCCTGGGAAACGGCAAACCCGGTCAAGCCTCCCGCGGCTTCCTGCAGGCCAAAGGCGCTTTTCACGATCAGCATAAACACGCCGGGCACGTCCGCAATATGGCGGATGACGGAGTAGCCCGCCATCGCGAGATACACGACCGCCATGACCGGCACGAGCACCCCGGCAATCACGGCGACGCTACGCACGCCGCCAAAGATCGCTGGTGCCGCCAGCAGCGTGACGCCCAGGCCCACGGTCCACGCCGGGAAGCCGTAAGCCTCCTGTAGCACGACGCGGATTGAGTTGGTCTGCACGGCATTGAACACCAGCCCGAAGCACAGCACCAGGGCGAGCGCAAAGGCGATGCCCATCGGCCGGCTGCCAATGCCTTGTTGAATATAATAGGCTGGGCCACCGCGGAAGGTGTTGTCGTCGTCGCCATGCTTCACCTTGTAAAGCTGAGCCAGCGAGCACTCCACGACGGAGCTCGCCATGCCGACGAGCGCCGTCATCCACATCCAGAAAATCGCACCCGGCCCGCCCAGCGAAATCGCCACGGCTACACCGGCGATGTTCCCCGTGCCCACGCGGCTGGCCAGGCCCGTCGCAAACGCCTGAAAGGGCGAGATGCCGCCATCGACGCCCTTCACCCCGCCAAACATTTCGCGGAACGACTGCACGAACAGCCGCACCTGCACAAACCGGCTGCGCACCGTGAAGTAGAACCCCACGCCAAGCAGCAAATATATCAAGAGGTAACCCCAGAGAATGCCGTTAATTCCTTTTATCGCTTCATTGAGCCACTGCATAAAATCTATCAGTTTAGTCCAGGTAGAGGGCACTTAAGCCGGTGTTGTACCGGATTCTTCGATTTAGGCGAATGAGCAATATTACTCAATCCCGCCACACATCAGTCGGCCATAGTGATGCGCAGAATCCTGATTCAGCGGCAAAGAAAGGTCAACCGACCAAATGGCCCGACCTCAATCCAAAGATCAGAAAGCGTGATCAGTATTGATTGATTGACTAATCAGCCGGTAGCAAGGACATTACCGGAGCTACAGCCAATCTAGCCGAAAGGCAGGAACCACCCCAACATGAGTTTAAGCACCGAGAGCGAATCCAGCGCCGAGCTACTGCAGCATTGGGAAACCGATACAAATCGGACCATTCTCAAGGACCAGCCGCGCAACCTGATCAGCTCATGGGTCCTGGCCACTTCGTTCGCGTTGGTCGTCAGTTTCGAGTTCACCTGGTTGCCCGTGTTTCTGTGGCTTGGGCTGATGGCGATTACCTCGGCCATACGGGTGCTCATTTGGCGCTCTATCCGCCGCAGGCTGGAGCATGGTGGCGGCAATGAAGGCTCAAGCCGGCTGCTGAACATCAATGCTTTTGTCGGCGGCATCCCCTGGGGCGTGATGGGCTTCTACTTCTGGCCGCTGCAAGATGCAGAGATCTCGGCCTTTTGCATTTTCATCCTGGGAGGCGTCACGGCTGGTGCCATGCCGGGGATGGCGGCCTCCCGCCGGATGTATCCCATATTCATCATCACTTGCCTCGCGCCGATCGTCATCCGGTTTTGCCTCGCGCCGTCGTTTTCGCCCAAGGTGATGGCGCTGGTGATGGTCTTCTACTCAATCTTCATGATCCGCCAGGCCACACGCCAACGGAACATGCTCTGGGAGCGCTTCAAGCTTACCTCGGAAAAAGACTCACTCATTGAAGACCTTGGCCGCGAGATCGACGACCACCAGGAAACCGAGGACAAACTGCGCCACGAAAAACAACGCGCCGAAAAGGCCAGCCGCGCCAAGACCGACTTCGTTGCCACGATGTCTCACGAGATTCGCACACCGCTCAATTGCCTCGTGGGCGGCGTGAATTTGATCCGCAGTAAATCCGTCAGCCCCGATATGCAGGAAACCATTGAGCTGCTCGATCTGAGTTCGCAAAGCCTGCTCGCCATCGTCAACGACATCCTCGACTTCTCCAAGATCGAAGAGGGCAAGCTCGAGCTCGACCGTGCACCCTTTTCTCCCGCCAAAACCTTGCAGCAGGTGCGCAAGCTTTACAAAGCCGAGGCCGCCAACCGCGGGCTGAAGCTCGAGCTGACCATCTCCACCAAGCTGCCCGCCTACCTGATGGGCGACGCCAACCGCGTGCGCCAGATCGTGACCAACCTCGTGGGCAACGCACTGAAGTTTACCGAAGAAGGCGAGGTATCCGTCGCCGCGCACTACCAGGAGTCGGCCAAGACCTGGCAGGTCATTTGCAGTGATACGGGCACAGGTATTTCGCCGGAATACCGCCACCTGATCTTCAAGCCGTTCACCCAGGCCGATAGCTCCATGGCGCGCAAATACGGCGGCAGCGGCTTGGGCCTGACGATCTGCAACAGCCTCGCCCAAGCCATGGGCGGCAGCATCACAGTCGATACCGAATACGGCAAAGGCTCGCGCTTCACGCTGACGCTGCCCGCCGAGATTGCCGACGCGCCACCGCAACCCGAGCCCGAAAGCACTCCAGCCGATCCCAAGCCCAAGCACTACTCCGGCCGCGTCATGCTCTTTGAGGACGACCCCGTGAGCAGCCGCGTGATGAACATGATTTTAAAGAAAGAAGGTGTGGCCATCCTGCACGCCAAGACCGGCCCCTCCGGCCTGGAGATCCTGCAAAACGAGAAGGCAGACCTGGTCCTGATGGACTTGCAAATGCCGGGCATGGACGGCTTTGAGACCACACGCTCCATTCGCCAATTACCCGACTCTTCGGCAACGCCAGCCAACGTAACGGTGGTCGCCCTAACGGCTAACACCACCGCCGACATCCGCCAAAAATGCCTCGACGCTGGCATGAACCAATTCCTGACCAAGCCCATGCAGATCGACCAGCTTCGGGCTCTGCTGGCCAGCCACTTCGCCGACACCACCACGAGCGCCGAAGTCGGCTAAGCGCATCGGCGCGACTTATCCCTTAACCGTTGTCGCGGCCACGAGGCGCTCAATGCGCGCGGGAGATTGCTCAAAGACAGCGCCGTCAACCAAGTCCTGCGCCGGGTGTGCCTGGCCATTGATCTCGCACTTCATGAGGTCGATGTAGCGGAAGCGGATCGTGGGCTTGCTGAACGCGAGGTCTTGCGATTCGTCCCGGGTGAAGTCGCTCACCACAAAATTACGCATGCGCTCCTGGATATCGATCAGGGCCTTATGATTGTCGGCCACTTTGTGCACAACAACGTCGGCGATATCGATGTTTTCCAGCAGGCCCACGCCGTCGGTGTAGGGCGGGTTGGCTTCATCGAAAACCGGCACCCGGCAGCCCCGCGCGCCATCGCCATTGATGGCCGCCACCTGACAACCGCCGCGCAACTTGCGTATCCGCACATTGCGAATAGGCGAGGTGATGCTGAGCAAGCGGACAAAGGTGTGGCAGCTGTGCGCGGTGATATCCTCGATCACGATGTTTTCGATGGGACCATTTTTCATGCCGCGTACTTCGGTGCGGTTTTCTGCGTCGTCGGCGTTCAGCGCGACCATGTCGTCACCGCAGACGCCGGGTGTCGTCGCGCGCAGGCGACGGATAACGGCATTGTAGCAAGACCCGCCCAGATGGATGCCATCGTTGTTCTTGCGGACGAGGTCGGAGTCGAAAAAGATGTCTTCCACCTCAATGCCGTCCACCCGGGTAAACCGCGCGTAGTAGGCCTCGGCATTGCGCAGCGTGGCGTTGGCCAGCCGGATGCCTTTGACGTTTTCAAAGTGAAACATCGCGCCGGTGTAGCCATCGTCAAAGAGGCCCTCCGGCCGCGGATTGCCGCGCTGATTGCCGTCCCAAATGCCGCCCTCGATCAGGATGTCCGTATTGCCCGCAGCATGGTCGGCATTGGTCAGCAGGTAGTCATCGCGCGTCTGCATCGCACCATCGGCCAAACGAAAAATTGCCTGCGCATCGGCTTTTAGCTGAACGCCACTGGGCAGGCGAAGCCCCGCGCTCAAGTGATACTCGCCAGTTGGGAAATGCAGGCTGCGGCAACCTTGGTCGAGCAGTTGTTGAATCGCGGCGGAGCAGTCTTCGCCCGGTGCTTTCGGAGAAAAGGTCGAGATGGTTTCGGAATGGGCCATGGGTAATATCTTCGCCCACCATCACGGGGCCAGCACCAGCCGTCAAAGCAAAGTGCGCATCTGATTTACGTAATCTGTTACATGCCGCCGCTCCAGCGCGGGTCGACTCACCTGACACGAACAGAAATTAACTGCCGCCTAAGCCACTCGCTGAAAATGCGGTCAATGGATTTTTAACGATGCGATCGCCCGGGAACTTTCCGCTTGAAAGCAGGTCATTCCATCACATCCTAATCATTTCGTGAAGCAGCGCTTAACAGCATGGGTTTACTCGCTCTTGGCCGCCGTCGTATGTTTGTCGGCGGCAGAAGGGTCGGTGCTGCTTTGCTGGCACGCAACCGGCGTGTTGCACACCGATAGCGCGCCTGCGTTTGAGCAAGCCGAAGTCGAGGTTGACTGTGGTGAATCCCACTGCTGCGAGGGCGAATCGCATGATGCATGCGTGGACTTGCAGATCGACGGGCTTTCGCTGGACTTCAGCATCGATCAAGCCAAGACCATTGCCCCGGCACTGGTCGACCTTGGCGGTTTGCATTGGAGTGAGTTGATCGCTGCACCGACTGCGGAGAGCATCGCGCAGACACCTGCCCGTGGGCCGCCCATCGTGGGGCCACGTGTGCATGTATCCGTCCCGTCGACGGTGCTGCGACTATAATTTTGCCTGATTGGTTTCGCCGCCGGGATTGTCCGGAGGCTGTTTTGTGCGCTCGCATGCGGGCGCGTCACCCAAACCTTTCAGGCTCATGTTTAAAATCACTTTTGTTCTCATTACCGCTGCGTGTGCGGCCGTCTTACACGCCCAGGAATCTCCCCCGCCCACTATCACTGTGGACCGCGCCAGCGCCATCCACCGCGCACTCTATGGTAACCGCGACCTGCTCGCGGCACGCTACACCGTGCAACAAGCCCAAGGCCGGACCATCGACGCCGGCTCATGGCAAAACCCAAATCTCAACCTCACCGGTGCGTCGGATTTTGCCTTCGCCAACGAGGGCGAATACGCGTGGTCCGTCGGGCTGGAGCAACGCTTTCCCGTTACCGATCGTCTACGCCGGCTGCGGAACATCGCCTCGCTGGAAGTCCAGCTGGCCGAGCTGGAGATACGCGATGCCGAGCGTCGGCTGGCCTACGGTGTGGAGCAAATCTTCGACACGCTCGAGCTGATCGACGCCGAGCTGGCACTCCACCGTGAGCAAATCGCGCTCAACCAAACCTTCGCCGATTTCCTGCAAAAGAAGATTGAGCGCGCCGAAGCCTCATCGCTTGACCTTGGCCAAACCAAAGTAGCCCAGGCCGCGCTGAAGCAAAAGATTCTCCGCCTGCAACGCGAGCGCACTGGACAACTCGTTCACCTGCGCGAGCTGCTCGGGCTGGAGCTGCACCAGGGCATCGAGATCGACGCCACCCCCGACGCCACGCCACCGCATGCCTTGCCGGAGTTTAACCGCAGCGACCTGCCCGACCACCCGGCCTACCAACTCCGCCTGCAACTGGTGGAGATCGCCACCGAGCAAACCGCGCTTGCCCAGGCCGAGCGCTGGCAGGACATCGCCGTGGAAATCTTCTACGAGCAGGGGCTATCCAATAATGCGCTGGAAGACCCTTCGACGAACAACCTCTACCTCGGCGGGGAAAAGGAGCAGTTTATCGGCGTCGGCCTGAGCATCCCCCTGCCCCTGCACAACCAGAATCGCGGCGAGGTGATCAGCCGCCGCGCCAAGGAGCGCCAGCTCGAAGCCGAGGTTGGCGCGCTCGGCTTTCGCCTGCAAAACGAAGCCGCCGAGCTACGCGAGGAATACGCCGAGGTCGAAGAGCAAATACACGACTATGAGCAAGCCGTGCTCAACCAAGCCACCGACAACCTTCGCCAACTGGAGGACGCCTACGCAGTCGGCCAAGTCGACCTGACCTCCGTCTTCCGCGCACAAGAGCGCGTGCTCGATCTGCGGGTGGACTTCGCGATGCTCCAGGCTGAGCGCCGCGAAATTCTATCCCAATGGCGCTTCGAGACCGCCGCCAACCTCCCCGAAAGCGCAATCGAAGTAAAGGAGGCCGACCATGAAACTTTGTAATGCAAAGCTAAATACAGCATACACTAAAATGACTTTCAATAAGCTCGCTCTCTGCACCCTCTTAGTCGCGCAAGTTACGCTAACGCCGTCAATCTACGCCCAGGACCGCGCAGCGAACACCATCATTCTGGATGAGGCTGGGGCGCGCAATCTGCGCATCGAAACCGTGGTCGCCGATGAGGGAACTTTTGAATCAACGCTGTTCGCCATCGGCCGCATCGAAGAAATTCCCGAGAACCGTTCCGTCGTGTCGTCGCGGATTGCCGGGCGCGTAGTCGAGCTGAATGCCTTCGAGGGCGACCGTGTCGAGCAGGGCCAACTGATCGCCGTCGTTGAGAGTCGGCAGCTCGGCGACCCACCGCCCACGGTGAAGCTGTTTGCGCCGCAGACGGGGTTAGTCGTTTCCTCGCACGTGCGCCTCGGTGAGCCCGTGGAGCCATCTCAGGAGCTAATGGACATCGCGGACCAGTCGCAGTTCTGGGCCGTCGCACAGATCCCCGAGCAGGAAGCCGCGCAAGTGAAGCTTGGCGATATGGCGCGCATTCATGTGCCCGCGCTGGGCGACCAGTGGATCGAGGCCGAGCTAGTGCGCTTCGGTGTGAATGCCGACCGGCAAGCCGGCACGGTGGAAGGCATCTTCGTGATCGATAACACCGAGGGCCGTTTGCGCCCGGGTTTGCGGGCGGAGTTTTCCATCGTCACCGATCAGCGCGAGCTGGTTCTGTCCGTGCCGCTCAATGCAGTGCAGGGCGACCCGAGCAACCGCTATGTCTTTGTCAAAGACTTCGATTTGGAGAATGCGTTTGTTCGCGCACCCGTCGTATTGGGCGAAGAAAACGAACAGCGCGTAGAAGTCATTAGCGGCCTTTTTCCAGGTGATGAAGTCGTGACCACCGGCTCGTATGGGCTGAGCTTTGCGGGTGCCGGTTCCGGCATGTCGCTCAAGGAAGCGCTGGACGCCGCGCACGGCCACGAGCACAACGAAGACGGCTCAGAAATAACGCCTGAGCAACGTGCCGCAAAGAAAAGTGGCGCGGATGGGCATGGCCATGACCATGGTGAAGGAGGTCACAACGACAGTGAACTTTCTCTGGTGCTGATGGGTTATGCTGGCGTCGTAACGCTGCTTGCGCTCGTGCTCGCGCAGTTACTTTGGAATGCAAAGCGAACGAAGGCGGAGGCCAGTAATGCTTGATTGGCTGATTCGTTTTTCCCTCGGCCAGCGAGTGTTTATCCTCGTGGCCGCGATCGTGGTGCTTGTCTTTGCCTGGCGCACCACGCAAGAACTACCGGTGGAAGTCTTGCCCGACTTGACGAAGCCGACAGTGACCATTCTGACGGAAGCGCCCGGCTACTCCCCTGAGGAGGTCGAGACGCTGATCACCATACCCCTCGAAAACGCGCTCATGGGCGTGAACCAGGTAACGCGTTTGCGGACCGTAAACGACATCGGTCTGTCGCTGACCTTTGTCGAATTCGAGTGGGGCACGGACATCTACCAGGCACGGCAGTTTGTGCAGGAGCGGCTGGCCAGCGTGCAAGAAGTGCTGCCCGACGGCGTGTCGCCCTACATGACACCGGTCGCCTCACTGATGGGTAACATCATGCTGCTCGGCGTGGTCGACACCAGCGGGGAAATGGCACCGCGGGAGCTGCGTACCCTGGCCGACTGGACCGTGGCGCGCCGCCTGCAGGCGATTCCCGGCGTGGCTGAAGTGCTCGCGATGGGCGGCGGCGTGGCGCAGATCCAAGTGCAGCCCGACCCGGACCGCATGCTCGCCATGGGCGTGAGCTATGAGCAGATACGCCATGCAGCGGCCAACGCGGTGAGCAACACCACGGGCGGCTTTCTAACCGAGCGTCCGGAGGAGATCATGGTGCGCAATCTCGCCATGACCACCGACCTCGACGACATTGCCGACACGGTCGTGCTCCACGAGAACGACCGGCCAATTTGCCTCCGAGACGTGGCGACCGTCGTGTGGGATGTGCAGCCGATGCGCGGCGACGCCGGGCTGGCGAGCCGCGAAATCGAAGACGGCGAACTGAGTCGGCGCGGCGTGATTTTAAGTGTCACCAAGGCACCCAACTTCAGCACGCTCAACCTGACCGACCAACTCGAAGACGCTATTGCCCAAATGCAGGAAACGCTGCCCGATGGCGTGAAGCTAGTGACGGTTTATCGACAGTCGGACTTCATCAACCTCTCGATTCATAATTTGGAGGAAGCACTGCGCGACGGTGCGATCATGGTGGCGCTCGTGCTGCTGTTGTTCTTGCTCAACTTGCGCATCACGCTGATTACACTGACCGCGATTCCTCTATCACTCGGCATCACGGTGCTGGTGTTTGACTGGATGAACCTCTCCGTCAATTCGATGACGCTGGGTGGACTCGCGGTAGCAATCGGCATGGTGGTGGACGACGCCATTGTCGACGTGGAAAACGTGTTCCGCCGCCTGCGGGAAAACGCGGGCAAGACCTCGCCGCTGCCCAAGCTGGAAGTCATCGCACGCGCCTCGGCAGAAATTCGTTCGTCGATCTTTTACGCGACGGTGCTGATCATTCTCGTATTCCTGCCGCTGATGGCGCTCTCGGGATTGGAGGGGCGTTTGTTCCAACCAATTGCGGTCGCGACCATCGTCAGCATGGCGGCATCGTTCCTGGTTTCACTTACGGTAATTCCGGTGCTATGCTCGTTCTTACTGAACCCGAAGCCCGGCGGCCGGGCCCACGAAGGCACGGTCATCGAGCGAGCGGCCAAGAGCGTTTTCCGGGCGACCGCGTTGCGCATTGCGCTCGCTCAGCCGCTGCTCGTGATCGCCGGAACGCTGGTGCTCTTTGCCGTCGCGGTGGGAGCCCTCAGCCAGATGAGTGGCAACTTCCTGCCCGCGTTTCGCGAGCCGACAACCCTGATCGCGACCACGATGGCACCGGGCACCTCGCTCAAGCAAACGACTGAAGTGGCCGACGTCGCCACCGAGCTGCTCATGGAAATTCCGGAGATTAAAACCGTGGGCTATCGCGTCGGTCGCGCTGAAAATGGCGACCACGTGGTGCCGGTTTCCACGGTGGAATTCGACATCGAGTTCATCGAAGAATTCGAGCGCCCACGTGAGAAAGTGATGGAGGAAATGCGTGCGACCATGCGCAGCATCCCCGGCACGTTTAGCGCAATGAGTACGCCGCTGGCCGACCGCATTGGCCACATGCTCAGCGGTGTTTCCGCAAAGATCGCGATTAAGATCTACGGGCCCGACCTTGATGAACTTCGCGCCCTAGGCACCGAAGTCGCCGAGATCGCACGTGGCATTCCCGGGCTCGAAGAAGCGCGCATCGAACAGCAGGCACCGATTCCGCAACTACGCATCGAAGTGGACCGGCAACGCGCGCTGGCCTACGGCGTGACTCCAGGCGCACTGAATGCACAACTCTCCGCGATGATCGGCGGCGAGGAAGTTGCTGAGGTTTACTCCGGGCAACAGGTGTTCGACCTGGTGGTGCGTTTGCCCGTCGAATGGCGAGAATCCCCCGAGCGTTTGGAGCGCATGTATATCGATACGCAGAGTGGACAACGCATACCGCTTAGCTACGTGGCGAACCTGCGCTACGCGACCGGGCCAAACACCATTCTCCGCGAAAACACACTGCGCCGATTCGTGGTATCGATCAACCCAACGAGCAACGACCTCAATGCGCTCGTGGAAACTTTGCAGCGCAAAGTAAGCGAAGAAATCACCTTGCCCAGTGGCTATACGCTAAGCTTTGAGGGTGAGTATCAGGCACAGGCCGAGGCCAAGCGAACGATCCTGTTTTCCTCGCTGCTGGTCGTGCTGGTGATCGGCGTGTTGCTCTATAGTTACTTCCGCAGTTTCGCGTTTGTGCTGCTGGTGTTTAGCATCGTGCCGGTCTCACTGGTAGGCGGCGTGCTGCTGACCTCGTTTACGCTGAACAACATCAGCATTGCGACGCTGGTTGGCTTCATCGCGGTCAGTGGTATTGCCGCGAGAAACAACATCATGCTGCTCGCGCATTACCTGCACCTGATGCGGCAGGAGGGCATGACATTTTCCCGGGAGCTCGCCATGCGCGGCGCTGAAGAGCGGTTGTTGCCGATCCTGATGACCGCCATTTCCGCCGGTCTCGCACTGCTGCCACTCGTGCTTGCGGCGGATGATCCCGGCAAAGAAATCCTCAACCCGATCGCCATCGTGATCCTCGGCGGCCTGGCGACATCGACCGCGCTGGGGCTGATCATCACCCCGTCGATCTTCTACGCCTTCTATCGGAAGGCGGCGCAAAAATCCATTGAGCGCGAATCCCGCGCCAGCGAATAACCTTAAACCAACAACGATTATACAACACATAATGAAAACCAAACTCCTCCTCCTTGCCCTGGCCCTGGGCGGCGCACTCAACCTCTACGCGCAGCATGACCACGATCATGATCACGACCATAGTCACGATCACGGCAAGCATAGCCACGCGGGTGAGGCCCCCGCAGCCGGCCCGAATGGCGGCAAGCTGTTTAAATCCACCGAGCCGCATTTCGAGCTGTTCATGCAAGACGACCGCAAGGTGCGCGTAACCTTCGTTGACGACGACGGCAAGCCTGCGGACCACGCCGGTGCCAGCGTCTCCGGCATCGGTGGCGAGCGCACCAAGCCAACCCGCCTCAGCTTTGAAGCAGTGGACAGCGCGTATGTCTCGACGGAGCCCTTGCCCGAGGGGAACATCGTGCCGCTCATCGTTCGCGTAAAGCCCGATGCCAGCAGCAAAACCGTGACCGAGCGCATCAATATCAACTTGGCCCAATGCGGCTCCTGCGATTATCGCGAATACGCCTGCATCTGCGGCCATTGAGCCAGACAGCCCCGTATCCATTCAAACTCCCTGGCCGCTCATTGCAGCCTGGGAGTTTTTTTATCCTCAAGCTTAGCGACCAGAGACTGGCAGCAAATGCCGCATTTCACCTTTAGGAAATGGGCGATTCACCCGTTAATGCACCAGTAGGTGTCGGCAATTAACAACAAAGCTGCCTGCAACCGACTTGTCCGTAGGCAGACAATCTGGTATCATGGTGCAACCATGACCGGTTAGCGTAAATCCGGTCAGTCAAAAACAACCCGGTTCACGTCGCAGTATCGAAAAAGAGTCACCACAATTGCTGAATCCCCGCCATTGCCTCGCGAGCCAATTTCGAGTATCCCTAGTCCGTTGAAACCCCTTACCCCACGTATGAAGACGCCGAATCTCCGGCGACGCATGCAAGCCGGATTCGCGCTGGTGCTGAGTCTCGTGCTGATGGGCTTTTTGGTGATTCTGCTCCTTTCGCTGACGACGATGGTCTCAATCGACGTCCAAAACGCCAGCCATTCCCAGAAACTTTCCGAGGCGCGTCAAAACGCCTTGCTCGCGCTGAGTGTCGCCATCGGCGAGCTGCAGCGCGCCACCGGTCCCGACCAGCGCACCACCGCCCTGGCCGAGCTGCAATACGACGGCGCGCCCAACGCAAAATGGGTCGGTGCCTACGCCCACGCGATGACGCCCGACTACGAACTCGGCCCGGAGGCTATCGCCACCGAATGGACCGACACGGAACTTGTCGACGATCAGGGCTCCGCGGCCAAGCTGCTCACCTGGCTCGTCAGCGGCAATTCCTCGGCGACCGACTGGCCGGACTTTCGATCAACGGGCGAACTCAGCGACCCCAGCGCCAGCCCCGAGCAATCGTTTTTGCCCAATGCCGCCATTTCCAATTTAACGGCAACATCCGAGCCGAGCGCGCGGGATATTAAAATCCAGGACGCCACTGGTGCCGCCCAACCCGCCCGCATTCTGGTTGGCTCCGGTTCCGTTGAGTCGGTGGAAGACTTTGTCGTCGCGCCGCTGGTTGAGCTGGAGGGCGAGAGCGGCGGCTTCAAGGGCGGTTTCGCCTGGTGGGTGGGAGATGAAAACACGAAGGCCCGCGCCAACCTCGGCATCGAGCAAGACCCTGACCACGCGATCGATTCCTTTGCCAACGCCAGTCGCAGCGCGATTGAGCTCATGGCCCGCAACGACACCCCCGCCGACCTCGACACGCCGACCATTGATAATCTTTACAACCGCGACCTGGGCGAGCGCGCCCTGAGCAAAGACGACCTGATCATCCTTTCGCCAAACCGCCTCGACTACGCCACGGTGCAAAAGCGCCGCTTCCACGACATTTCCCTGCACTCGACTACGCTCCTCACCGACAGCTTTGCCGGCGGCCTCAAGCGCGACCTGTCGAAACTTCTCGACCCCAGCCATGTCGAGTCGGCCAACGACCCCACGAACAACGCCAACCGCATGTGGACTCCCCATGCCAATGACATCACCGGCTACGGCATCCCCACTTGGCGGCACCTGCGCTCATTCCTGAACACCCGCGCGGATAACAGCGGCTCGGTTGAGGCCACGCTACCAATCTTTGACGACGACACCCAGACTGACCATGTCGGCGTAACGCCGGTGCTCACCTATTTCTCAATGGGCTTCGGCTTCTCCGCAGAGGGCCCATTGAGCGGATCAAAAATTAATCTAAACCTGTATCCGTTGGTCGTCTTGTGGAATCCCTACAACGTCACCTTGAAGGCACCGCCTACGGATAGCCGGGGGGCCAACTTTGAAGTTGGCATGCTTCTGGGCGGCGACTCGCGAATTTCCGTGGATGTGTTCGACCCCGGCAAGCACTCTTATCAAAACGCCCAAGGTGAAACCATAGAACAAGACTACCTCTGGCGCACGTTGGGCACCGTCGACCTGCAGCGCAGCATCGAGCAAATCGTTGTTGGCTCGAATAACCAGGACACCGAATTTATTCGATTTGGGCTAAACTGCCCGGACATCCCCCCGGGACAGAGCCTGATCTTCTCCTTGCCGTATTCGCACCGTGGCGATGACTACGACCAGTATCCCGTGCTGGAAAACATCGAGCCCGAGCCGGATTCCTACATGTCGGTAACCGCTGCAATTCTCGATAAAGACTTTGAGCCACTCACGCTGTTTCGCGCCGGTCCGCGCTATAGCTTGAGCTACTTGGGCGACCCCATCACCAACCTCAGCAAAACCCTGCTCAAGGGTGGCGATGGCGGCCTCTTCACCTACTTGGGCAAACCGACCAACGGTGCCGTAGTCATAGAGATTGACGGAAGCTCCAAGGAGCTCGATCCAGCCAACCCCGAACACGATTGGTACCAAACCATTCAGAGCATCACTTGGGATAATGCCAAAGTGCAAACCATGCCCAATGACACCGTGCTCTCCCCCGTAACTAAGGGCGGCCAGTCTGACGTGCATGTTTTTGGAGGCAATAACAGCGAAGACATTTCCGCCATCCAGGCACCCATGTCACTCAATGCAGACCCCACGATTTCCTACGTAATCATGGCGCACGCGCTTTTCTCCGGGGATGGCAATAATGCGCAGTTTAATCAGGATCAGTTCATGTTCCCGACCCGTTGGATTGCCCAGGGCAACATGCGGGCACCTCGCTCCGGCAGAACACGCCGGGATAACAATTTCCTGCCGCTCTACATCGCAACGGCCGGCAGCTTGGGCGACAGCAGCGCGTGGCAGAAATTCGCCAACGACCAAGGCTCAAACAGTAACCGCACCTCGGCCGGCTCCGGTCATGACTGGTCGTCGTCCGGGCCAGTCGATGCCGTGTTGTTTGAGTTCTTCCCCGAGGGCCAGCCATTGCTTTCCATTGGCCAACTGCAGCACGCCAATCTGTCACTCATTGGCGCGTATCCCTCCTACCCCATTGGCAACAGCCTCGCGGACTACCGCCTGCATGAAAAGTCAAACACCGGCCAAACGCTGGCCCCATCGGAATACGCTCTGGCGCGCACGGATTCAGTTAACAGCAACAAACACCTGAAGGCCGACCAGCAGGCGTATTACGACATCTCTTATCTGCTAAACCGCACGCTGTGGGATGCCTACTTCGTCTCCAGCGTTCCGCAAACCGGCAACCTCCCCGCCCGCCTGCCCAACCCACGCATGCAGCACACCGGCAACGAACAACGCCTGCGCGACGCCGATACCGCAGCCGCCGAGATGATTCTGCAAGGCGGGTTCAACATCAACAGCACCTCCGAGCAAGCCTGGCGTGCAGTGCTTGGCGGCGTAAACGGCTTAAAATATAATCCGGAAACGGGCGCATTCGGCATTCAGCCCAGTGATAACACGCCGATGCCGCGCTTCACCCACCCAACTTCCGGCGACGACGTAGACGACCCCTGGCAAGGCTACCGCAGCCTGACCAATGAGGAGATTGCCCAACTGGCGCACAATATCGTGATCGAGATTAAGAACCGCGGACCATTCGTTTCGTTGGCGGAGTTTGTCAACCGCCGCTTGGTCGATAACCCCGATACTGATGACAGCGAAGTCCTCGACGCCCCTTACGAATACGAAGATCTGCGCGGCGTCATTCAGGCCGCCATTGATCGCACTTGGAGCAGTAGCGATCCAGACAGCGCCGGCGACACCAATGCCGTCTTCCCAATCAATGACGCCGATGACGATTTCTGGATGAGCGACGAGCTAACGGGCCACCCCAACTACACCACAAGCAGTCAGTTCAAAGGCGGCGGTAAATATGCCTACGACCTCCGCCGCATTAGCGGCGGAGACAAAGAGCGCAAGCCCTACAGCAACCGCTCCGCCTTCTCGCCAAAATATCTGACCCAAGCCGACGTGCTCTCCACCATCGGTGCCAGCCTGACGGCGCGCTCCGACACCTTTACCATTCGCGCCTATGGCGAAGTCGCTTCCGAACTCGACCCCAGTGATGTCGTCGGCGTCTGGTGCGAAGCCGTCGTGCAGCGCACCATCGACTACATGGACGAGACCGACAACCCCGAGGACGCGCCCTCGACCAGCGTCAATCAGCAGTTCGGACGACGCTACAAACTCATCAGTTTCCAATGGCTCAAGGACGACGAAATCTAATCCTTCTCGCATGCGCTTTGCTCTGCGGCCAGCTCTTTGCAGCCGACGCCGAGCCCATCAAGTTCCGCCTGCTATCGACCTCCAACTCGATTAGCGTGCTCTACGATGAAGACGGCGAGACGCGACGGATTTACACCAGCCCGGGTTATTTTTCCGACTGGCTCATTGCGCCCCCCAGTCGCGAAGTAACACTCTACCAAGAGGTCCCCTCCCCCGACGGACAAGGTGCCAAGCTGAAGAAGATTCTCGCCCAGACCAAGCTGCCCAACGGGCCTGGCCCGTTCCTAATCATGGTCCACCAACAACCGGGAACCGGCAAGCTGCTCACCTCTACGCTCAACCATTCGCTGGATACGTTTCCCAAGGGACAATACCGGCTGGTTAATTTATCCAAGCGCCGCATGGCGGTCAATCTGGCCGACAAAAACATGCTGCTGGAGCCGGGTAAAACCGAAATGGCCTCCTATCCCAATGGCCGCAAAACGTGGCTGAAAGTCGCCGTGAATGACAAAGACTCCGGCTGGATAAAAGTCGTCAGTAAGCCTCGCCCGGTTCAGGATACCACGCGCACCTCAATCGTTATTATGGACATTCCGCCCTCGGACGCCGACCCGGACCCCATCGGCATTATTGTCCGCGAGGCACGCGAGCAAATCTACGAAACGCCTGAGGGCGTGGCCACGATTCAGTAGTGACGCAGGGTAATTTCGCGGGCCGACTTTCGACAAGCCGATGTCATTTTCTGTCTTTCCATGTGCGCGGGGCGTCGTTATTCATTGAATTCCTACAACCCCATGAGCGGCGCAGATACCAAATTCCCCGACGGCTTTACCTGGGGTGCCTCGACCTCGGCATACCAGATCGAAGGTGCCTGGAACGAAGACGGCAAAGGCCCATCCGTGTGGGACCTTTTTGTCCAAGAAGAGGACAAGATGTGGCGCGGCCAAACGGGTAAGATCGCCTGCGATCATTACCACCGGTTTAAGGAGGACGTCGCACTCATGGCGCAGATCGGCATCAAGGCGTATCGGTTTTCCCTATCGTGGTCGCGTATTTTGCCCAAGGGAACCGGCAAAGTAAACAAGGCCGGCATCCGCTTTTATAATGCACTGATCGACGAGCTGCTGAAGAACGGCATCGAGCCGTGGATAACGCTCTTTCACTGGGACTACCCATACGAGCTCTACTTGCAGGGCGGCTGGCTAAACCCCAAGAGCCCCGAGTGGTTCGAGGAATACACGCGCGTGGCGGTGGAGCACTTTTCCGACCGCGTGCGCTACTGGGTCACGATCAATGAGCCGCAGGGCTTCCTCGGCCTCGGCCACAGTGAGGGCTACCACGCGCCGGGCCTCAAGCTCTGCCTCCGTGAGTGCCTGCTGGCCGGGCACAACACCTTGCTCGCGCACGGCCGCTCGGTGCGCGTCATCCGCGACAATGCCAAGCTGGAGCCGACGATTGGCTGGTCACCAGCCTCGTCCGCCTATCGCCCAAGCACCAACAGCCTCAACGACATCAACGCCGCGCGCGAGGCGACCTACGCCATCTACCCCGGCGGACTGTGGAACACCTGCTGGTGGACGGACCCCGTCTTCCTCGGTGCCTACCCCGACGAGGGCCTGAAAATTTACGGCAAAGACAGCCCGCAGGCGACCAAGGCGGACATGAAGCTCATCAACCAGCCCATCGATTTTTGCGGCTGCAATCTCTTCCAGGTCGTGCCGGTTAAGATGGGGGCCAACGGCGCACCCGTTGCCGTGGAGCTACAGCCCGAGGAGCCGATCTCCACCTACGAATGGTCGCTCAACACCGAGGGACTTTACTGGGGGCCGACGTTTATTCACGAGCGCTACCAAACTCCGCTCGTCATCATGGAAAACGGCTGCTCGCTGCTCGACCGCGTGGGCCTCGACGGTGCCGTGCATGACAGCGGCCGCAAAGACTTCATTATCGGCTGCCTGCTTTCGCTGCACCGCGCGATCGAAGACGGCGTCGACGTGCGCGGCTATTTCCACTGGTCGCTGATGGATAACTTCGAGTGGCAGCAAGGCTACAAGCACCGTTTCGGCCTCGTGTATGTGGACTTCGAGAGCCAGGACCGCATTTTAAAAGAGTCGGCATTTACCTACCAGGAGATCATAGCCACGCACGGCGAGTCGCTGCGCAAATACACGCACAACCAGGAAGAGCCTGTCCCCTACGTGGTCAAGGAGGCGCAGCGCTACATCGAGAACAACATCTCCGAGCCGTTTAACGTAAAGACCATCGCCGCGCATTTAAACTGCCACCCGGACTCGCTCAGCCGCCGCTTCAAGCAATACACAGGCACAAGCCTTAGCACACACATCCGCCGTGTTCGCCTGGAGTGCGCGCGCAACATGCTCCGCGATCCCAACATGCTGATCGGCGTCGTGTCGGACTACTGCGGCTTCAGTGACCGCATCCACTTCACCAAAGTATTCCGCAAAGAAATGGGCATGACTCCGGGGCAGTTCCAGCGCCAATTCCGCGCCCGCGAAGACGCCGAGGAAAAGGCCGCCGTCGAGATATCAAAAAACCCGCGCGTCAAATAACGCGCGGGCTTTGCAATGCAAAGTTCGTAGCGACTAGCCATCATTGCTGGCGTAGCCATCGGCCTCGGTGGCGAGGTCGGCACGCTGCCAGACGCGGACGTAATCAATGTAGAAATTGTCCGGGAGTTGTGAGTCGTCGATGGGCTCATTGTCCCAACCACCACCGACAAACGTAAAGATGATGTTCGACGGCACGTCGGAGATGCGTTCCGATTCCCAGCGGGCGACTTCCTTGCCGTTGTTGTAAACCACGGCCAGCCCCGGCAGCCAAAGCAGGCCGGTGGTGATGTAGCCATCTTCGTCGACGCCGGTGTGGACACCTGAGCCGGTTGCTTTGTGCTCCTTACCATAGCCGTCGTAGTGGAAGGCCGTGGTGAAGCGGTACGGGCCCCAGCCGGAGAGGAACTCCATGATGTCAAATTCCATGCCGCCGTTCTTGGTATCCTGGCGGATCCACTGGTTGCCGGCAGCTTCGCCACGGTCGGGCATCAGCCAGAAGGCGGGCCAGAGACCGGGCGCGTTCGGCAGCTTCATCCGCGCTTCAAAATAGCCGTAGCGCTGAACCCACTTGCCATAACTGTCGAGGTAGCCGGTGGTGTAGTCGTTGTGGCGCGGGTAATCGGGATCGTCATTATGGTAACCGGATTTCTTCTCAAAAGTTAGCACGGCATTGCCGTCGACGACGTTCGCGTTCTCCTTACTGAAGCGGCTAATCTTATCCCAGTAATTCACGGCATAGTAGCGCCACGTATCCATATCAAAAGAGTCGCCCTCAAACTCTTCGCTAAAGGTCAGCTTCCAATCACCCTCGACCGGCGGACGCTTGCCCACCCAGTCCGGCAGCTTGATCGGAGGTGCCGTCAAGCGAACGGCGGTTACCTCAAATTCCTGTGCGCCATCTTCGTTCGCCAAAATGACGACGGACTTTGCCTTGTTGTTTTCGAAGAACGGGTTGTCACGCCCCTTGCTGACATCCATCGAGGCCTCGCGAATAAAATCAATAACGAGCGTGCCCTGCTGCCCGGGCGCAATCGCCGCGTCGAGTTGAGCCACGTCGGTATCGCCGCGGCCGCTGGTTACCTTGCCGGCAAGGTTGATCGGCGTGCGTCCAGTATTCTTCAAATCAACTTCCATCAGGTAGCCCTGACGCAGATCGAAGGCCGGGCTCTCCTTGGGAGAGATTACTGCGGCCTGCGTTTTGCCGTCAAAGGCCACCTTGAGCGGGCCATCCTGGCCACCGCTTACCTTGGCACCATTTTGGCCGGCAAATTTCAATAATGCGGCATCCGCGCCACCGCCAAACACGTAGCCATCCACGGGTTGGATGTTCGGGCGGAACGGTGACGGTGTCTTACCGAGCTTGATCGAGTCGACCTTGATCTCCTGCCCCGCCGAAGCTTTGCCGGTAAAGATCTGAATCGCCGAAACATTTTCCGTATCGAGCGGGTGCCCCGGCTTGCGCGCACTGTAGCCAAAGAACACGCGGATCAACTTGGTGTCGCCCTGAGCCAGGCGCGCGGCCTCGTTATTCCACGGCTTGTCGCGCCAGTGGCCGGGGTTGTCGACACGCACGGTGGCGTAGATCGGCTTGGGGCCTTCGTTCGTCAGCGTGACGTCGAGGCAGGTGAATTCCGAGAAGTTCCAGGTCTCGCCTTCGGGCGGAAGCAGGCGCACGCCCGGGTAGCTGCCGCCTCCTTCTTGAAACTTCAAGACCATGCCCTGTAGTGCTTCGGGCTTGCCTTCGATCACGGTCACCGAGTTGTCAGTCGGCCGCAGCGTTACGTCAAAATCCTGCAGACTGGTATCCCAGTCGCGCGCATGTGCACTCGTCGCAACCAACAACCCGGCAAGCAGGGCCAGGGTGCGGGTGAAAAGGCGTGGCTTCGTCATAGGGGAATCAAGCATTTCTAAATCATATCGCATTAAGATGACAACGACAAGTCCTGCGCCGACAAGGTGTATGTTAAATACTGACACCCGCATTCGTGCTTTGTCGCACAAAAAAGCCGACGCACTCGGCGTCGGCTTGTAGGGCTAAACAGTGCGGCGCATCACCACGGCGTGAAGCTTGTGCCGGTGACGCCAAACTCGCCATCGGGCGAATCGTTAAACCCACCCCAGACATCCACCTGGTAGCTCAGATCACCCGAGGCATAGCCGAGCGGGATGCCCTGGTAGCTACTGTTCGTGCCTTCGAGCGAGCTGACCGTGTCATTGGTAAAATCGATGCTCGCAAGCAAGACGTCGCCCGTCTGTGGCGTGAACTCGATCTGCCCGTAGTTGCGGTCAGCATACCACTTGGCTTGAGCCACGTTGTAGTAAACCGCGATCACGTGGTCGGCATTACCGGCGAAGGCGTTGAAGCGCGTTGTGGTGTCCGTCGCGGTATACATCAAGTAGCCCGTGCCGGTGCGCCAGTCCGTGCCTGCCACGCCGTCGTTGAGATTTCCGATGCTGACGCCGCTGCCATTGAGCGTAAACGACGTGCCCGTGACGGTGAATTCGCCGTCATTCGCGGCGCCGTTCCACCAATCAGCAATGTAGCCGAGGTCGCCACTGTAGTAGCCATACTCAATGCCATACTCCGTGCCCGCCTGGCCTTCGAGCGAAGTCACCGTGTCATTGGTGAAGTCGACCGTCGCCACGAGCACATCGGTAGCCACCGGTGTGAACGCCGTCTGGCCGAAGTTGGTGTCGGCATACCACTGGCCACTGTTATACATAACCGCAATGAAGTGGTCGGCGTTGCCGGTATAGGCACCGAAGCGGGTCACGACATTCGTCGCGCTATACATGAGGTAACCCGTGCCGGTGCGATTGTCCAGAGCAGCAACACCGTTGTTCAAGGCACCCGCGCTGATCGAGCTGCCCGAACCACCACCAGTGCTGGCGTCCTCATAGATGCTGATGTTGGAGAAGCGCGCGTAGTTCTCACCGCTCACATCGTTGTCCGCGCTGAACGCCAGGTGGGTCATCGCGCCAGTGTAGTATGCGCCAATGTTAATGGCGTAAGTCAACGGACCCGTTGCGACGGGATAGTCGTTGGCGTCCTGATAGCTGTCCGCCCAAGTCTGGCTACCGGCCAGCTGGAAAAGGCGCTTCACGTCGTTAATCGTGTCGTTGTCCTCCAGGCCGACGGCGAGGATTTCGCCCGCCTCGGAGGAGTCGACCGTGAACTCCAACCAGGTATCCGCCGTGACGGTGTAGCTGAGCGGAAACTTCTCCCAGCCGTTCTGACCAATGGCCATGTAGCTGCCGTCGTCGGCGATGGTTACCTTACCATTCGCGTTGCCCGAACCGCCATAGACTGCGTTGTCGCTACCGATGGTAACCACGCCGCTCCCATCAATCGAGGTGCTCGTGGGAACGCTGCCAGACTTCGTGCCCGACCAGGCGCGCACCCAGTCAACATCCATGCCCTTGCCATTGATTGCGGCGCTCGGCGTATTGCCATCCCAGCCGCCGGTTTGCAGCGAGAGGATCAAGTAGGCCGGCACATCGGGCACGCGGCTGTCTTCGTAAGTGGCCGTCTTCACTTCGTCCACGTAGAACTCGATCAGGCCGGGCTCCCAGTAAACGCCGTAGGTGTGCCACTGCGCGGTGTCGTCCACTGGCGGGCGGCCCCAGCCGGTGCTGGCGTTACTAATGCCGCCCGAGTAGCCGTCCCAATGCAGGACATGACCGGCGACCTTGTCACCCCACTTGCCGAGGACTTCGAGGATATCAATTTCCATCCCCTGCCCGATGCTGTCCGTGCCCGTGCTGTTGTTTCCGCTGACGTAGGTTTCCCAAATGCTCAGCGTATTCAGCGTGCCGTAGTTATTGTTAGCCGCCGTGCCGCCAATCACTTTCGCATCGGCAGTGGCTTGATAACTCGTGCCATTAATGATTAAAACCGGGCGGTCGGCAGTGTTGGTCGCCTCCCGGCTGTGGAACTCGATTTGGTTCCATTGACGCAGGGTGTCGGTCAGGCAAATCGAAAACACCTGGTCGCTGTCATCGGCTTGCTCGATAATGAAATCAGTGACGTCCAGATCAATCGTCGCACCCACAGTGCGGTTGTCATAGGACTGGTCGAGCCAGAGCGGATCGGGCGTCGGCATGTTGTTCCACTTGATGCCGGTCTCCGTCCAAGAATCATCCTGCACGGCCAGCGCGACGGTGTTGGTCTTGCCGTCATTCGTGCCCGGATTGGGCTGTTGGATGTCGGCAATTTTCAGCCGTAGAACGGCGCTGGTGATCGTGCCGGGCAGCGTCTCGCTGCTCAGGTCGAACTTAATGAACGAGCGATTGAAGTAGTTTTGATAACCATACTCGCCACGATCCGGCATGGTCCAAAATGCAGGCCAGAGCCCCTGCACACTGTCCCAGCGCATGCGGGCCTCGAAGTAACCGTAGGTCTGCTTAAAGCCTTGGTCGCCCGAGCTCGGTGTGAACATGCGAAATGTGCTGATCTCGCCGGAGGAATAGTTCATCACGAGATTGCTCTGCGTGGCGATTTCCTGCTGGGCGGTCATGGTCAGCATGCCATCGGCGACCACGATGTTTTCGCGCTTAATTGCGGCACCAGTGCCACTGTCGCGGTAGCCGGCCACACTGCCATCGTGGCTGCCCTGACGCCAGACACTGCCATCTAAGGTGTCGCCGTTAAATTCATCTTCAAAGGTCAGGGTAAAGCTCCCTGGGGGCGGCGCCGCGCTAAGCATTAGGCACGAGAACGCAACAAACGCCGAAACCGAGTTCGACACGATTCTATGGATCATACAACGAGGGGTTGGGGTTGGGTCACAACCAGCGTTTTCGCTTGCTGGCTGACACAGGTAAAGCGGCCTGCGATGCCCAAAGCTTAGCAAAGATTCCAGTGCAGGCGTTAGTCACCTACCGCCAAACAATGTGCGATCTGCTGACCCATCCGCGTGCGGCTACTGCTGCTGCCAGACGCGAATGTAATCGATCTCCCAGGCATCGGGCAACGATTCGGTGTCGACCTGCTTTGAGCCGTGGCGGCCCATCGGCATCGTCACCGAGAGGTAGCACGGCACATCGGCAATCGCATCGCTTTGCCATTCACCGGTCTTCTTGCCGTCGATAAACCACACCAGCCGATCGGCCTCCCAGAGCATCCCGTAAACGTGCCAACCATCTTCCGTCGCGCCGTGGTAAACATAGCTGTCGCCCCAATGCTTTTGAATGTGCGTGCCCGCCGGGCCACCCCAACGTGTGCTGTAGGCAACGCGGCCGGGACCCCATTCCGCCAGCTGACGGACGACATCCATCTCCATGCCTTTGCCGTTGAAGTCGTGCGAGGTGCGACGCTCGTGCATGCTTAAATTACCCTCGGCACCGCGATCCGGAATCAGCCCGAACACGACCGCCGCGCCCTTGGCCGTGGGCACCTTGGCCCGAATTTCAAAATAGCCATAGCGCTGCGTCCATTTGTCATAAGACGAGAGCATGCCCGCCGCATAGTCGCGCTTCGGCAGCTCGGGGTCGTCGTATTGATGCCCCGGGGAGTGCTCGACTTTGAGCGATGCAACGCCGTCGGCGATTGCCACATTTTCGTCGCGGTAGCGTTGCGACTCCTCGCGCGCAGGACCAACAAATGCCAAGCGCGTGGCCCAAACCGACGTATCCAACGTCTCGCCGTTAAACGACTCATCGAGCGTCAACTCCCAGTCACCCGCGACCGGTGGCTTCTCCCCCAACCATGCGGGCGGCATAACCTTCGTGTCGCGATCTGCGGGCTTGCTGAAGCGCGGGCTCCGCTGCGCATCACTGGCTTCACCATACGCCATCGGGGCGCTGAGTTTGACCTTCACCGCGTCCTTCGGATTGGCTAAAAAGAATTGGTAAGCGGTTATTTCCGACGCGTCCAACGGGTATGCCGGGCGACCATTATTCTGCCCAAAAACCGACTGGATGGTAACGGCCTCACCCGGCTTGAGCAGCGCGGTTTCCATATTCCAAAATTGATCGGAAGCATCGCCCGCATTGTCCACTCTCAGACCACCCCGGATCGGCGTATCACCCATGTTTGTCGCGATGATTTCGATACCGCGATACGCAGAGAGATCCAGCCCTTCCGCTGGGCACGGGAAATCAACACGCGGATACCCGCCGGCCTCAAAGTTAACGAGCAGTTCAGCCGGGCTTGCCTCAATGATAGTCGCGCGGTTGCCGACGGCGTCGCCACCTTGCTGAAGTAAATTCAACGGAGTGGACGCATTGAGCAGCGGAACAATCAGCAGCGCGGCGGCCACTGGATAGAGCACAGAAAAAGTCATGGGATTCGGGGGTTAAAAAAGCCCGCTATCCATTACGAATAGCGGGCCAACATATCAGCTGTAACGAGATAAAAATCTTAGGCGCGGCGACGGCGAACCGCCACCAGAGCGAGAATCGCCAAACCCGCAATGCCTGCGTAAGTCGACGGCTCTGGGATCACGGCTGCCACTTGCATACCGCTCAGGAAACCGCGGTCAAAGGAAGGCAGCTTGGTGCCATCGATCGCGAAGTAAAGGGACTCGCCTGCGGCGATGGTGATCGTTGCCTTCGAATAGCTCACGCCGTCAGTCCAGCTTGCGTTGCTGGCGTTCGTCAGCGTGGAGCTGGGCAGGCCGGTGAAGTCGTAGGTGCCAGCCGCAGAGTCGGACAACACGTAAACGGCTTGCTCGATATCGCCAAGGTTGGCGTTGCCATTGTTGCCCCAGATGAGCACTTCGTATTGCCCCGCCGCAAGACCGGTGATTTGACCCGCGACCCAGTTGTCATCGACGCCCGAGTTGCCCGACCAAATCGTGCTGCGCATGGTGATCAGCGAGTAGATGCCACCGTCGTCAGCCAAGGTATTAGAAGAAACCGGATTCGTCGAGAAGTCGACCGTGGGACCAGAGTCCAGCGGATTACTGCGGCCCAGATCGAGAGCAATGCCCGTTGCTGAAGAGTTGTCCGCGTAGACAAGCGAGCTGCTGTCGGAGTTACCGAGCTGGTTCCAAGTTGACTGCGTGAAGCTCGGGTTCTCCGTGTGATAAGGGCTGTTGGTTGCCTCACCACCGGGAACGGCGGTGCTGCCAAAGTTGAACATCAGAACTTGAGCGCTCAATTGAGCGGCACCAAGAAATAGAAACACTGAGGACGTAATTAAGGTAGATTTCTTCATGTGGTGAGGGGTGGAGGTTGTTTCGGTCGCGGATGACTGAATTTGTGCCAGGAGTTTAGCACAGAATTCCCCAAGCCTGTAGTCTTTCACCGGCGCACTGTATGTCTTTTGCCGACAGCTGGAGTAACGCTTAAAAACGCCATCCCCCGATCAAAGCGCCCACTAGAAGGCAGGCGTACGCCGTATCAGAATATCCGCTGTCGGCAAAAGCCAACAACCGGATCGCATTACGACTAACGGTGATACGATCGATTGCGCTAGGATGGTGCATTCACGCAAACGCCCGCGCAAACAACCCGAGCGCCGGCGCGCATTTTAACCGCACAACCGATTCGCCGAATGTCCGAGACGGCCTTGAGTCCCATCACCCAACACACTGAATCCGCCGCCCCGCAGACCAAGGCGTCGCTCCGGAAAGAGAACGCGAAAGCTCCAGTCGCCCTGACCATCGACACCCAGGGGCCGACCAAGGTGCGCAGCCAGATGTTTCGCGAATGTGTGGGCTCGTGTCATGCCTACGTGACGCTGCGCAAGGACTGGTATGAGCAATCGGCGCTCGTGCAGGAATCCGTTGGCTTTAAGCAATGCCGCTTTCACGGAATTTTCAATGAGCTGATGGGCTGCTGCAAGCGCGGCGAAGATGGCGTGGTCACCACGAACTTTATCAACGTCGACAAAGTTTATCAGGGCATTCTCGACCTCGGCATGAAGCCCTTTGTCGAGATCGGGTTTATGCCCGAGCCTTTGGCCAGTGGCGACCAAACCTGCTTTCACTACAAGGCCAACGTCACCCCGCCACGCGACTACGAGGAGTGGAGCCAATTCATCCGAGACTTCGTGCTGCACCTCATGGAACGCTTTGGCCGGGAAGAAGTGCTGAGCTGGCGCTTCGAAGTGTGGAACGAGCCCGACCTGAGCTACTTTTGGAAAGACGCCGACCGCGATGAATACTTTAAACTCTACTCGGTGACGGCGCGCACGATCAAAGACATCGATCCGGCGATTCGCGTCGGTGGCCCCGCCACTTCCAAGAACGCCTGGGTGCGCGAGATGCTGGAGTTTTGCGAGGAAGCCGATGCGCCATTGGACTTCATCAGCACGCATCACTACTGCTCCGACAGCGCACTGGAGCTCGGTATGCCGTCCGATGAGATCGTTTACTTCGGCCAAAAGAAAATGCTGAGTGACGTCTCCAAGGTCCGCGAACTGATCGACCAGTCGGCCTTCCCCGATGCCGAGCTGCACTACACGGAGTGGAACATATCACCCGCGCACAACGACCGTTTCGGCAAGGACAGCGAATTCACGATGACCTTTATTCTGCAAACGCTGAAGGACCTGGGCGACATTCCGGACAGCTATGCATTCTGGACCATTAATGACATCTTCGAAGAAAGCGGCCCCGGCGAAAGTCCCTTCAGTGGCAAGTATGGCCTGGTTAACATTCATGGCATTAAGAAGCCCGCGTTTCATGCCTATGCGTATCTGGGCCGGCTGTTCGACCAGGAATTTGCGACGGAATGCGATTCGCTCATCGCCACGACCGACGGCCAAGCCTACCGCCTGCTGGGCTGGAACCATTGCGAGCCGTCGGCCTACGACTTCGGCGGCAACGACTGGGATATCATTGCCGAAGATGCTACGACCAACATCCAACTAGAAGGTCTCACGGGCAAATTCCGCGTCCGCGCCTGGCAAGTCGATCAACAACACGGTAACAGCTACCGCGCCTGGAAGGCTATGGGAGCGCCCTATTATCTGAGCCCAAAACAGGAAGCCAAACTCAAAGCCGCCGCCGAGCCAAAGCGCATACTGGATGCCGAGCATTGCGCGAATGGATTCCTGAAGCTGAGTTTCACCCTTCAGGCGAATGCTCTAATCTTCTACGAAATCGATCCCATCAGCTGATTCGTAGCTGACAAATATTCAATCCACCTTCGCGGGTGGATTTTTTATGCCCGTTTTCTTAATGCAAATAATTTGCATTATATATTGACGCCATACTTTCCGTGCCTTGGGTTTGAGGGATGACCAAAAGCATACTGACATTCTCACTTTCCATCATAAGCGCATCGGCCCTGTCGGGCGCAGTTTACACGTTTGGCCATGGCGACATCGGCATTGCCTACGAAGACGAGGGCAGCGGACCGGAGTTCTTCTTCCACTACCACCTGGGTGAGAATTCCAATATCGGCGAAGGCGAGTACGAGGCATCCGACATCATCACCCAAGTTCCCGCCAGTCGCGAAGGAGTTGCCGCCAACAACGCGACCTTCAACACGATGACCGGTACGACCGCAGGCTCGCCAATCTGGACCTTGCCTCAGGGTAACGTGGCCGGCGTGCCGTTCCTGGGCATTGCCACCGAAGAACTACTGGCCAGTGAGTTCCCAGGAAACATCATCTTCTCCTTTGACAGCGTAACGTCTCCCTCCGGCAGCGGCAATTTTTCGGTTTGGCAATCCGACGGCCTAGGCGGCTTCGATTTCTTTTTCTCCTCGGCTAATGAAGCTGGCACGGTCAACGGCAACAACACGATCTCCATGCCCGCCGGTCAACACGACCACTTCAACTACGGCTTCACTGAAACGGGTCTGTGGGAAGTCGTGCTCACGGTCTCCGGCACGCACGTGACCGACGGCTTTATGAGCTCGACCGAAACGTTTGCCTTTCAAGTCGTGCCCGAGCCCTCCACCTACGCCATTGGTCTCGGCATTGGCGCACTCGGCATCTGCCTGCTTCGCCGCCGCGCACGCAAGTAAAACGGCGGAGAATTATTTCCCAAGCAAAAGGGCGACCCGGGCTTCCCGAGTCGCCCTTTTTAATTTCAAAGAAGCAAAGTTTAATCGTGCTCGCACTTCACCTTGCGGCAAAGGCGATAGTTTCGCACATGCGCACTGGCCAGGAACAGACCACCCATGACATTCAGCAGCGTCACTCCAGTTAACCACTCATCGGCACCCGCCTCGACACAGTGCTCACAGTGCACATGCGCGGCGGACGCACTATCGGCGTGGCTGACGGACTCATAAATCGCAGTCGCCATCAAAGCGCTCAGCCCGATAATGCTCAGCGCGAGGATCAGGCGATCTTTATGTTTGCGGCAGCCCAAAAACATCGCGAGTGCAGAGGTGGGCAGCACAAAGAGCAGCATCCACAAATGGAAGTCTTCGTGCACCCAAAACGTCGTCGCCAGAATCGGCAGAAAAACGATCAGCACCGGCGTCACCAAACAATGAATCGCACAGACGATCGACATGCCAATCGCCAATGAGTCCAACCAACCATTGGGCCGACACGAAGTTTTCAACGCAGTCGTCATAGACATAAAATTGCCGCTCTATTAGTTCCGGGGTTTCAGCTTACTCTGCTTGGGTAACCACCACCCGGCCGAATCGCTGGCCGTCGCCAGTCGACGTATCCACAACGGTAACACGCTCCCAATCCGCATCGATGGAAACAACGGTTTCGCCAGTCGCCGTCTGCCAATCTCCGGCATCGAGACTTGAGGTAAACTGCGCCTCGTAAACAATGCCCGGCAATGTCGATTGCTTCCGACGCACGTACTCGATTTCCAGTTGGCCAGTGCCCGATATTGAGGCCGCCGGAAGGCCGGACTCACCAACGCCCGGCTCCAGCAGCTGGCAATCCGGAACCACCGGGTCCATGTTAAATGCATACTCCAGCAAAAGCGGCGCGCCATCGGAATCTCCGTCCGAAGCTTCACCCGTTGCCGCTGTACTGAACAAGTCATTGCCCGAGAAATAATTCGCCTTCCAGATCGCAAAGGTGCCGACGGCAAAGATCGCGCCTTCCACATTGCTTTGTGTGAGGTTCGTTTGGCCAGGGCCGGCGTAACCACTCGCCTGCAGACCAAGGCGATAAAGCCCCCTCTCGGCAAAGCCCCAATTCAAGTGGCTATGCCCGTTGGCTGGCTGGTAGAAAACATCACTGGCATCGAGCCCGTCCGAGGTAGCCGCCCAGACGACCGGATTATTAAATTCGTCAGGTGTCCACATCGAGACATGTGGATTCTCTCCAACGCCGATGTAGTCCACACTCACCAACCGAATCGTGATCCACGCTTGTGGAATCTCACCGTTTTTGCGTGGATCACTTAACGAATAGATCGCCAAATCCCCTGTATCCTGAGAATTACTAAAGCCAGGCCAAGTATAGAGACTGTTGGCTTGCGGAGCGATCCAAACGTCATCCCCCGGCGGTGCCCCAAGAAAGTCGAAGCCCTCGGAAGGGATGACATAGCGCTCCCCTCCCGAGTTGACACTTAAGTCTCTGAGCGGCAAGGCGACTTTGTCGAAGGGGATACCAGCCTCCTGGCCGCTATATACCCCTGACTTGATTACCGCCTGCCAGCGGGATGTCGCTGGCAGATACTTAAAGCTCAAGTCGACGTGCGAATCAATGATCAGGGAACCCTCGCCATAGGCAACGGATGCCCCAAGGAGGCACAGAGTCAAAGTGCGTTCTAGCATATGCTTTATTTCACTGCGGCGATATTCTCGCCCTTATCTACTTTCGCCTTCACGTCGGCCGCGAGAATGCTTTCCACATGCCCATCGGCAAACAGGTAGTTTGCCGAGCCTGAGGTGGAGTCGCCGTCACTACCCCCATGACGGTTCGGTTGTATGTCACTCAACATGGCACCCCAGCTAATCCACGCACTGGAATGAGTGTGATCACTTTGCGTCCCAGTCTCCATTCGATCAGAGATGTTGAAGGCGAGCATCGTTTGCGATGGATTCGGGATCAGCGAAGGCCGGTCATAGACTTTACCGATTTTGTTGCCAAACGGATCACGCTCCTGAACAAACAAAAAACTGTTTAGAATGTAGCTAGACCCATTCTGCTCCAGACGCTCTTCCCCAAGTGGATCGGCCGGGCAAATGCGCACTTCATCAACATCATCCAAGTAATCGGCGATAGAATAAATCCATGACTGGCTCAACTGCGAGGTATGTGTCGACGACGGATACTTACCATGATCGCTGGCATACATTTGCAGCCCCATGCCGACCTGTCGCATATTGCTCGCGCACACCGACTGGTAAGCCCGGGATCTCGCCATGCCCAAAGCCGAAATCGTTAAACCGCCCAGTATTGCGAGCACAGCGATCACCACCAGTAGTTCCACCAGCGTGAAGGCGCTGCGCGTTTGCTGATATCGTTCCATTTGCGGCCACAGTAGGAACGATCACCCATATTGCAAATGTTTTGCGTTTAAGTTTTCGCGGAAAAGTTGCCTCACAATCGGAATCCGCTTCAGCCGCCTCCGCGTGGAGCTTAGATAAAAATTCGAGGGGCACTTTTCACCACACAACACGACCGCATGGCCAATAAAAGTCGCCTACGCGGTTGGAAATATTGTGTTTATTGATTTGGCTATCGGTGAATAATCAGACTGAATAAACCGAACACCTGCTTTCACTACGGATGGGTAATTTGCTGACTCCAAACAGCGCTGGCCTCAACAATTGCTTGGACATTCTTCTCGTCGAAGATAATTCGGCAGTGCTCGAGCTATCCCGCCGACAGCTGCAGCGCCAATTTGGCAAAGAGACCAACTTATGCATTGCTCGGAACCTGCAGGAAACCCTTGGGTTCATCGACAAGCAGCGGTTCGACGTCATCGTGCTCGACCTGGACCTCCCCGACAGCACCGGCCTGAACACCGTCGAGCAGGTATGCGCCGCAGCGCCCAACGTCGCTGTCGTCGTGCTGACTGCCTCCACCCAAAAGGACATCGGGGTGCGGTCAATCGAACAAGGCGCACAGGACTTTTTGGAGAAAGGCAGCTACGATGCCCCCACTCTGGGCAAGGCAATCCGGTTTGCCATCCAGCGCAGCCGGATGACGGCCATGCTCACGCAGCTGGCGGTGCAGGATCCACTCTGTGGCGGGTTCAATCGACGCGGCTTCCAGCAATCGGCCGACGCCATGCTCGACGACGCAGACCCTAGCCAGGAGTGCTTCCTGATCTGTCTCGACCTCAACGGATTTAAGCAACTGAACGATGAATACGGCCACGCTGCGGGCGATGAAATGCTCATACGGTTTGCGGAGTTCATGCACACCTCCCTGATGGGCGAAATGATCTGTGGTCGCCGCGGAGGTGACGAGTTTGCCGCGCTTGGCATCGGCGGCGGTGAGGAAGCAGCGATCGTCTTTTTAAAGCGCTTGGGCAACCTCGTGGATCTCGTTGCCGACAACCAAATGCTGCCAGCTCCAATTCGTTTTTGCGCAGGCTACTTCATCTTTCGTCGAGCCGACTGGCAGCGTAAATCCCTCGATGCCATTCTGGACCTCGCCGACCAGCACCTTTACACGGCAAAGTTTGCTTACAAGGAACAGGAAGCGCAAACGCACTATTCCTGGCACGGCGGCGATCTGGACGTGAACAGCAAAGGCGCGGCCCGCACCACGCAGACCCACTCATCCGGAGCGGGCCTGGATTGGCCCATGGGCCGGGTAATGCTTAAGCTATGCCGCTGGGTCGACCCCGCACTATGGGAGCACCAAAAATCCGTGGGCCTCATTGCAGAAATGATCGGCAAGCGCATGGGCTGGAGCCGCAACGACCTAGTGCGCCTGCGATGGGCGGGCGAGCTGCATGACATTGGCAAACTTGGCATCGATAAAGACTTGCTCTGCCTGCCCCGCAAGCTGACTGAAGCAGAATTTTCCGACGTGTCGAAACACACTGAGCTCGGTGCCGAGCTCATCCGAAGCCTGGAATCTCCTAAAAACGAGCTCCAGGCGCTGGCCGCGCTACATCATCATGAGCGCTGGGATGGCAAAGGCTATCCTCACGGCCTGTCCGGCGAGGCAATTCCCGCAGCCGCACGCATCGTCGCCGTGGCCGACGTATTCCATGCGATGATCAGCGCCCGCCCCTACAAGGACCCCATGTCCATCGAGTCATCGGTCAACGAAATCAAGCGCATGTCCGGCACGCACCTGGACCCGCAGTCGACGGAAATCTTTATCTCACTCCACGAAAGCGGCGCGTTAAAATCCATATTAAAGGAATACTATGAGCATTAAAAACATTGCGGGCAAACGAGTCGTCGTCACCGGTGGAGCAGGCTTTATCGGCTCACATACCTGCGAACTCTTACTGGAGCAAGGGGCTGAAGTGCTCGCGTTAGACAACCTTGCCACCGGCCACTTGGCAAATCTGGATCATTTAAAGTCCGTTGTCAGCCTCCGCTTTGAGGAGCTGGATGTCGCCACGGGCAACGCACTCGCGAACGCCGTGGAATCTTTTAAACCGGAAGCCATCATCCACCTGGCGGCGCTGGTTAGCGTGCAGGAAAGCATCGTGAACCCGGAGCTGAATTTCGAGCGCAACGTGACGGCAACACAGCGCGTCATCGAAGCCGCGCGCACGAACAATGTTAGCCGCCTGGTCTTCGCTTCCTCGGCGGCGATCTTCGGCGACAACACTGAGCTACCGCTCAACGAAAGCAGCGACAAGCGCCCGCTCTCGCCCTACGGCGCGGCCAAGCTTGCCAGCGAATACCTCCTGATGGGGGCCGCCTATTCCTACAATCTCACGGTCACCGCCAACCGCTACTTCAATGTCTATGGCCCGAGGCAGGACCCGAAGTCGCCCTACTCTGGCGTCATGTCCATCTTCCTCGATCGTTTTCGCGCGGGCAAGGGCGTTACTGTATATGGCGACGGTCAGCAGACCCGTGACTTCATTTTTGTCAAAGACGTTGCCCGCATGAACGTGCTCGGTGCCGCATCCGCGCAAGCCGGCTTTCAGCCGTTCAATGTTTGCACGGGCCGCTCAACCAGTCTGTTGGATTTGATAGCCGAGTTCCGCAAATACTTCCCAGACGCGCCTGAAACCGCCTTTGCCGAATCCCGCAAGGGCGACATCATTCACTCGCTTGGCGACCCATCCGCCGCGCGCAACGCCATGGGCTTTGACGCCACCACGACGCTCAGCGAAGGCCTTAAGCAATACCTCGATGGAGAAGGGGTCGCCGTTTGAAGTCTCGGTGGATCACCATCTGCGCCGTAATATTGCTCAATACGCTCACCGCGTTAGGCGGGTCGCCCGACCGCTACCTTGTTGATTACCGCTCGTCGATCAGCGCGGACTACCTGCAGGCTTGGCCGATCAGCATCATCCATTCCGAGGCCGAGGTCGACCTGACCGCCGTTAAACAATCGGGTGCCAAGGTGCTCGCCTACGTGAGCGTCGTCGAAGTCGCCGCCGACGCCACCTATGCTAATGTCGTCAAAGAAACCGGCCTCCAACCGGCAACTCGCAATGCCACCTGGAACTCCAGCGTGATGGACCTACGTGATCCGGCGTGGCGCAAATTTGTAGCTGAACAATTGGTGAAAACACGGGTCGAGCAAGGCTTCGATGGCTTCTTTCTCGATACCATAGACTCGGCAGAATTCTTGATCGCAACGGATCGTGCTAACGAAGCGGAGGTTCGCGAAGCCACCGTCCAACTACTGCGCGAGATACGCGCCGCGGCACCCGATGCCTACCTGCTGATGAACCGCGCGCTGCCCATCACCGATCAAGCCAGCAAGATCGTGGACGGCGTCATGGTGGAGTCGCTCTACCAGGGCTATAACTTTGCATCGCAAAGTTACCAAGCGACCAAGCCTGAGGAAACGCAGCATCTCGAAACCGTACTGCAAAAAGCGCAGCACCTGGGCATGGATGTTTACGTGCTAGATTATGTTGACCCCGCCAAAGCCGGGCTCGCTTTCGAAACAGCTGCACGTATCGAAGCCAAAGGCTACCATGCGCTAATATCCGAGCCTAGATTAATGGGTGCTAGCTTCGCGCCACTGCGTCCGGTCGCGCGAGATATCTTGGTCTTCTACGGTAACCTGCCGTCGAGCGAAGGCTTGGAGTTTCCCTCCGAGACGACCACGTATCTCGCGTGGCAGCCATCACTCGAATGGCTCGGGTTTGAGCTACGCTACCACAGCCTGCTGAACGAAGGCCTGCCTGCGCTGCCCGATCCCGTGGACTGCCGCGCCATCATCATCGATGGCGACATGACCGTGCCCACCGAGCTGCAAACAAAATTTTGGCGCTACCTCGGCGCAGCAACTGAGCGCGGCATCAAAGTTTTTTTCATCAGCGAGCTGCCAGAGATCACCGAAAACCAGTTGGACTACGTGCGCAAAACCTTTGGCCTAAGCGGCTCCTTTGAGTCCATTCGCCTGCTGAACTCGCCCAAGATCGAGCAAGTGAAAGCCGACCTGTTTGGCTTCGAGGCCCCGCCAATGGCACCGCCGAGCAACTTCATCGATTTGCAAGCCCCCACCAGCGCCGACATCTGGCTGGAAACCAGCGCGACCGTCGATGGAGAGCATTACACCATGGATCCCGTCTTTGTGGCGACGTGGGGTGGCGCTATTTTGCGCCCATTCGATGGCATGGTGGACCCGCTGAAGTTTTTCCAACAATTCTTCGATCCACTCATCCTCGGCGAGGCCGTGCTTGGCCCGGTGGACTACCCCGTGCCGGATGTCACCACGGCCTTTGGCCGGCGCATTTACTTTAGCCATATCGATGGCGACGGCTTTTACTCAAAGAGCGCCGTGGATGTCGGGAAATATTCAGGCGAGGTCATCATGGAGCAAATCATCGAGAAGTATCCGCTCCCCGTGACCGCGTCGATCATCACCGGAGAGGCGCAGGGACGCGTGGCGATTCTCAAGGAACCTGAGCCCGGCAAATTCGCGGAGCTCGCGCGCGAACTATTTGCCCTGCCCAACGTCGAGGTGTCCTCGCATACCTTCTCCCATCCGTTTTTCTGGAGCACTGAAGATCACGAGATCGGCGTCTATAAAACGCAAAGTCTTGAAATCGAAGACAGCTACAGCACTGGCGAGATCAACTATAATCAGGAGATCGTTGGCTCGACAAATTTCATCAATGAAGAACTCGCGCCGGAAGGCAAAACCTCGGAGCTGGTGCTTTGGTCGGGCAATTGTCGTCCGCCACCCGAGGCGTTAGCCGTCGCGCGCGAGGCCGGTGTGCTGAACATGAACGGCGGCCAAACGGTCATCAGCCGCGTCACGCCGTTTCGTAGTTTGATCGGCCCAAAGGCACTTGAGTGGCGCGGCGAAGTGCAAATACATGCGCCCAACCAGAATGAGAATGTTTACAACAACGCTTTTGGCGACGGATTGTTTAACGGCTTCTCCAAAGTCATCGATACATTCGAGCTAACGGAATCACCCGTCCGCTTTAAGCCGGTGGACGTTTACTACCACTTCTACAGCGCAGACCGCCCCGACGCCTTTCAGGCGCTCGACACCGTGATGGAATGGGTGATGACCCAAGAGCTGTTCCCCATGACGGCGACCAACTACGTTCGCTTAGTGCAAGACTCGCGCAGCGCTCGCATCTACCGCACCGCAAATGGTTTCTTGCTGCAGTCCCAGGGCCAGCTTCGCACTTGGCGCATGCCGGAAGCCTTGGGCTACCCGGACATGCAGCGAAGCGTGGGCCTGCTCGGCTACACGGATTTCCAAGGGCAGCGATACCTCGCCACCGATGGCCGCGAATTTGTCCAGCTAGTGCTAAGCTCAAGCCCGCCAACCACGCCATTTCTCGAAGGTGCCACCATCCCGTTTAAGGTTACGCGCAACGGCGACCAGTTCACACTCCAAGCCGATGGCTGGGGCCCGGGCTACGTGACATTCGCCAATGCCAAAGACCTGAAATGGGCGGACGGCATTGAGCCAACCCCAACCGATGCCGGCGTCCGTATCGATTTAAAACCCGGCGAGACGATCGCACTCCCAGCCGCGCTAGGAAGGATTTTCAATGGCCAGTAAAGGCAAGGCACCGTTGCCGTGGGTGGGGCTCGCGTTGGTTTTGACCGTGGCGATCGGAACCGCGATTTTTCTGATCCCGTCCAAATCGGAAACGTTCTCCAACCTGATCAAGGACCGCGAGTTCGACAAAGCCCGCGAGCAGATTGATCAGATGGCGATGAATGCCACCACGCCGGAAGCACGCGCGGAGGTCGAGCGCGCCCGCATCGAAGTGGCCATTGCGGAAGCTCGCAGTGAGGGTGAACAAATCGATGCCCCCACAACCGAGGCCATCATCCGCCAGGTGCTCAGCGCCAGTGCCCACGATGCGACGACGGCCGACTATTTGGAGGCACTCGCCTTAACGCAGGAAATCCCCGCGCCCGCGAAGTTCACCCCACTGGAGCCCTTCGCGCTCGCGCCAGCGCTACGCGACGCACTGAGGAAAACGCTCACGCAGCAAGCGGGGTTTCGCGGGCAGCCTGCAGTTGCGGCTCAGTGGCATGAAGCGCTGCTCACCTCGCCCGCCTCAGCTGAAGACTTGAAAACGGGCGTCGCGCTCTGGCGCTCCACGGGCGACCCGGCCCGCGCATTCGAATTTTGGCAAAAGTATTCGGCAGGCTCCAACGACTTCAGCCCCGTGCATCTAGCTCTACTCTTGGAGCTGAACCGCGCGCCAGAAGCCTTTGCGCTAGCGCAAAATTATCTCACCGAAAATCCGGAGAAGCTCGGCAAAGAAATTTCGATCGATGAGTATATTTCTTTGGCGACAATGTCCGACCAGTTCGCGCAAGCCGTGCCGCTGATCGTCACCTACTCGGAAGCGCACCCGGAAGATTCCCTGGCGCACGAAAAATTGATCGAATACTATATTGGCAATGGCCGACTGAACGAAGCACTTCGCCTGCTCGAATATGAGCTCTCGCAAACCAACTCCTCCGCAACGCAAGCGAAACTCGCCCAAGTGCGCGAGTGGGCGGGCGATCCCGGCAAGGCTTTCGACTTGTATTTACGCATGGCTGCGGATGGCGATCCACACGCCGTTAACCGACTGCTTGAACTCAACCCCGGACTCTACCGTTCTCGCGAAGTCATCAAAGCACTCAAGGCTTACAACCCGGAAAAGCTGACGCCCGATCAGCAATCAGCGCTCTTCGATCTGGAGGTGCAAGTGGGTGCCTATCGTGAAGCAATCACGATCAGCGATCTGTTACTGGCGGAATCACCCGACCGCCCCGAACTCTGGAAAAAGCGCGGCGACCTGATGCGTGCCGACCACCGTCTAACCGAGGCAGTCGCCAGCTACACCAAGGCGCTGGAATACGCACCCGACAGCATTGCGATTCGTCGCGAGCTTGCGCGCACGCTGCTGTTTGCCCGCGACTACACCCGCGCCAAAGAAGAATACGCTAAAGTTTACGCACAAAGCGGTGCCGCGCCAGACCTGCAAAAGCTGCTCGAGCTGAACCGAATGACCGGCGACTGGAACGCCTATTATTCCGTGCTCAACGAACAGTTCACCAACAATCACTTGACCGAGCCTGCACTCTACAGCGACCTGGCAAATCACTACATAGCACAGAAGAAATCTCAGGTGGCAGAGTCGGTTTTACGCAATGGCATTGAACGTTTCCCCGACAACGACAACCTGAAAATAGCGCTGCTATACCACCTTTCTAATTTGGAGAAAAATGCCGAGGCCCTGGCTTTGATCGAGCGCTATCCCGCGTTGCAAAACGACCAACAGCTGCGCTCGGTCCGCCTCTACCTCCTCACCCGCGTCAATCGCAACGAGGATGCCTTGGCGCTTCTGGAAACCTTGCCCAAAGACGAGTGGCAAAACTCAGCCGACATGCTGGAGATGGCCGCGATGCTTTACCAGGAAACCAGCGATTCCAAAACCGCAGAGGCACTTTACGAACGCGCCTACCAGCTCTTTCCCGACAAACCGGAGAACGTCCTGCGCTGGGCTTCGATCCTGGCCGCACGTGGCGATTACCAGGCGTTTCGCGCGCTGGTGGATCCGCTGCTGGAAAACCCGACGCCCGAGGTGCTGCGCCTTACTGCGCAAACCCTGGCCGACGTTGGCCAGTATCAGGAGGCCGAGAAAATGATGATCCGCTACGTTCGCCTGGTGCCGGTCCCCACCCCCGCGGACTGGGGCATGCTGGGCGACATCCGTCTTTCGCGTGGAGACAACCGCGGTGCCAAGCAAGCCTACCGCCTTGCGGCCAACGAACTCATTCGCTCTTCTAAGGGATAATTTTCACCACTGTGTCAGCCCACCCCAAACAACATCTCAAGCCTATGCTGCGCCACTTGACGGCGGCCATGCTGCTGCTTGGCCCGGGTGTGCTGTGCGCGGAAGTATTGCCGCAAACCGAGACCGTGCAGGAGTTGAGTGTGCTCTCCTACAACGATGCAGAAGTGCTGGCGATGGCCCAAACACTCGACGCCAAAGAAGTTAAATATCTGTGCTACCTCATGGCCCGGCTCAACCGGATGGGTGCCGCGGAAGACCTTGCTGAATTGGTTCTCGCAGAAACGCCGGAAGATAAAAACACCCTGCTGGCCATGGCCTCCATGTATATCGAGCTGCAGGAAAAAGAGAAGGCCCTGCGCACTTCCGAGCGCCTGCTAAAGAGTTATCCCAACGACGACCAGGCGCTCTATTTTACCGCTGCCGCTTATTATCAGGCGGGCATGTATCAAGCCGCGAACGATCTCTTTGCCGAAATCAAAACCCGCTTCTACGATGACGAACTCTACCCCTACGAGATCGATCTCGCTGCGTCCGCCGACCGCGCCGGTGATTGGTATCGCTCGATGCAGTCCTACCAGACGCTCCTCCGTGAGCACAACCTGAACGACCAACTCCGCCAGCCCGTGCGCGATGCGCTCGACAATATTTACCGCGAGCGCATGGACCGGCTGGAACTCACACCCGAGTTCGCCTTTCAAGATAACGGTTGGACGCTTGTGGCTGGTGCCGATGTGTCACGGCAGATCACCGACCGCGTGCGCCTGGGCATGTATGGCGAAGGCCAGACCACGCACCTCGACGCCCGCGATGGCATTCGCGCCGGTAATGCGCAGCGCGGCGAAGCAGGTGCATGGACGGAGTTCGACATGACCAAGCAATGGAGCTGGCAGGCCGAGCTGGGTGGCTCCACCGGCGAGGGCACACACGTGCTCGCGGGTGCCTCTACGCGCTACTATTTTGACCCGCTACTATCAGTGGAAGTGGGCGTCGATTTCGGTGAGGCCGCGCGCGACACCCTGGCGCTGGAATTTATCGACGGTCGGCAGGACCGCGTGTTCATCCGCGTGGAAGACACATGGGACGACACCTGGCCGGTTTCGCTGGGATTTTCCGCCCGCCAAGTTCGCGTCAATGACGACATAGATCTGGGCAACGGCCTCAATGCGATCTGGTCCTTCGGCAAACGCCTGCGCCTGGCGGACCCGGAAATCATCGTGCGCTACGTTGGCTATTGGCAGGGATTTTCGCGCGACACCTTTAACCCGCAGGGAGTCGCTCCGCTGGTCTCACCGATTACCCCACTGGCCGATCAGGCCGCGATTTGGGACAACCTCGTTTCGACCAATATCAACAACCAGGGGCTGAACGTGCAGGTGACCGATCGCTTTTGGCGAGCCTGGCGCTACGAGCTGAACGCAGCCGTGTTTTACTCGTTTTCGCGCGAGGCGATGGAGTTTGCTGGGGGCGGTCGCCTCGTTTACTATCCACGAAAGAGCATCGAAGTTTTCACCGGGCTTACTTATTACTCATCAACCTTAACCAATAATTCCGGCAACTACCGCATCGAGCTGAACAGCGGCCTGCGTTGCTGGTTTTAGCGACTACTCGAAAGCATTATGAAATCACACATCACTGTTCTCTGCGCGCTCCTGGCGGGGCTCATGCTTGCCGGCTGCGGAACCCTCACCTACGACGGCGGCTCCGTGGCACATCTCGACAAAAACAAAACGACGATCCTGCTACCCCCTTTTGACAACGCCACCAATGACGAGTTCGCCGGCGTCGCGTTAACGGAGATCACCGCTTCGGCGCTCATGGCGAAAGACGTGCAGCTCTACCAAACCGAAGATGTGCGCAACCGCCTGGGCCTGCCGGAAAACGCGGGCGACGGCTCCTACTCAATGCTGGCCAAGGAGGTCGGCGCGCAATACGTGCTGCTGGGCACCGTGCATGAATACCGCTACAAGACCGACCTCGACGGCGACCCCGCCGTGGGCGTGACCATGCGCCTGGTCGACGTGCAGGACGGCCGTACCGTCTGGCAAGGCACGGCGTCCGACGTGGGCTTCATCAACGCATCGGTGACCTCTGCCGCGCAAGTGGCCGCCAAGGACCTCGTCAACCGCATGCCACTGAACAGCCACCTTAAGTAAGCGCATGAGCGAAACGACTCCACCCGCCAACGCAAACCGGCGCCAGCGAAGCGCCTGGTTCGATGGCGCAGTCGTATTGGCTTTGCTGGCGGCCGTTAATTTCATCGCCGCACGGGGAGACGTCGGCATGCTATCGCTGAACCCTACTCCGGCGATCCTCGCGCCACTCGTCGTCGGGCTGTGGTATGGCGCGATGCCCGGCACCATCATCGGAGCCGTCACCGCCGGGCTGATCATTCTCCTGCGTAGCGTGGGCGGGCAAGACGTTGGCGCGGTTGTTGCCGAGCATCCGTTCGCGCTGATCTCGTTGCCCGTTCTCGGCGCATTGGTGGGTGAGCTGTTCAACGCCCTACGCAAAGATCAGGAGCGCGCGCAAGCCCAGCTACAGCACAACAGCGAACGCCTCGCGCAGCTCGGTGCAGACGTGGAGCACATGCGCCAAGTCCGTGATCAGCTCGAGCGCATCCTGCTAAAGCGCGATGCGTTAACCCTTTCCTTCGACAACGAAATCCGCGCACTCCAGGAAACACCCGCAGAGAGTTTTCCCTCGGCGCTGCTGCAAATGCTCAGCCGCACCGAGCGCGTTTACGACGCGGCGCTGTATTGGCATAAGGACAAAAAACTGCAGCGCGCGGCGCTGCTTGGGGACGAACGTTTGCTCCCGCCCGAGCTAAGCGACGACGACCCCATGATTGCCACGGTTCTTGAAAACGCAGAACTTGCCGCGCTGCCTGCATTCCTCCGAAACGGCAATAATGAAGACCCGGGCACACCATTTCTCGCAGCATTTCCCCTGCTTGATTCCGATCGCAGAGTGCTGGCTGTCCTCGTAGTAGCGGGCTTGCCGTTTATCAGTTTTGAACGCACGACGCTGAGGCGCATTGATGCGTTTTGCCGATGGGCCGCGCAAATCGTCGAGCACCGCGAAACGGTGAAGTCGCTCGCCGCGAGGCAGCTCAGCAAGTATGGTAACCGCTACGTCGTCCCGGAAAATATCTTTAACTCACGCCTTCAGTTGGCGCAGCAGACTTACCGCGAGCTACAGGCACCATTCATCCTGGTGCTGATTGCGGACACGACCAAAAGCCTGCAACAAGAAGCGCTCGAAAACGCAATGGGCGGCGTATTCCGCGCAGGCGATACGATAACCGTTTTGCCCGGGCCACGGGCCAACCTCGTGTTGCTCGCCCCCTTTGCCGGAGAGCGCGCCCGCGATGCCATCGACCAGCGGCTCAAGGGAGTCGTCCGCCGCAATAATGGCATGGACTGCGAAATCATTTATTGGGAAAACACCATGCGCGACCACGCGGAGATCCTTCGCGAGGCCAAGCAAAAAGTGCAATGAAGCAAACTGCCGCCAAGTTAATCGTCATGCTCGCGCTGGCCTTGGAGTGCGGGGCCATCGCCGCGTTTGTCAAAGGCGCGGGCGCACTCAGCGGCGGTCTTCACTTGCTGGCGATTGCGGGCTGCATCTACGGCATCGTGCAGTTGGGATTTCAACGCCATGAGCGCACCGCGAAGTTCAATCTCACTCTTTGGCTGCTCCTGTTGGTCTGCGCCGTGCCCGGCTTGGGCCCGTGGATGATTGGTGTGCCCGCGCTTATCTGGACGCGTCCATCGCGCACGGCGCGTCGGGTGCAATTCCTCGGGCCGGAAGACGTTTATCATGGCGACGAGCAACGCAGCGCCGACCCCGACTACGAAGCCTCGGACATGCTCGCGATCATACGCAGCGATTCAGACGACGAGCGCCGACGCGCAATCCTTGGCCTGCGTACCTACGATCCCTCTGCTGCCATTCCCGTGCTCAAGCGATGCCTGCAAGACAGCGATGAGCTCGTCCGCATTTACGCGCAGGGCATCTTACAAAACCTGCAGGAGAATCTCGAGAAACGCTCACGCGCGCTGCAAGCCGAGCTCACCGATGAAACCGATACCGACGCCCGTATCAACCTGGAGCTTCGCCTGGCGGAAACCCAGCATGAGTATGTGTTCCTAGGATTGGCCGATGAGGAGGTCGCGCGGCGATCCATTATGGAAAATGCGTTGGCCTCGGTGAAGCGTGCGGTCGAGCTGGCCCCCGAGCGCAACGATTTGCAACTCGTTCAACTGCGCTACGAGATCGAGCTACGCGCCACGGTGGCAGCGGAAGCCACGATGGAAAAACTGCGCACAAACGGCTTTGACCGCTTTCTCCTGCAACCCTGGGCTTGCGAACTGGCTTACCTCAAACGCGACTGGGCGGCGCTACGTCGACTGGCCGCCGAGGCCGAAGAATCACGCATGGCCTACGGCCGCATGCTCAGCGCGTGTGCATTTTGGCGGGAGGGCATGGCATGAGTGAGGAGACGCTGGACCTTTGCCTCATTGCCGAGGGCACTTACCCATACGTCGCTGGCGGCGTGTCGGGCGTCGTTGCGCAAATGATCAACGGCATGCCCGATAAAAAGATCGGCATTTTCTATATCGGCAGCTCGGCCGAGCTTGCGCAAAAGGCCGTGTATCCCGTGCCTGACCACGTAACACATATCCAAAAAGTATTTCTGTTCGAAGGTCTGGGCCCCAATGAAAAACACCGCCACTGGAAAGCGAATGCCGCCCGTAGCGAGTTTTATCAACGGCTCGGCAACTTTCTGCAGCAAACCCAAAACGAGCAACGGGACGCCGCCTTCGCCCAACTGCTTGACCACTTTTCCGCATTGGGCGATGCGCTGACCTTCGAGGATTTCTGCGAGGACGATGAGGCATGGGAAGTCATTTGCGATGCATTCAAGCGCTACCTGCCCAACGTATCGTTCATCGATTATTTTTACACGACGCGGTTTATGATGCTGCCGTTGTGGATTCTGTTTCGCAGCCTGGAGCGCACGCCCAAGGCCCACATCTACCACTCCCTGTGCACCGGCTATGCGGGCGTCGTGGCCGTCGAGGCTGCGCGTCGCAACAACGCCCGGTCAATAATCACTGAGCACGGCATCTACGTCAAAGAGCGCATCTCCGAGATCAGCCTGGCCACCTGGATTCACGAGGCTCGCGAGGCCTACGTAACGGTGGACTCCGACCTCGGTGCCTTGAAAAGACTTTGGATTGCAAAGTTTCGCTACCTCGCAGAATACTCTTACCGACGATGCGACGCATTGACCACCCTCTACGGCGGTAACCGGCGCATGCAGGAAGAGCTCGGCGCGCCCCTGAACAAAAGCAGAATCATCCCAAACGGCATCGACCTCGGGGCCTTCGAGCCCGCGTATCACCGCCGCCGCGAACGCCTCGCCAACGCCAAGCCCAATGTAATCGGATTCGTCGGCCGCGTGGTGCAAATCAAAGATGTCAAAACGCTCCTGCGCGCGATGGCAGATGTCTCCGCGCGTTTGCCCGACGCGCGACTGGTCTTGATGGGGCCCACCGGCGAAGAGCCGGAATACTTTGAAGAGTGCCAAAAAATGGCCGAGCAGTTAAAGATAACGTCCGTGATTCATTTTGCCGGAAAACAAAACCTGCGCGAAGCACTGGCCGACATCGACGTAATGGTGCTGACGAGTATCAGCGAAGGCCAGCCCCTCGTGATCCTGGAGGGCTTCGCGGTGGGTATCCCCTGCGTATCGGCGGATGTCGGCAGCTGCCGCTCGTTGATCCTTGGTGACTCGGATGAAGACCGCGCACTCGGCCCGGCAGGTGACCTGACGAAAGTCGCCTCGCCAAGGCAGACTGCAAACGCGTTGGTCAACCTGCTCAGCTCGCCGGAGAAAGTGCAAAAATACGGTGAGAACGGCCGCCAGCGTGTCACGCGGTTTTATCAACAAGCGGACATTCTCGGTGCCTACCACTCGCTCTACCAGGAATTCATGCCCACGGGCGCAAGCGGCTAACGAACATGGCAGGAATCGGATTCGCAATTCGCAAAATGCTCGCCCGCGGGACCGTCCGCGATTCCGTGGCGGCCTACGGCTTTGCCGCATTGATGGGCAGTGGCCCGTGGGTCATCTCGATCCTCTCGCTCGCACTGCTCGGCATCGCGGCAGGTGGCTACGATGGCGACCAGGATTTCGAGGTATTTTTCGTTTCGGTAACCTACGCCTTCAGTTTCAGTTTGATCGCCACTGGCGGCATCCAGCTGCTGCTTTCCCGATGCGCTTCGGACGTGTTGTTCATCGGCGATCAAAAACGGATCGGCGAGCTGCTGCTCGGTGGCTGCCTGCTATCCATGGCGGTCTCGCTCGCAATCGGGCTGCTGCTGTTTGGCTTTACTTACCCGGGTAACGCCGTTGCCCAATGGTCGTCTATTGCGCTGTTTCCGATCCTTGGCGCGGTTTGGACTACCGTGCTCTTTGCCTCGGCACAGAAGGATTACCTCGTTGTCGCCGGCTCGTTTGCCGTTGGCTACGGTCTCAGCTTTGCCTTGGCGCTCGGGGCACAAATAATGTTTGGCTCGGCCTACATGATGCCCGGCTTTGTCCTTGGCCAATTGTTGCTGTTCTTCCTGTTGCTGTATTGGCTGCATCGTGATTTCGGTATCGACCGCACGATCGACATCGGCTTCATCGCCGACGCAAAGCGCTACCCGGCACTCTTTGTTTGCGGCTTTGCTTACAACCTCGGTATTTGGTCAGACAAGCTGATCTACTGGTATTTCTCCCCGTTTCAAGTTCACCTCGGCGGCGTGCTCTACGCCTGCCCAGTTTACGATGTGGCCGTTTATTTAAGCTTCCTGTCGATCGTTCCCGGTATGGCGGTTTTTCTACTGACCATCGAGTCTTCGTTCGCTATCGAGATGGCCGAATACATTGAGGCAATCGAAGCAAAGGCCAACCTTGCGACACTCGAAGAGCGAACACAGCGCATCATCGAGAGCGTGCAGAACGGCTTCTTCACCATGATCAAAGTGCAGGGCTTGGTGACGATTCTCTTGATCGCGGGCGCGGAGTCCGTGGTATCCAGCTTGGGCATCGGTGCACTGCAGCTATCCATCTTTCGCGTGACTTTGGTGGCCGCGTTTTTATGCGTGATATTGTTCTCGTTGCTCACGGTGCTCTTCTACCTGGACTGCCTGAAAGAAGCCGCCATCTGCGCCTGCGTGCTCGCGGTGAGTAACATCGCCTTCACCCTGCTGAGCCTGCGCGTTGGCATCGAGGCCTACGGCGTAGGGCTAATCATGTCCGTCGCGCTGTCGATTGCCGTGGCGTTTACCTACACCAACCGCAATCTGCATGGCCTGCTGATGCGCACCTTCACCCGAGTCCCGCTCGGCATTTGAGCAACTACAGCTTGATCCGCGCATCGTTTCCAGCCGACGCGGCTGCGGGCGTGCTCCGCGTTATCAGGTTGATTTCAGCGCGGTCTTAGACTAAACCATTCAGCCCTTACCAGCTAATGTCTGCAACGAGCGAAGAACCCTTAACCCCACTGCCACAAGGACTTCAGGTCTTACACGACCGCGACTCCTTCATCATTCGTCGGCGGTGGTTTTCGCCACTGGCCATCTTTTTGGTGTTTTTCACCATCTTCTGGAACGGCTTCATGGTCGTCTGGATGAGCATTGCCCTCGGCAGCGGGGCTTGGCACATGGCCGCCTTTGGCTCACTGCATGCCCTGGTGGGCATTGGCATGGCCTACTTCTGCGTAGCGAGCTTTGTTAACAAGACGGACGTCTCCGTCGACCCCAACTACCTGAGCGTACGGCATTACCCACTCCCCTGGCCAGGGTCAAAGCGACTGCGCGTGCATTCGATCAAACAGCTCTACACCAAGCAGCACATCAGCCGCAGCAAGAACGGTGTCAACATCAGCTACCAGCTGTTCGTGATCACGGACGACAACCGCGAGCAAAAGTTACTCAGCGGCTTGGCGGATTCCACGCAGGCCAAATACATCGAGCGCGAAATGGAAGACGTGATCGGCATTCGCAATGTGCCGGTCAGCGGTGAATACCAATAAGGCCATGCCCGAACACCCACCTGTCGAAAGCCGGGCGTGGCTTCTGCTCGGCCCCGTAAAAAGCCTCCCCGGCGCGTTGCTCTGGGACGGCCAGCGCGTGACCTTTGTTGCGTGCGGCACCGGTAGCTTTAGCGAGTCCGACCTGCGCGAGATTGCCGAAGCTAATGCATTACCAGCGGAAGCCTGTGAATCCATTTTTGCCGAGAAGCCCACGCCGCTGATCGTCGCTACACCGGCGGAGATTAGCGGGGTGAAGATGCCCTGGTATTATTTCAAAGGCGGCATCCAGATCACAGTGCGCAACCACGGCTACAAGTTTTCCTTCATCCGTCCGCAGAACACCGTCGAGCCGACCTACTACCTCGAAGACCAGTTTCGCTGGACGGGTGGCGCCGGCCAGGAAGATGTGGACATCGCCGGGGGCAAGACCGCCGGTGCCAAATGGAAGCAACTGCTAACCGCCCTTACCCAATAACGTATGACGAAACACCTTCGCCCGTTGACTCTCGCGCTGCGCTGCCTGGCATTGGCCACAGTTGCCAGTTGCTCACTGCTCTTGGCCCAGGACGCCGACCCCGAAGAAGCCTTTGGGACCGGGCTGGTGTTCGATGTCGAGGCCTACCGCAGCGTGCCTTACAAAGCGCCCGTCACGGCCGAGACCTACGCCGACTTGCCCAAATCAGTGTCTCTGGAAAAATACTGTCCCACGCCCGGCGACCAGGGGCCCCACTCCACCTGCACGGGTTTTGCCGCGGCTTACCACCTGCGCACAATTCTCTACGCCATCGAGAACCAGATGACCAACCGGCGACAGATCGACGACGCCATTTTTTCGCCGACCTTTGTCTATGAAAAAATCCGTGATCCCGAGGGCGACCCCAATTGCAAAAAAGGCACCAGCCCCGTCGCCGCGTTGGAGCTGATGCGCAGCGTGGGCGTCGCCCCGCTGGACGCCGTGCCCTATCTTTGCGGTGCGGGCATAGACTCGGACGACCTGCTCATTGCCACGGAATTCCCCATTGTCGACTACCAGATTCTCTATACGACGAACCTGCCCGAGAACGATCCGATCAAAGTCCTCTCGGTTAAAAAGGCGCTCTCCGAGGGCAGCCCGGTGCTGATCTGCTTCAAGGTGCACAAGAGCTTTTACCGCGCAAGCGAAGTCTGGCGGCAGCAGGCCACCGACGCCGGCCCCGAGGGCCAACACGGCCTGCACGCAATGGTCGCCGTCGGCTACGATGACAACCGCTACGGCGGTGCTGTGCGCGTCATTAACAGCTGGGGAACCAAAGAATGGGGCGACCGCGGTTTTGTCTGGATTCCGTATGACGACTTTGCCCGCAACTGCATTGGCGCGCTTCAGGCCTATGGCAAGCAACCCAAGCCCAAGCCATACCAGAAGAGCGTGCCTGTCACTCCGGAGACGCCGCTCCTGCTCGCGGGCAGTGTCGAGTTCGAGGAGCGCGACGGCACCGAGATGCCCGCGATCAAAATCGTGAAGGACGGCGTCAATGCATCGGGCCAACACTTCGAAGGTTACCGCCTCGCGCGGGCCTACCCCTCCGGCACGCGTTTCCGGTTTTACGTTAACACGAACTCCCGCGCCTATCTCTACGCTTTCGCCACAGACTTGACGGGCAAGATCACGCAAATCCTGCCCTTCGAAGACGGCATGTCTCCCATGATCGGCAAGGGCAGCACCATCGCGTTTCCCTCGGAGAAAAAAGTCGTCCGCATGGACAACGTCCCCGGCACCGACTACCTGCTGATGCTTTACTCCGACGAGCCGCTCGATCCCAAGGCGCTCGCCGAAGCCATCGAGGCCAACGAGGGCACGCTCTCGGTGAAAGTTCACCAGGCCCTCGGCCCGCGCCTGATTCAGCAGGAGCACATCAAGTATGCCGACGACGGTATCGGCTTCGCGATTCAGCAGCAAACGCGCGGACACGTCGTCCCGCTGATGGTCGAGATCGTGCACGACTAGCCCGCCCATTTCGCGCAACGATATGATCGAGTATCGCCAACGTTTACATGCCTTCAGCCCGGAGATGCACTACCAGTTGCATGAGGGCCAACTCACCGTGAATTCGGCGAAGGGCAATACGAGGCTTTACTCACTCAAAAACGTTCAAAGCGTCCACTTGCGCTATGCGCCGACCCGCGTTCAGCGTCAACGTTACCTGGCCACCATTCGGCTAAAAAACAGCCGTAGCCTGAGCCTCAGCAACGAGCATTATCGCGGCGTTTACGATTTCGAGGACCGCAGCGCCGACTACCGCGCGTTCGTGCAATCGCTATGCCGCGAGCTCGCCCAACAGCCCAATTGCGGCTTCCACGGAGGCAACTCACCCGGCACCAATCTTGCGATCTGGCTAAGCTATTTCGCGGTCATGGGCCTGCTGCTCCTGGTGATGCTTTTCCTCGCGGCGACCTTCCCGCTATTGATCATTTTGCAGATCGCCATCATGCTTTTTTACACTCCGGCGCTGATCCGTTACGCGCGCCGCAACAAGTCCCAAACGTTCGATCCCCAACAGATCCACGACAATCTTTTACCATGAAAAACGACCGACTCCGCTACGGCATTGCCTTGTTAAAAATCGCCTGCCTTGCGCTGCTCCTTAGCCTTAAGCTGCAAGCTAAAACCGATGTAACCGACCACGGCTGGAACGCAATCAGCGGCTGGTCGCCGGATGGAAAACACATCGCAGTAGCCGACTCGTTTGGCATTACGATCTACAACGCTGCGACGCTGAAGAAACGCTTCAAAGTGGACGGTGATGCGTCCGCGGTCGGCTTCTTTTCGGCCGACGGGCGCTATTATTACTCGGTCGATTCGCAGGGGCTAAACCGGCTCAACCTCTCCAACGCCAAGTCCACTCGAGTCGCCGCGATTGAGAATATTCACCGCGTTTACACCATAGGCAACAATGGCGAGATGGTCGTCGTGAGCCGTGATAAACCTTACGACGTCAACCGCTACCAAATCCACCTGATCCGCGATGGCAAAGCTCCGCGCGCACTGGCCGAAGTCACCCCCACTGCGGGCAAGTTCGTCGACGATGTTTGTGTGTTCCCGCACAAGTCCGACGACACCGTACTCATTTATGCCACCGACCAAACACCCCCGAAAACCAATTGGGATTCGGCCACGATTGCCGGCCACCGCTTTTACTCACTCGACCTGAAAACGGGCAAGCTAGCGCCGCTCTCCACCGTCTCCGAGGAAGATGCCTACAGCTACGGCTTTAGCTCAATGCGTCCCGTAGTCGGCAAAGATGAGGTCTTCGAAATCGCCGACGGCCTCAAGGGTAACTACGACCTCTTTAACCCCTACACCGGCAAACCCGTGCGCACGCTCTCGGTGCCGGGAGTGGAGTTCGAGCTCGGCGCGCCGGGCGTCGTCATTTCCAAGCGGACAGTCACCAAGGACGGCTCGACCCAATACTTTCGCGACTACCTCCAGAGCGGCACGCTAAAAACGATTCGCAATGTCGAGCTGCCCGGCGCCGACACACTCAAGAAGCTGCATGGCTTCGCCCCCTACAATGTCGACAAGAACACCGAGTGGCTCAGGCTCGACAACAAACTCGTCGCCCTCGATCTGGAGCAAAGCGCCATCACCTCCGAGCACCCAACCGAGTTCACTTTCTTTCGCCCCTTGGGTCAGCCAAAGGGTGAGGCCGACACCATGATCCTCCTTGCATCGGGCGACTACGGCACGGGCGACAAGCTGATCAAGTATGACCTCACGAACAACACCATCCAGTCCACCCAAGCCGCGCCGAACCCGATCAAGTATTCCCGCTTCGCCTTTCACCCAACCGAGCCGGAATTCGTCGCCATCTCTTCCGAAGGAGACGTCCACGCTTACCGCATTGGGCGCGCCGGGCTGAGCCACATTAACCGCGGCCCCGAAGCATTTTTCGCGGAGTATGCCTCCGATGGCGAAACCATCTTTGCCCTCGAAAGCTACGACTTCCCCGAGGTCGTCCAGTTCGATGCCGCGCAGTTTCCCGTAGACCCCAAAGCCATACGCTATGAGTCCTCCCCACCGGCGACAACGATGCCTAACAGCTTAACCGATTTGGTTGTCAGCAAATCCGGCAAATGGCTGATCCAAACCGATAGCTACCGCAGCTATCTCAACCGCACCACCGATGGCAAACAGCTCGCGACCTTGGGCGAACACGGTATTCCGCGAGACAGTATTGGCACCATCGATAGCTTGCCCACGGCCTATGCCATTGCCCCGAATGATGCCAGCTTCGCGAATCTTTCCACCCAAAAAGATTGGGATCAAAACGGTGACGTGATCCACCGCACGACGCTCAACCTAACCCCCATCAGCGACGACATCTCAGATGAGACCGAGCCGACATGGAGCGTCAAGCTGCCCAACGCCGCCTATCGCCTGATCGGCTATACCGATGACTCACAGGCCGTGCGCTTGCTCAACCTGCAAAGCGGGGACATCGAAAGCTACGCCGCCAGCAATGGCGAACCAACCGGTAAACAGTCAACGCAGCTTCAGCTTGCAGCGGATTCATTTGAAGATCCGGACCTGTTTTCTCCACACGACCTTTCACAGAGCCCAAGCGGCACGCACCTCGTCGTCAAAGACCGCCAGCGCATCGACGTGATCAACTTGAGCACCGGGACCGTAACCACGCATACGCTTTCCGATCCCATCAACGAAGTCCACTTTCCAGCGGGCGGTGAATTATTCGCTGTTCAGACAGAGTCCGGCGAGCTGCTTTTCTATCCGCTCGATGCCACTGAGTCCAATGAGCCAAAGGCGGTGCTCACGTTTTACAACGACGGCAATGACTACCTGCTCCAATCGGCCAACGGCCAGTTCGACGCCAGCCGTCTGTTGCAGGAGCGCGGTGTGTATCAACAAGGCGTCGCGCTCCTGCCGCTCAACCAAATCTTCGACCAGTCCTTCGAACCAACACTCTTCGGCAGCCTGATGAGCGGTGCCGATCTGCCCGAGACGGCCCTGGACTTCGAGCAGATCGCCCGCGCGCCCACTGCCGAGATTCGGCATAACACAAACTACACTGATCGCGTCCAGCTAAAGCTCTCAGCCAAGAGCCCGATTGGCCAGCTGACCACCGTGCAGCTTTATCAAAACGACAAGCTCGTGAAGGAGTTCGACCCCAAGGCGCGCGATCTGTTCTACGAAGAATTCGAGCTACCGCTGCTGCCCGGTGAAAACCAACTCCAGCTCATCGCGACCAATGCCGACGGCATTGCCTCCACACCGGCAGTAGCCACCGTCACCCCACCGCAGTCAGCCAACGAGGCCATTGAAGAACGCAGCGCCGAGCGCACCCTGCACCTGCTCGTGGTCGGCGTTAACGAATACAAAAACTCGAAGTATAACCTGAACTACGCACTGCCCGACGCCGAGGCCATGCTCGAACAAATCCGTAACGCCAGCGGAGATCTTTACGACAACATCGAGGTGTATTCCGTCTTCAATCTCGATGCGACCTCAGCCGGCATTATCGACGAGTTTGAGAAAGTCCGCGCCAACGCGCAGCCGCAGGATGTGTTCATCTTTTACTTCGCGGGGCATGGGGTTATGTCGACCGAGCTGGAGCAGTTTTACATCGTGCCCAGTGACGTCACCCAAATTTATGGTGCCGCCGACAGCCTCGAAGCCAACGGCATTTCCAGCCGCCAGCTCCGTGCATTGGCCGAGACCGTGCGCGCGCAGAAGCAGGTCTTTATCCTCGATGCGTGCAACTCGGGTGGCGCACTGGAGGCCTTTTCCGAGCGTGGGGCTTCACAAGAAAAAGCCATTGCCCAGCTCGCCCGCGCCACGGGCACACACTGGATCACCGCGTCCAGCAGCTCGCAGTTTGCGACCGAGTTTGCCGAGCTTGGCCACGGTGCCTTTACCTACGTGCTTCTGCAGGGGCTCAATGGCAAGGCCGACGCCGGCGACCAGCGCGTAACGATCAACGAGCTTAAGGCTTATCTGGAAAGTGAGCTACCCCGCATCAGCAAGGAATACAAGGGCAGCCCGCAGTATCCAACCAGCTACGGTTACGGCCGGGATTTCCCCATCTCCGTGCAAAACTAAACTTCCGCAACGATGAAACGACTTAGCCTAATCCTCCTGTTGCAAGCCCTCATCGCCGCCACTTCCTGGGCGCAGTTTGAGGACCTTTTTCAATCCGAAGAGAGCGACCCGGAGCACATCGCCCAGAAGGAAGCCGAGGCCAAACGCGACCGTGAACTCGGCCCGATCCGCCTGCTCTCGCCCACCACGCACACCCAGCCAGTCCTCGGGGCGCAGGCCTCGGCCAACGGCCAATACTTGCTGACCTACGACGCCGACCATTTCAAAGTGTGGGACATCGAACAGCGCATTCCCCTCGTCCAGCAGTTGGCCAGCGAACTGCCTTATCAAAGCGAAGGCTCCAAAATCCTCGGTGTGTATTTTACGAAAACCGAACGCCAAGTGTGCGTCGTTTTGGAGCGGCAGGTTCATTTTTACGATGACTTCAATTTCAGTAAACCGACTGCATTCGGGCATCATTACAACGCGCTGGCCCACTGCTTCCACGGCCCATCGCAAAGCGTTTTTCTTCTCAGCACAAAAGAGAAAAATTATCCCCGTGAGACTGATAAGCCGGTCGCGCTCGTGGTCCGCCAGTGTAAAAACAGCGACGAGAATGCAATGGCCGTCATCGCCGAACTGGAAGTCCCCGGCAACGCCTTCGACGTCACCCGGCGCTACGCCAGCCAACGCAGCGACTGGCAACTCTCGCTCAATCCCGATGCGACCGAGATGCTCTTTTACACGGGCCCGGAAAGCCCGACACTAAGCATTATACCAGGCGATACACCGTCTTGGAAAAGCATCGACACCAGCAAGGCCATCGTCGGCTTCCTGCCCGATGGGCGGTTGCTTGCCGCGCAAAAAAACAGTGATGGCTATCAGCTAAGTTTCGGCACCAGCGCGGCCGACATGCAAAACCCATGGGTCAGCCTTTCCGAGCCGCATGCCTCGCGCCAGCTCAAGATCAGCATCCCACCAACCGATGAAGGGCTCCTCTTCGCGACCACTTCAACGACGTTTGCGACTTACGATTTCACCAACACGATCGCCAGCCAGGGCATTCATTTAACCGGCCAAACCGCGGAAGCCGCAGCCCCGCTAATCGCGTCTCAAAAGCATGAGCAACTGGTCCTGTTTCGCAACGCAGAAGACGTCAGCCAGATCGAGCGCTTTAGCCCCGAGCGCAGCCTCATGCTCGGTGCCTGGACCACGCTCGCCTGGACGCCTGACAGTGTCTACCCGCTGGACAATGCTTTTCGTTTTATCGCTAAGCGCGGTCGCCAAATGCGCCTCGTCGAGCTGCTCGACAACGGCGTGAATGGACGCGATCTCAGCAGCCTCCCTGTCAATCGCCCCATTGCCGCCATCGCCGCCCCACTCGATGGTGAGCACTGGTATTACTTCTTCCATGGCGGAGAGTATGCTCGCTTCAACCCGAAGTCGGGTGAAGCGCTCGCAGTAAAATCACTCGGCCCGAATCGCTTTAAACACGCTAATGGCTACTCCTACTCGCTTGGCGGTTTCTATGGCAGCTCGGCCTCGGCAGACCAGCGATACATTGCGCTCCATTACAACACGCAGGCCTTCGTGTTCGACACCGATCAAGGCAGCGTTGTCGACACCATGCAATTTCCCAACAACATCGCGTTTGTGCCGGGCAAGGGTTCAATGGTCGCGCTTTCGCCCAACGGCCAACTGCTCGCTTATGGCTACGGCACATCCCAAGACGGCAAGGCGATCTACCACCTTTGCCTCTATGATCGCGCCACACGCCGCGAGCGATGGCATAAAGAGATGGACCCACACCAAGGCGAATCCTTTTTGTTCAACCTAAACTTTTTCGAGCAAGGCCAACAGCTTTTCGCGACCGATAGCGGCGGGCGGCAATACGTTACCATCGATGCGCAAACCGGCGAATTCACCCGCCAACCGACCTTCGCATACCAAGGCCCGGGGCCTCTCCATTTCTCTGCGCGCGGCAACCAATACTTCACGACAAAGGAGACCAAGCTGCTGCAATATGCTTTACCCGGTGCGTCGCTCAAACAAAGCATCGACCTCGGCTCACAGCCTGATTTTTACGGCCCCATCGGCAGTGAGCGCTTTATCCTTTCCTATCGAAGCGGCGCTTCTCAGCTACAGCTCACGGACTTGTCCAAGCAAGCGGTCGTGGCCGACATCTATCTCTTCGACGACGAAAAGCAGTGGCTCATCCGCAATCCGCAGACGGGTTTATTTACCTCCAACAACGACGCGCAGGAACACCTTTTCTACGTGCGCAGCGACCACCTCAACCCGCTGGCCGCCTACTTCGATAAATTTTACCGCCCACGCCTGATGGGATCGCTGATTCAAGGACTCAGCCCGAAGCCCACGCTCGACGTCGAGCAACTGCGGTTCGCTCCACGCCTCACGGTCCAGATCGACGGTCCACAAAAGCGCGGGCTCACAGTGGAAGACGAGTTCGAAACCGTCGAGGTCCCCGAGGAAAGTGTCACGCTGAAAGTCACTGCCAGCTGCGAAGGCAGCCCAATCCAGGACATCCGCATTTACCAGAACGGCAAACTCGTAACCGGCGGCACACGCGGCTTATTTGTCGAGGACGACGAACCAGAAGAAGCCGACGAGGATCAACTCTATGAGCGCGAGGAGAGCTTCACCTTCACCCTCGCCGAAGGCCGCAACCGCTTTCGGGCCATCGCAATCAACGACCAAGGCACGGAATCCATGGCCGATGAAATCATCGTCTATTCCGCAGACGCGCCCGAGCCGACCAACCAAGGCCTCGCGCTACACCTGTTCGTGGTCGGCATCAATGAATACGCCAATCCGGACCATAACTTGAACTACGCCCAGGCAGATGCCACCGCCGTGCGCGACCTCTTGCAAAAGCAAAGCGCCAACATCTTTAGCCGCACGCAGGTTTATTCGCTGATCAACGAGGAAGCGACCCGCGAGAACATCATCGCAACGTTGGAGAACATCAAGGCCGAAGCTTCACCGCGCGATGCTTTCATCTTCTACTTCGCAGGCCATGGCGTGGTGTCTGACGATGCGCTGGCCGCGTTCTACCTGGCCCCGAGCGACCTCACCCAACTTTACGGCAATGCGCAGTTGCTCAGGCAGCGCGGCATTTCCAGTTATGAGTTGCTGGAATACTCACGCGACATCGCAGCACAAAAGCAGCTCTTCATTCTCGACGCCTGCCAGTCCGAAGGCGCATTGAAAACCGTCGCCCAGCGCGGGGCCGCCGAAGAAGAAGCCATCGCTCAACTCGCCCGCAGCACGGGCACGCACTGGCTAACCGCGACCGCCAGCGATCAGACCGCCACCGAATTCGAGACGCTGGGCCACGGCGCATTCACCTATACTCTTCTCGAAGCTTTGCAGGGCAAAGCTGACAGTGGTGACGGCATCGTATCCGTCAACGAGCTCAAGGCCTACCTCGAGAGCCAAGTGCCCGAGATCACCGAAAAGCACAAAGGCCAAGCCCAATACCCCGCCAGTTACGGCTACGGCCAGGACTTCCCCATTGGCACATACTAGAACCGGTCATTAAAACAATTGCTTCATCTTCTGGATTCACGCATCCGAAGTGCTTAACCAGTCCAGACACCACTTCTCCTGAATGCTCTAGTTCTTAGCATTCGTTTGCAGCTGCTTTAGGCGATCTTTGAGTTTTACCAATTCGTCTTCAATCCGAGTGACTGAACTTAATAGCTCAGCATCCTTTGAAGATAAGTCTGGCAGTGTCGACAGCTCCTGCATCGTCGATACGATGATGCCGATGAATAAATTCAAAATGGTGAAGGTCGCGATGACGATGAACGGGACAAAGAATGCCCATGCCCACGGATAAACCTCCATCACCGGACGCACAATTCCCATGGACCAGCTTTCCAGAGTCATGATCTGAAAGAGCGAGTAAAGGCTCTTACCCAATGATCCAAACCAGTCTGGAAAGGCGGTGCCAAACAGTGTGGTCGCGAGCACGGCGGTTACATAGAAGAATATCGCCATGACCAGAATAACGCCAGACAGTCCCGGGATCGCATGCAAAAAAGCTGCTACGACTTTTCGCAATTGCGGGACCATAGTCATAAGGCGCAGCACACGCAAGATGCGCAGCGACCGCAAAATAGACCAAGGCCCTACATTTGGCACCAAAGCAATCGCCACGACTGCAAAATCAAAGACGTTCCACCCACTGCGCCAGAAGTGTCGCCGGTAGGCGAAGAGCTTTATTCCCAATTCGACGGCGAAGACCAGCAGGCAGAGCTTATCGATTATTTTTAGAGTCCCGCCATATTGAGACCTCAGATCGGCGCTCGTCTCCAAGCCAAGGACAGCGGCATTGATCAGAATAACAGCAATTATCAATACCTGAATAGGCTTGGATTCGACCCACTGCGCCAAGCGCAAACGCGTCACTGAGATATCGGGCTGCTGCCGCAGACGCACTAAATCATCTTCACTCATTGTCGTTAAATAATGGAGCAGCGTTACTCAGTCGCCACGACTTCGAGTAGATCGCCAATCGTGCGGTGGGACTCGAGTGGATGCCTCAGCGCAATTTCAGGATGGATAACGTAGGTATTACGACGTCCGCATTTTTCTCGCTTGAGATAACCGCTCTGCTCCAAGTCGGAAACAATTCTTTGAACTGCCCGTTCGGTAATACCAACCTGGATGGCTACCTCTCGCAGCGACTGCTGCGAGTTACGTGCTAAACAGACCAAGACATGGGTGTGATTCGAAAAAAATGTCCAATTGGTTTCTGAATTCATGCTGCTACCTTGTTGAATTTTAGGCGCTTTTCAATTCACGAAAAATAATTCGCTAAAAAACTTGCGCAAGCCAAATTGCGAAATATATTTCGTGAATTATGAAACGCTACAAAAGAATCGTGATACCCTTATCGTTAACTTCTGGCAGCGAACTCATCGTGCAGTGGGCTGGGAAGGTCGCTCAATTGGCGGGGTCGGAACAAGTCATTTTCGTCCACCCCATGGACATTGGAGATATTCCAGAGAAGGCCAAAGAGAAGTACCCCTGGCTCGCCGCCCCCTTGGGCGAGCAAGCCATCAACGAAATGAAAACTCTCGTGGAAGAGAGTTGGACCGGCCCAGAGAATACTCATGTGGGCTATCGCGCCATCGATCGCTCCAGCCAAGCCCTTGCCGTTCTAGAAGTCGTCGTCGAAACCGAGGCAGATCTGGTCATCGTCTCGCGGGAAAATTTCGGGCATGATTTGGCTATCCGCCTTGCTCGCAAAGCCCCTTGCTCCGTCATGGTAATCCCCAAAGACTGGCCCTGCCAACTGCGGAACATCCTTGTCTCAGTAGATTTTTCGAAACATTGCGCGCACGCAATGGATATCGCGACCGCATTTGCCCAAGCAGAAGGGTTATCGTCAATCGAGAGTCTACACGTCTATGATGTTGGTCGCTCAGCTCACCGCGTTACGATTCCTCAGGAAGAGCTTTTGCGCACAACCCAGGAATATGCAGCGCAGCAACACCGTGAATTCGTGGACACCTTGGACACGAAAGGAATCACGGTCAATTGCCAGGAAGCCTGCAACCTGGTTGCTCCGCACGCCGTATGCTATGAAGCGCAGGAGTTAAACTGTGATCTCATTGTGGTTGGGTGTCGCGGCAAAGACACCGTGACCGCTTTACTTCTTGGAAGTAATGCCGAGGACATGCTGCGGCTGTCGCCCGTGCCAGTAATTGCCGCCAAGGCAAAGGGCTCAGGTATGCAGCTTCTGGAAGCACTACTAGCCGAATAGCGAGATGCTCCTGCCCATCACCATCGCGGTTCTGCTACTAGCAGTGCCATGGTCTCTTCTGGCCAATCAACTGCCCAAGCCGGTGCGGGGTCTATGGTTGATGTTACCTGCGGTCATAGCATTCGGCCTACTGGTCGGCCCGCTTGCCGGTGAGCTACTTGCGGGTAACGCACCGAGCTTCCGCATGGATTGGGTCCCTGCGCTTGGGCTCGATTTCTCGTTGCAACTGAATGGCGTCGGGCTGTTGCTTGCGCTGTTGGTTACGGGCATTGGCGCGCTGATCATGCTTTACGCCAGCGGATATATGCATGGCTACCCGCTTGCGAGCCGACTCTACGCATACCTCTACGCGTTCATGTTGGCCATGGTTGGCCTGGCGTTATCCGACCATCTGTTACTCTTCTTTGTATTCTGGGAGTTGACCAGCATTACGAGCTACTTGCTGATTGGCTTTAATCATGCGGATCCTCTGGCGCGTCGTAATGCACTACAGGCATTGCTGGTTACCGGCCTCGGCGGCATGGCGCTGCTCGCTGGTTTTATCTTGATGGCAAACGCTGCCGGCACATGGCATTTGTCAGAGCTGCTGACCACTGGTGACGTGATTCGCGAGCATGCGCACTATCCGGCAATTTTCTCACTGGTCATCCTGGGCGCTTTCACGAAATCCGCACAGTTTCCATTTCATTTCTGGCTGCCCAATGCGATGGCGGCACCCACACCGGTGAGTGCCTATCTGCACTCGGCGACGATGGTTAAGGCCGGTGTGTTTCTGCTCGCCCTTATGTTGCCCATACTCGGAGGCACGCAGATGTGGGAACTCACCCTGAGCATTGCCGGAGGATTTACGCTCCTGCTTGGCGGCTACTTCGGACTCCAACAGCATGACCTCAAAAAGATGCTCGCGGGCACCACGCTCGCCGTGCTCGGTCTCTTAACATGCCTGCTTGGGTTGGGGACTGAAAAGGCGGCTCTCGCGGCGCTGTTGTTCCTGCTTGGTCATGCACTTTACAAGGCAACGCTGTTTATGGTTGCGGGATCCATTGACCACGAAACCGGCACACGAGACGCGCGCATCCTTGGTGGATTGCGGGTGCTCATGCCCTGGACTGCGGGTGCCGCTCTCTTGGCAGCCATTTCTAAAATGGGACTGCCGCCACTCTTCGGATTCATCGGCAAGGAATACACTTACAAGGCATCGACTTATGGCGAATGGGGCTGGCTGGTGACAACGGTGCTCATTGCGGGAAACGCAATGCTGCTCGCGCTCGCCTTGAAAGCTGGCGTGCTGCCGTTCTGGCGCAAGGCCGATCTCCACGCACTGCCGAAGCATCCCCACGAAGCCCCCTGGAGCATGCGCATCGGTCCAATTATTTTAGCCGGACTGAGCATCATCCTGGGACTAGCCCCCTTTCTACTAAATCCAATTATGGCCTCCGCCATGTCGGTCATGGCCCCTGATGCGGCGTCCGCCGAGGTCAAACTTTGGACAGGGGTCAATGTCGCACTCCTGCTGAGCGTGCTCACCGTAGTCGCAGGTTTCATTGTGCTTCGTTACCACATGAAAGCGCTGGCCATCACCTCGAAGCTGAAGGTGCCCTCCGCAGATAAAGTCTACGACTTGGCGCTACGCGGTATGGTCGGCTTGGCCAACTGGCAAACGAAATTTCTGCAATCAGGTTACCTGAGAAACTACCTGCTCACCATCATCGGCAGTACGGTTGGCTTGATCGGATTCAAACTCTGGCGTTTCGAAAGCTACTCGCTGGGGGACGGGGTAGACGCCTTTTCATGGCCAGCTTTTGTCGTCGCGATCATCATGCTAATAGCCATCGCCTTGGCCATTACAGCGCAAAAACGTCTAACCGCCCTCATCGCTCTCGGCGTGATTGGTTACGGCGTGGCGTTGATCTTTGCAGTCTACAGCGCACCGGACCTGGCGATTACACAAATATTAGTCGAAACGCTGACCGTGGCGCTATTCGCCTGGGTCGTCTACAAGCTGCCCAACATGAAGAAACTTTCGCAGACGCGGACAGTGTTGTTCGACGCCATTGTCAGCATCGCCGCGGGTGCCCTGGTCACGCTACTGATCCTAAAGTCCAAGGCGCTGCAACTCGCACCCAACATCTCGGAAAAGCTGGCTGAATGGAGTTATCCGGAGGCGCATGGTGCCAACGTGGTGAATGTGATCCTGGTGGATTTCCGGGCATTGGACACCTTTGGTGAAATAATCGTGCTCGCGATCGCGGCAATCGGTGTCTGGGCCCTCCTACGGAAAAACACCAAGACGTCCCCCAAAACAAAGGCAAAGTCATGACATCGACCCTGCTAATTATCGCCAGTCGTTACATCAGCCCGTTGCTCTTGGTTTTATCTTTCATCGTGCTCTACCGCGGACACAACTTACCGGGTGGCGGTTTTATCGGCGGGCTGATTGCGGCCTCATCGGTGCTGCTGATGGCAATCGCCCAAGGTTGGGACAAGACAGAGAGTCGTCTGCCTCTCCAGCCAATGACGCTCATGGCCATCGGACTCGCAATGGCCGGAGCCAGTGGATTCTTTGGCATGGCATATGGTGGTGCCTTCATGCAGGGAGTTTGGTTGCCATTCTTTGAGTTGCCTTTGCTTGGTAAGGTGAAGCTCGGCACACCGCTGCTTTTCGATATCGGTGTGTATCTCGTAGTGATCGGGTTCACACTCAAGTGCGCACATGCGCTCGCCACCGAAGAGGAGGAGGACGCCTGATGGACCTACTCATTTCCATACTGATCGGAGCGCTTTTCGCGGCGGGTATTTTCTGCCTCCTGCGCCGCAGCCTCATGAAGCTGATCATCGGCATCATTCTGTTGAGCCAAGCTGCAAACCTATTGGTCTTCGCCGCTGGAGGCCTCACTCCTGATCGACCAGCCTTTGCGCTCAGCGAGACCGAGCTTCCGCCCGCTGGCTATGCCGATCCATTGCCCCAAGCACTTGTGCTAACAGCAATCGTCATCGGCTTTGGCCTGGTAGTCTTTGCCATTTCTCTGCTGCTCAAGGCTTATCGGGCCGTCGGCAGTGATGACGTCAACGCATTTAACGAAACGGACCGTATATCATGATTTGGCTTTTGGCATGCATTATCATTCCTGCGCTGAGCGCGCTGTTGTGCCTCTTGACCAGCCAGCGGACGGTCTGGAATCGCGGCATTGCAGTCGTCGGTGCCGGCGCGCTTTTAGCTGCATCGACCAAGCTCTTTACGGAAGTTTGGGACAATGGCTTTGTCACGTTTCAATCCGGCGGCTGGCCCTCGCCATTTGGGATTACTTTGATCGCTGATCTGTTCAGCGCATCGATGGTATTGATCACCGGCATCGTTGCCTTGGCAGTCGTTATATACTCCCTGCGTGATATCGAAGAACGCCTGATCCACTCTCATTACTACGCTCTGTTTCACTTGCTGATAACTGGCGTAAACGGGGCCTTCATTACGGGCGACTTATTTAACCTCTACGTTTGGTTCGAGGTGATGCTGCTGGCTTCGTTTGTCTTAATAACCTTGGGCGGTAGTCGCGCCGAGCTGGAAGGCGGTGTCAAATACCTGATCATCAATCTGGTTAGCTCAATACTGTTCCTCTGCGGCGTCGGGTTGCTTTATGGCAAACTCGGCACGCTGAACATGGCTGACATTGCGGCAAGACTGGCGGGCTCAAATGACGCGTTTCTAATAAACTCCAGCGCGATGTTCCTGCTGGCAGCCTTCGGAGTGAAGGCGGCGTTGTTTCCCTTCTTCTTCTGGCTACCCGCGAGCTATCACACGCCACGTGTGGCGATTTCGGCGCTCTTCGCCGGTCTACTGACCAAGGTTGGCGTCTATGCACTGATCCGCTCTTACACGTTGCTCTTTCACAGCCAATTTGAAGTAGTCCAGGGGATGCTCATCTTCTTGGCCGGAGCAACGATGGTTACCGGGGTTCTCGGGGCGGCCGCGCAATACGAAATTAGAAAAATTCTTTCATTCCACATCATCAGCCAGATTGGCTACATGGTGATGGGCCTGGCAATCGGCAGTGCGCTGGCGCTGACAGGAGCCATTTTCTACACGCTGCACCACATCATCGTGAAGACGAATTTATTCTTACTCGGAGGCGTCATCATACGGCGTTGCGGAACCGCAAATCTAAAAGAAATTGGCGGCCTCTATCGCTGGGCACCAGGGCTATCGCTGCTATTTTTCATCCCTGCATTCTCCTTGGGAGGTATTCCGCCGTTATCCGGTTTCTGGGCGAAGTTCAGCGTGATTAAAGCTGGCTTGGACGCCGAACTATACGTGCTGGTGACGGTTGCGTTACTAGTCGGCGTGCTGACGCTTTACTCCATGACGAAGATCTGGGCCGAAGCGTTCTGGAAAGACGCTCCGCAAGGCAATAAGCCGGAAAACCTTGGTCAAGCAGGATGGAGTCTAGTTACACCATGTGTCGCCCTTGCCGTCATGACGGTAATCATCGGTCTGTGGAGTCAGCCGCTGTTTGCATTAGCTGAATCTGCCAGTGCTCAGCTCCTCGATCCGCAGGCCTATATCGACGAGGTCCTTAAACCGCAAACAACCACCCACTATGGCCCAAATTAAAAAGTTACTTTGCATTGCAGAGTTTGTGTTGGTGTACTTGCGAGAAGTCATCAAGAGCAACCTATCCGTAGCCATGGACGTGCTCACCCCCTCGCATCGAATGAAACCGGCGAAGGTAGAGCTATTTGTTGGCGACCTGAGCGAGCGGCAACTTTTAGCCTACACAAATCTGATTACAATGACACCAGGCACGCTAAGCTTAGATGTGTCGCCCGACCGCCAAAAGCTGCTCATCCACGCCATGTATGTGGACTCACCAGAGGCGGTAGTCCGCGAAATGGAAAGCACGTTGAAGGAAAGGATTGTTCATGTATTCTGAACTGCCCGTCATTCCTCTTTGGGTAATTGTCTTCGCGCAAACAACCGTAGGAGGTGCCATGCTCTTGACTCTTTGGCGCATTGCACGGGGACCCACGGTGATGGATCGCATTGTCGCGCTTGATCTGTTTGCTGCGCTCATCATGGCGCAGCTAGTCACGCTTGTTTTGACTAGTGGCTTTGTTTCTTACCTCAACGCCGCAGCGGCGATCGCGGTGATTAGCTTCATCGCTACAGTCGCGCTAGCTCGCTACTTGGAAACGCAGGAGGACGCATCGTGATGACCATTATCGCCAGCATGTTTCTGCTAGTTGGAGCAGCCTTTGCGTTCATCGCAGCACTTGGTGTGGTGCGAATGCCAGACCTGTATTGCCGCACCCATGCGGCGACCAAAGCAGGTGCATTCGGTCTAAGTCTCATGTTGATTGGGATAGTCATCACCATGCCTGAGCTACGCGTGTTCATCCAAGCGCTTATGATTATTGGTTTCTTCTATCTCACCGCACCGGTCGCCGCACACATGGTGGGACGAGTTGCTTTGCAACGCAAAGTTAACTGGTGGCGCCGCGCGGATGCATATGAGCAGCCCAAACAAATTTCCCGTTCTGCAAAAGACGCTCAAAACAAATAGAGATCCGAGCTCCAGTGAAGAATTCAACTTCCAAGTAAGTCGGCTAACGACCCATCAACTGGCACAAAAGCACTCCGCATATGACCAATATAAAGCTCAAGAAACGCAAAAACAGGTCGCCCGAGTAGCCTGGTTCACTAAACGCAAAACTTTACAATAACTGCGTATCTTCAGAGCAAAAATTGCTGAATCAACTTCAAGCCCCGCAATAGCTGGATCTTACAGTTCTAATCTCGCACTGGCACCCCATGCAGGGTAGAAATTCCGCCCGCACAGAATAGAATTCTGAAGCCATTGTAAACCGTCTACCAACAACCAAAATGGTGCTCAGGGCGGGAGTCGAACCCGCACGCCCGAAGGCACTGCCACCTGAAGACAGCGTGTCTGCCAATTCCACCACCTGAGCAAGGACAGAAGCGCGAAAGCAAACAGGGTTGCTATGCTGGTGTCAAGCGCTCGTTTTCAAGAAAATTAACCCTTTTTTGGTCGGTCGCAACGCGTGGATGATCACCAGGCTCACTGCCATACCTAGCTCCGCATTGCCGTATCGACGGGCGGCGGCGATGCGATTCGTTGCCAGCCGCCTCAAGCTTTGCGCCTAGGATAAAAAATGTCGACCAGACTCCAGCCGCCGAGGTCGGAGTCTATCCGTTCCGCAGACCCATTTCACGAATCTGAATGATTTCCGCGCTTAAAAACGCAAAGCCGGATAGCGCGAACAAAACCGAGTAAAGGGGGAGCATCGAAGCCGCATCATGAATATACCAGGCGATGCCTGGCAATTGCCTTTTGAGGAGAGAGTTTTCCGAGGACCCATTGACATAGAATGCACAACGGCGGTCATAGCATGCGTTTTTCGCCAGTTAGTGAAGACGAGATGGTCCGACTCGATTAAAAACTTATTCATTTGAATAACAACACCTTACAAAAAATTCGAGCATACAAAAACCACAGTTGGCACGGGATGCGATGAAGGTTGGGCCAATCTTCAACACAAGGAATACACGATGAAAAAATGGTTCAAACGATATCGCATTAGCCTGAGCAGTCATTTCGAGAACGTGCTCGACCGGGTGGAAAATCACGAAGCCGTGGTCAACGCTGCCGTGATCGAAGCCCGCGAACACGCGGCGAAAGCCCGGGTGAAACTTAACCGCGTGCGCCGCGATGGCGAGTCCCTGCGGCAGCGTGCCGAGCAGCTATCCACCGATGCAAAACTCTGGGAAGAACGCGCCGCGAAGTGCATCGAAACCGACCGCGAACGAGCACGCGAATGCCTGCGCCGACGCACTGCAGCACAAGAGGAACAAGCGCGACTGGAGCGGGAAGCCGCCGAACATGGACGCCTGGAAAAACAACTAACCAGCGATTTGCGCCGCGTCGAAGAACGCGTCCGCGAACTCCAACGCCGACAGCACACTCTCGCCGCCCGGGAGCAGCGCGCTGAAGCCGCCGCCCTCACCACGCCGGGCGAAGTCGCACTACTTGATGACATCGAGGATGTCTTTGAGCGCTGGGAGGGCAAGCTGGTCGAAACCGAAATCCGAGCCGATCTCGACGCGGACGCCTTCACCGATGAATTCACCGAGTCGGAGAACAACGCCGAGCTGGACGCCGAGTTAGATGCCATGCTGGCAAAACAGCAGCCGCCCGCAGCCCAATAACCTTCAACCCACGTAAGCCATGAACACTGACTCCTCGCTCCACGACACGCCCATGTCTCCGCCCCCACTTCCGCCACAAGCTACTGAAGACACCCCAGCCAAGCCAGCGGCTGGCCCGGCCCGGGAATGGCAGTGGCCGCCCTTGCCCAAGCTGCTTCGTTGGCTGGGCGCGACCACCCTGCTGGCCTCGGCGCTAGCCTTCCTCGTCAAAGACTGGATGCAGACCGACGAGGTCTTCCGCTACCTGCAATTCCTCGGGCTCACGGTGCTGCTCAGCGGCTGCGGTTGGTTCTGTATTTCCCGGTGGAAGGACGACAAAGGCGCGCGAACATTTTTTGCCCTCGGGGCCGCGCTACTGCCGGCAAACTTCGCGCAACTCGGCGCCATGCTCTACGCCAAGCAAATCGGCCAGGAATCCTTTAACGGGTTCCGCGAGGCCTTTGCCTTTACCGATCCGGGGCCGCTAATGTGGCCAACGTTTGCCGGTGCGCTTTTGCTACTGATCCCGCTCACGTATCTGGGCTTTGCCGCGATGGCGCGTAAGCAGGCGAAGAAACTGACGTTGCTCTACATCATCGGCAACAGCCTGCTCCTGCTAACAACGCGCGATCCCAACCTCGTCGCCATGCTTGGGTTTGCGCAGCTGGCCGGTTTGATCTGGGCCGACCGCCGTTACTTTGCATCACAAAGTTCGATGAAAACCTGGGACGGCGTTGCCATGCGCACGCTGCTCTTTGCGCCGTTCGGCTTACAAATTGGCCGCAACTTGATGCTCCATGGCAACGACTCCGAGTTGCTAATCAGCCTGTTATTTACGACGCTAACACTCGTCTTCTACACCGGCCTGCCGCGCGTGCTTAAAAACAGCGCATGCGCCAACGCCTCGCGCCTGATCTCGCTGGCACCGGCCGCCGTAGCCTGGGCAACGGCGATCAATGCCACCGGACTGCACGGCGACCAGTGGTTTGTTCCCGTAACGCTAATTCCGTTAACCATGATCGCGGCCTTGATGTCGACGAAGATGACCCGCGGCGGTCATGCCGTACGGCGCACCGCCGCACTGGTCGCCGTTGGTGGCGCGTTGATTCAACTCATGTTCTTTGAGTCCGCCTACTCGTCGTTACTCATGGTGGGCACGTCGCTATCCGTGATCCTGAGCGGCTACGCGATGAAGGAGCGCTGGATCTTCCGCATCGGCCTTGGCGGTCTGGGCGTTGGCCTGGTCTACCACCTGCGCTACGCCGCCGATCTCTACCAAAGCGACTGGATATGGCTGTCACTCGCGGGCACGGGCGTGCTCGTCATTCTCTGCTCGTCCTACCTGGAGCGCTACGGGCGCCAAGGCTGGCAGTCGATCCGAACTTTGCATCACAAAGTTTCACAGTGGAAATAGGAGTCAGTCCACCCAGGCTTCCGTGAAGCCGCTACAAGCCGGGAGGTCCGCAATGGCCCTCCCGGTTTTTCTTTGTGACAAAGATGAGGGGAATCCGTGGTTGTCATTTATCCTCGCAGTCATATTGTGCACTAGCATGAAATCGCCACTAAGCCGTCCCCGCATTTGGCTGACCATCTTCACGCTACTCTTCGCTGCAATCGCCCAAGGGCGCACGTTCACCATGAGTGACGGCGCATCAATCGATGGCAAGGTGGTCACGTTTAAAAACGGCATGATCGTCTTTGCCAAAGACGGTGGCGGCAAATCACTCTACTCGCTGGACGCTTTTTCCGCCGAGGACCAAGCCTACCTCAAGCAGCAGTTTCCCGATGGGGACACCCGCAGCTCACCGCGAACCACCAAGACAGCGACTCCCGCACCAACCCCGGGGCCCAAGGTGCAAACCGTTCCGCCAACACAGAAACAGGCACAGCAAGCCGCACCCGCCGCCGACTCCGGGCACCCGGGTTTGCAAAAGCTGAACATCGGCTCCATGGCTCCGGAGATCAAGGCGCGCCCACAGGGCCAATCTGACTTCATCTCGATTAAAGACTATCGCGGCAAGTTAGTCGTCGTGCATTTCTGGTCGTCCAGCGTGCCGCAATCGATTGAGGAATTGAAGGGTCTCGCCTACCTGCACCACAAATATAAGGACCGCGGCTTTGAGCTGATTGGCGTGGCGATGGACACCAGCCGCCGACGCGTAAATTCGATTGAAGAAGCCATCGGCGTCAGCTGGCCCATGCGCATGGATGAAGAGCGCGAAACCATTACCGAGTGGGGCGTTACCGCGCTGCCCACCAATGTGCTGATCGACCAAGTCGGCGTGATCCGCCGCCCGCACATCACTGCGAATGAGCTGCAATACGTTCTGGCCGAACATCTTGGACCAGCAAACTAACCGGATACATGCTCGACAAGACCCCCATCTCAGGCGAGACTGCTCCCTCAGCAATCGCCTGTGTTGACCAAGTATGAAACCACGCAATTTACGCCATCGCCTGGAGAAAGCCGCCAAACTGCTCGTGATCGTGCAGAAGCATCACCCCGAGGTGCAATGCCAGTTTGCCGATGACAAAGGCGAAAATGGCCACTTGATGATTCGCCTGCCACTGGGGGGTGACCCCTCAAAACTCGGGCAAGAACTGGAGAGCCGCGGGTTCGCCTTCACCAAGGCCCGCAGCCCCTGGCTCGGTGCGGAAATCTACCGGGGCGCCAAGTCCGACCAGCCGCGCATCATTATCGAAGTGGAGATCCCGGCCAACCGCCTGAGCCGCGGCCCGGAAGTCGCCGAGCTCGCATTCAGTTTCAAAGCGAAGTAATCAGCGCAGGCTCCAGTGCGATTCCAGTACTGTCCGCAACGACTCCAGCGTAACTGGCTTGGGCAAAAAATCGACCATGCCCATGGCTGCGCATTTCTGCTTAACGTCCTCCGAAGCATGCGCGGTAACGGCAATTACTTTTGGCTCAGTGGAGCAGCCCGCGAAGATTTGCTGCGTCGTTTCAAAGCCGTCCATCTCGGGCATGCTGATATCCATTAGCACGACGTGGAAATCATATTGGCGGCAGCGCTCCACTGCAGTCGGCCCATCGGGTGCAGTCATGACATCCGCGCCGATTTTTTGCAGGAAGCCCACGATGAGTTTGCGGTTGTCGAGGTTGTCCTCCACCACCAGCACGCGAAACTTCGAGAAGAGCTGGGCGTTCATTTCTTCGGCGGTTGCTTCCCCATTGGTGCCATCCACGCGAACGGCAGGCAGCTCAAACCAAAAGGTCGAGCCTACGCCGATCTCGCTTTGGAAAGCCATCCTGCCATTGAGCACTTCGATGAGCTTGGAGCAAATGGCCAGGCCAAGCCCCACGCCCTCATAGCGTCGTGTGTAGTTCGATTCGACCTGAGTGAACGGTTGGAAAATCGTATCGTGCTTGTCGCGGGGAATACCAATACCAGTGTCACTCACCTCATAACGTAACACGCCGCCATCCTCATCGCGCCACCCGACGTGCAGGCATACTTTGCCACGCAAAGTAAACTTGAATGCATTGGTGATGAGGTTGCTCAATATCTGGCTGGTCAGCTCGCTATCGAGCAGCACAGTGAGCGATTTATCTATCGCCGGTGCCAGCGAATCGCAGCCATTGACGACACTGAATTCATTACCATTGGACATACTTTCCAGATCGCGGACCACGTTATGGCTATAGGTCCAAACCTGCGTCGGCTTTAGCTCCACCTTTGTCTTTTGCTTGTCGATGCCGATGAAGTTCAGGATGTCCTCGATCTGGTGAAGCAGCTTGTAGGCGGAGCGCTCGATGATCTCCAGGCCTTCCCGGGCTTCCTCGTCTTCGCAGTCCTGCAAAAGCATATTGGAAAAGCCCAGTATTGGATTGAGCGGCGTGCGCATCTCGTGACTGATCACGGCGAGAAATTCATCTTTGGCGCGGTTGGACGCCTCGGCACGCTCCTTGGCCAAGCGTAAGTCGTCCTGCACTTGGAGCTGGTTGGTAATGTCTTCCGCCACCCAGAGAAAGCCGATGATCTCGCCATCGTCATTGCGCACGGCGGTGACGATCAGATCGACCTTAAACTTCGAGCCGTCCTTGCGGACAAATGTCCACACCCGTCGATCCGGCAACCCCCGACGCGCATAAGCCACAAAAGTCTCGAAGCCCGAAACGGGTTCACCCAACTCGGCGGTTAGCTCCTCCGCGCAAGTAATTACCTCTGCCGGCTCGTGAATGGCGATCGGCGTCTCCTTGCCCACCATTTCCTCCGCGCGGTGATGCAGCAGCTTCTCGGCACCACGGTTGAATGTGGTGATGACGCCGTCGGTATCCGTCATGATGACCACGGTTTCGGTCGCGGCATTCAGAATGTTGTTCAACTTGGTGTTCGTGATCCGCAGCTCGGACTGCGCCTCCACCAAAGGTGTCGCATTAGCGATAAAGCCCTCAAGTGCGGTCACTTTTCCCTCAGCATCAAAAATGCCCACTCCGCGCTCCCATATCGTGCGAATCGCCCCACTCTTGGTCTTTATTCGGTAATAAAGGACAAACGCTTCTTGTTTGCTCAGTGCTTCCAGAACGGTGTTCCAAGTATAATCGCGATCTTCGGCGATGATCAAATCCTCGCCCCAGGAGATTTCTCCGGACTGTAGTTCCTCGCGAGAGTAACCGGTCAATGCCACCACGCCTTCACTGACGTATTCCATCGTCCAGTCCCGATCCAAACGACAGCGGTAAACCATGCCCGGCAAATTGCCCATCAGCCGGTCGTGGCGGCGGACTCGTTCAGCGAGCAAATCATAGCTCTTGCTTTGATTGCTGGCATCTTCGACCACATTGCCCAGCAGGATTACATTGCCTTCCACCAAGTCAATTTCGGCATCCCATAGCACTGTTTTGTCCACTTTGGTATACTCCACGACCAGTGGAAAACAGTCGCAATCGACTTCACACGACAGCGGCCACATCTCCCGATGAATGCCGGGTAAAATTTGATCGTAAACCGGATAGCCGATCAGCTTGTCCGCTTGCAGCCCGAGAATGGCCGCCTTGCTAAGGTCGAAGTGCAAGATTTTGCCATCCAACGCAATCACGGCAAAGAACGCGCCAAAATTTTCAGAGATCAGACGCGTGAGGCGTTTAAAACGAATGGATTCCCCCTCAGTCATTCGAGCAATCAGTAAAGCCAGTTTCCCACAAAATGTCGAGTATTGTGATCGGAGAGATTTCCGCTGGCGTCACCATGATTTCTGCCTATAGCTTATCACAGATGGCTCTTTTTCGAATCCTTTCCTTTCTTGCACTCGTCGCTCTCGTGGGATGTGCGCCACAGCCAAATAACCATGCGACCGACGATGCCTACGGGCTGCTTTACAGCGTCACCAGCCAGCAGCAAAACGTCGACAAGCTACTCTGGATCAAAGATCCCGGGCCGGACATCACGGCGTGGGTAGAGCAGATTGCCAAGTTTAATACGGAAGTCACCCAACAGCTCGATGCCTGGAAAAAGAGCGGCCATATCCAGAGCCTCAAGATTCTCGGCTTACCCAAGGCTGAGCTTGAGGCCCGCGAACGCGCCACCAAGCGCACGACTGGCGAGCTGCTTTTCAGCGAAGACGTCAGCCTGCGCCTGTCGCTGGTCATCGCACAGCTCAAGGCACTCGGCTACTGCTCCGACCTCTGCTACGCGATCCAACAAGAGACGACGAACGCTGACATCACCGCCAAAGCCAAGGACTGGGAGCAGCGCTTCAAGCAACTGAACGCCGACGGCATGAAGCTGCTCGAAACACCAGCCGTCACCACGCCCGAGACGAAATCCGCGCCTAAGACCATGTCACCCCCGCACAAGTAAGCCGCGCAAAAATGCCCACCAGGGATGACAAGCAGGCGTTCCGCGTTAAGCTCGGTTATGTCGCCAGTTTTCGATAGCCGCCAGTTCGCGGAAGACACCGCCCAGCTAGCCCCGCAACACGGCTGGCGCACCCATGCGCTCAATGCAGTGGACGGATTTCCGCGCCCATGGTTTCACCTGCCCGCCGCCGAGGCCCAGCCGCTACGGCTTTACATCTCGGCCGGTATCCATGGGGACGAGCCTGCCAGCAGCTATGCCGCGCGCGAGCTGCTCCGCCACACCGATCAATTTGTGGGCATCGAGGTCTTTCTGTTCCCCCTGCTCAATCCGGCAGGCATGGCGCGTGGCTCACGGGAAAATGCGCACGACATCGACCTGAACCGCGATTACCTCAACCCCGTCTCGGCTGAAGTTTCCGGGCACCTTGCAGTCCTGCGCGAGCTGCCGCCCTGCCACGCCTACCTGCATTTGCACGAAGACTGGGAAGCCCAAGGTGCGTATCTTTATGCGCTGCGTCGGGACGATATTCCCAACGCGACTGACACCCTCCTCGCCGCCATGGCGGAGCATTTACCCATCGAGCAAGCCACGCTCATCGATGACTTCGAGGCGGAAGGCGGCGTCATTGCCCGCCCCTACCCACTGCCCCCGCGCGACGACTGGCCGGAGCCTTACTACTTCGAGGATCAGCATGGTGCCTACCATGGCTACACGCTCGAAACGCCGTCCTCGCTGGAGCTTCCGCAACGCATCGCCGCCCATTTGTCCGCCGCTCACGCGTTGGCGAATTTCCTCCGCGAGCATCGCGCCGTGTTCCTCCGCTGAAATTCCCGCTCCAAATTTTTCATGATAAATGGGTAGGGACGCACCTCCGGGGCGTCCGCGTTTCAGCAAGTTTAGCCAACATAACGTGACGGACGCCCCGGAGGTGCGTCCCTACCATAAATGCCTCCGCTCATAATATGTTACCCGGAACTGACTTACGGTTGCGCTGTCGTTTTAATCCATTAAGTTCCAAGCACGAATGAAACGCGTCGGCATTTTCCCCCTGTTAATCCTCCTTTCCATGGCATCGATTGCCTGGAGCAAGACGCCCGCGCCGAGCACGCCCACCATGCCGCTGTCGGAGATCAAGCCCGGCATGAAGGCCACTTGGCGCACCGTCGTGCAGGGTAACGAGATCGTCGAGTTCAACCTCAACATCCTCGGCATTTCCCAGAATTTCGCCGGGCCCAATGAGCCCGTCATCATCGCCGAAGCCCTCGACGCCTCGCAGGTGCTCAGCGGCCCTGTCGGCGGTATGAGTGGCAGCCCCTGCTACATCGATGGCAAGCTGATCGGTGCCTACGCCTACGGCTACCTCTGGCCCAAAGAGCAGGCCATCATCGGCATTACCCCGATCGATAACATGCTCGCCGTTTTTGAAAAAGGTCGCCCCGATACCAAGACCGCCAATGGCAGCGCCGCCGCCCCGGCCAGCGGCGCGATCCGTATCGAAGACCTGCCCCGCCCCACGCAGCAATTTGCCACGGGCAATGAAATCCAAACCGCGCACACTTCCAGTGGCGACATCCTAACCGATCTCAAGCCCGCGCCGACGCCACTCACCATGTCTGGCATTTCTGCGCAATCGCTGGAGCCCTTTCGCGCCTATGCCAAGGCCATGAACCTCGACCTGATGAGCGCCCCCGGCGGCGTGGCGGATAACCTCACGGCAGACGACATTTCGGCTGGCGCTCCCGTGGCGGGCGTCCTGCTCGATGGCGATTTTTCCATGGTCGCAACCGGCACCTGCACCTGGCGCGAGGGAGACGACTTCCTGGCTTTTGGTCACCCGTTCCTCTTGGGCGGCCCGACGAATATCCCTGTCGCTCCGGCCGAGATCATGACCATCGTGCGCGCCGTTCCGCGCTCGTTTAAGCTGGCCAATGCCGGGCCCGTCGTGGGCACGATTTACCAGGACCGCCTGACCGCCATTGCCGGCGAGATCGGCCTGCCACCACAGCTCACCGATTACTCCGTGCACCTCACCGACCCCTCCGGTGAGACGCATACCTACACGGGTAACCTTTTTCAGAACGATCAGATGTCGCCCTTCATTGCGGTGCTCGGCGTTTACAGCGCAGTGACCTCCACCCTCGAAACCGCGGACGACCTTACCTACGCGCTCACCGTCACGGCCGACTACGAGGGCTACGATCCGCTGGTGTGGTCGCGCAGCTCATCGGGTAACATTCTCGGCTCGATCTTCGAAGTCTGGGACCTCCTCGGCATGCTCGCGCAAAACCCCTTTGAGCCGACGAACCTCAAGTCACTGCGCTTCGATGTCACGCTGACCTCGCCCCGTGAGTCGACCACCATGGACCGCCTGCAGATCCTCAGTGGCAACGCCGAGCCGGGCAACGAGGTCGAGCTCGCCATCCGCCTGCGCAGCTACCGCGACGAGCAATCACGCGAGGTCATTAAAGCACCCGTGCCGACCAATGCCGCCGGCGATACGCTGACGCTGTTCGTGGGCGATGCTTCTGCGGCCGACCGCATCGACGACGGCTACTCGCCCAGCGTATCCAGCTTTGGCGAAATCCTCGACTACTTCCGCACCCGCCGCGACAACCAGCGCGTTTACGTGAAGCTGCTCCGCCCCGCCCGCGGCTTCCGCGCCAACGGCCAAAACCTCGAAGACCTGCCGCCATCGGCGCGCTCGCTTATGAGCTCCAGCCGCACGATTGAGCCCATTGCGAGCACCCACGAAGTCACCGTTTGGGAAACCTCTTTTGCCACGCCGGGCGTGTTCTCCGGCTCCTATCGCATCCGCCTGCCCGTCGAAAATTAATTTGCCAACCATGATCCAATCGCGCCTCACCCTTGCCGCGCTGTCCACCCTGACCGCTCTGCCGCTACACGCCGTCCGCACCGAATCGCTGACGCAAAATTCCTACGCGGACTTCTTTGGCGGCAAGCTGGAAAACGTCTCCCTCGACAACCTCGGCGGCCTCTCCGCCAGCCCGACGCTGGAGGAAGTCGCCGTGCTCGACGACACCAATATCTGGACCGCCGTCGCAGGCCCCGATGGCAAGCTCTACCTCGGCACCGGCACCGAAGGCGTGGTTTACTCGCTCGACCCCAACGTCGAGGAGCCCAAGGCCGAAATCGTCTTTAAGCCCGACACCATCATGACGCGCGCACTCGCGCTCGACGCCGAGGGCAACCTGTTCGTCGGCACCTCGCCCGATGGCGCGGTATATCGCATTGCACCCGGTGGCCGCCCGGAGGTTTTCTTCGACCCGGAGGAGCTCTACATTTGGGACATGACGTTTGACGCCGATGGCAATCTCTACGTCGCCACCGGCGCTCAGGCCCGCATTTATAAACTCGCGCCCGACCACCAGCTCAACGCCGAGACCGAGCCGTATTTTAAAAGCGACCGCACCCACCTGACCCGCATGGCGTGGGACGACAACGGCGCGCTGATTGCCGGTGCCGGGCCCAATGCCTACCTCTACCGCATCACCGGTGAGGAAACTGGCGAGGTGCTCTACAGCGCGGGCACGGACGAAATCGCCAACATCATGGTCGACGGCGAGGACATCTATTTCACCACCTGGCACAAGGGTGGCGGCAGCGACAAACCACCGCAGAATCTCGCCACGCTCCTGGCCAAGTTTCAGATGAACTCTGGCGACAGCGACGCCGACAACGGCGACAGCAGCAAGGACAAGGAAGATAAACCCGCCGCCGCCGGTGCGCCGAGCTTCCTGCTCAAGCTCGACGCCGAGGGCTTTGTCTCGCCGGTGTGGTCCCCGGGCGGCGCGAACATGCAGTTTACGACCCGCGCGGACGATGGCGCATTCCTCGTCGGCTCGGATATCGACGGCCGCCTCTACTCGGTGACCAACGCCGACGACTGGCGCATGCTCAACGAGGCCCAGCGCGGCGGCGAGGTCTCCGTGATTTTAACCGACGTCGGCGCAGACAAGGAAACCTTCGTCTTCACGAGCAACCCGTCCGCCGTTTACCGGCTCACCGATAAGTCCGGCGATTCCATCTTCACCGCGGATCCGATTGACGCCGGTGCCGTGGCCCGTTGGGGCCGCCTGCGCACCCTCGGCGCACCCGGCCAGTCCGCGGGCCTCACCATCGAAACTCGCACGGGCAACGCTGCCGAGCCCGACGACACCTGGAGCCCATGGACCGAGCTCGACGAAGGTGCCGTCGCCAGCCCATCCGCACGTTACCTGCAGTATCAAGTCAAGTTTGCCGACGACGCGACCCTGCGCGGCCTCACCGCCTACTACGGCACGCGAAACCTCGCTCCGCTCGTGGGTGTGATCAATGTCATGCCGATCGGCCTGAGCATTTTCACGGCGGAAAATTCCTCGCCCACCACGCTCAACCCCAAGGAGCTCGCCTACGCCTCGAAGACCACGGCTGCGCTCAACAAGCCCAAGCCCGACAACCAGAAGGTGCTCGTATCCGACGAAACCGGCCATGTTTCCGTGGCCTGGAAAGCCTTCGACCCCAACGGCGACGAGCTGCGCTACACCGTGCAGATCCAGCAGGACGGCGAGAGCGACTGGATCACACTCGCCGAGGGCCAGGCCGACGCCGCATTTTCCACGACCACGCGTGGCTATGCCGACGGCTACTATAGCTTTAAAATCACCGCCAACGACGCCCCCAGCAACCTACCCGGCGAAGTGCGCAGCGGCTCGATGGTCAGCCAGCCTTTCCTGATCGACAACACCAGCCCGACCGTCACCTTGCACAATCAGACCAAGGACGACGACGGCGCAACCGTGCTCGTCTTCGTCGCCAACGATGAGTGGGGCAACATCGTGGAGGCCAGCTACCGCCTCGACGGCCAACCCGTCACCGAAGCCATTCCGACGGACCTCCTTTTCGACTCCAACGACGAAGTCTTCCGCCTCACCCTGCCCGACCTCAAGCCCGGCACCCACAGCATCGTCTTCGAAGCCCTCGACGAAAACAACAACCGCGGCCTCGCCAAGGCAGTGTTTACGGTGGAGTAGGGGCTAGCTAATGCGCGTGCTCCTGCCCGGCCTCGACGGCCTGAGCCGTCGGATCACACGGCGATAGATTAATTTTCTTCGGGCTGGTTAACCTCGCGGCGGCGCGGGATGTGCATCATCGCCTCCTCGATCTCGCCTGCTGGCACCTTGAGCAGCCGTGCGATGCGGTAGCACTCGTCGATCTCTTCCTTGAGAATGCGGCCATCGGCAGCGGAGATCGCGAGCAGCGTCTTGAGCATCAAGCTGCGGTCGGCCTCACTAGTGGCCTCGTAAAGACGGCGCACGATGATGGCCAAGTCCAGATCACGCGCGGGGTCAGACTCCATGATCGCGCAAATGTAGTTAGCCACGTCAGCGCTAAACTTCCAGCGGCGCAGCATGTACTCACGCGCGACTTGCTTTTCCGATGGGTCCAGCGACCCGTCGGCATTCGCCACGACCGCCAGAAGACAGCCGATCAGGCAAATCCGGTCACGATCCATGTCCGACACTTCAATTTCGAGCCCGCGATTCGCGAAAAATACGCTGACGGATTCCGGGAAACCGGCGGCTTTTTCTTCCGCTAATTTACCAAATGGCGAAGCGCTGTAGTTAGACTTCAACCGGGCAAGATGAGCCTTGATCACGTTGCTCATTTCCGCATCGGAATCTTCCTCCGTACCTTGCAGAATTCGGGTGATCTGGCGCGCAGCCTTAACCTCCTCGGGCAGCACGCGGCCGTCGGCAAGAAACACCTGACGCACCGACTTGGTCACGAGGTGCAGCTGCGTATCGCGGGTCAACAGGCGGCGCAGCTCCTGCAGCAAAAACACGCGCTCGGCATCGTCGACAGGACTTTCAAAGTAAGTTTGCAGACTACTCCAGGTCGATTCATCCATGTGAGGCAGGCTGAAAACGAAATCCTTGAGGTAATCACGCTCGGCGGGTTGGATTTCACCATCCACCCATGCGGCGGAAATCAGCATCTTTGCCAGTGCGAGCGAGAATTCAGGTGAGTCGGGAGAGTCCATATGGGCGGCTACAGATGGTTTCGTTATTAACAGGGTGATTATCAGTATGGCGCCTAGTTGTAAACCTTCATTACCGAATAGCGGCATTTTATATCGCGTGCAAATGGGCCTGCAAGGCCGATGCGACATACGTGCATGCCGTCTCCGCCCTAAGCACATGAGGCCCTAAGTCAACCGGCGTAAAGCCCGTAGCCCGGATGCGCGCATACTCTTCGGCGGAGAAATCGCCTTCGGGCCCGATCAGCACAAGGATTGGTCGCGACGGCTCGCGCACGGCGGCCAGGATAGGCACCGCGCCGGGCTCCAGGCTGGCCACGAGCTTGGTGGCGTTACTCAAATCGCCCTTCAGCCAATCCTCCAGGGTAACGGGTGTAGCGACTGAAAAGGCGGCCAAATTTCCACTTTGCTTGGCAGCTTCGATCGCGGTCGTGCGCCAGTGGGCGGCTTTGGACTCCGCCCGGTCGGCGTCGAGCCGCACCTCGCTGTGTCGGGTGAACAAAGGGACAATGCCTGCCGCGCCAAGCTCGACCGCACACTTGATGACGGCATCCAACGCCTTGCCTTTGAGCAGTCCCACCGCGAGCGTCAGCTGGGCGGCAGGCTTGGCGGGCGCGAGCTCTGTTTCCACGCGAACCACGGCGTCGCGACCGGTCTCCGTGAGGACGCAATCCCAGGCGGTCCCCCGGCCGTCGAACAGCGTCACCGCGTCCCCCGGTCGGGCGCGCAGAGCCTTGGTCAGGTGCCGGCTCTCGGCGACGTCGAGCTTGGCCGTCTGCCCGGCGCTCAGGGCTCCCTGCGGGAAAAAACTGCGAAATCCAGCCACGCGATGAATCTAGCCTTCGCCCGCCGCGTGTAAAGTCCGCTTCACAGACGGCACGCTCGAAATCCGGGCAAAGAAAAAGACCGCCCCTTGGGACGGCCTTTCTCTAACCTAAATGCAAACTACAAACTAGACTGAAACTAACGCTGAACTAACTGGTGTTAGCTTACATGAAGTAAGACGACCCCTGGGCGGAATTCGTTCAAAAAAATCGAAGAAAAATTCAGCTTTTTTCTGATAATTCCTTATCGCGTTGATATTCAGCCGCTTGCGTTTCTTAAAAAAGTGCGCTTGCGAGGATGCCCACGGCGGTAATTGGGCCGCTGTCGTCAAATCGGCTCACGGCACCGTTGACCTTACTCAGCGTATCCTGGGCCTGGACGTAGAGATCGTCGTCGTTCAGGAAGCGGCCCAGCGAGCTCTCCTGAGAGTTCAGCTTGCTGGAGAAATCCTTCACGTTAGCGATGGTCACCTTGATATCCTCGCCCGTTTGCTGGTCGTAAATGATTGTGCCGAGCGCGCCCTTGCCCTGCTTGACCTCGTCCATGATGGACTGGGCCTCGGTCATGAGCGCGGAGGCGTTGTTGGCGGCGATTTTGATGTCGTCCGCGGTCGACATGATTTTCTCGTAGGCGGCGGGGTCCTGGATCAACTTACCAATGGTGCCCTTGCCGCTGGCGATATCCGCGCTGATCTGGTCGAAGTTCGCCAGCGTGCTTTTAATCGTCTCGCGGTTTTCGATGACGATCTGGTTGAGGTTGGAGAACAAGTCGCCCTCGCCTTCCTCGTCGCCGGAGCCACCACCGGTCAGGCCGCCCAGGCCGTCGAGTGAGCTTTCCACTTTGGCAAATACCTGGTCGAGCCGCTCGCCGAGCTGGCCGACCTCGGCCACCACGTCGTTAAAGCCCGGTGTCTTAAAGGTCGCAATCGGCTGGTTCGCGGCAAGCATCTCCAGCGAGGTGCCCGGGACGATGGCCACGTAGTTCGTGCCGAGCAGGCCGGCGGTGGTAATCGTCGCCTCGGAGTCGGCAGGGATGCGGATGTTGTCATCGATCAGGAGCACGGCGACGGCCTGCGTGCCGTCGAGCCGAGTCTCGGCAACATTACCAATACGGACGCCCGCCATGCGGACTTCGTCACTGGCTTTGAGCTGTTGGATGTTTTCAAAAGACGCGTCGAGCCGGTATCCACTAGCCCGCTCAAGGCGCGCGCCGGACAAGGTTTCATACGCAATCCAGATCAGGGCGACCCCCAAAACGAAGAACAAACCTACGCGAATAGATTGACTAGCGGTATTCATATTTCGGCGAATTTAAACGAAATGTAATTTTTAGCAAGCGAGAGATAGCTTGCGCGGTTGCATGATTGCCATATCAAATCTAGTTAGCAATATTTCTGATATGGATCGGGAATTCGAAGTAGAAGCCGGCAACACAATCATCGAACAAGGTGAGCAAGGACAGGGGTTTTATATCCTCAAATCCGGCGCCGTTGAAATTTACAAAGATGGCTTGTTGCTCAATGTACTGATGTTTCCCGGTACCATCTTTGGCGAAATGGGTGACATCCTCGGAAAGCCCCGAACCGCCACCGTTCGCGCCAAAACGGACTGCCGTCTCGTCCACTGTGGAGATTCCGACGTGGAGCACCTCATCCAGGAGCGCCCACAAATCGCGGTGAAGATCATTAAGACCCTTGCCGCCCGCCTTGAGCGGACCACGCAAAAACTCGCCGACCAGTTTAAAGAGCCGCCTGTCTGGTCGGTCGAGCCCGGACCCAAATAACCAGGCGCGCGTTTCCACCCCCTTCCCCCTACTCACGTTGCCAGACCTTATCAAAAAAATCACCCGGTCGATCCCATTCGCCCGGTCGTTCGCTGGGCTCCTTATCCTGGCCCTCGCGCCACTGAGCGCTGACCCCAACGCTTCACTCAGCCTGCTTCAGGCCGTGAAAACCCAAGACGCACCCGCGATCGCGCCCACCGCGACGCTGGACATGCTGGCCCTGCTCTACTACGGGGCCGACGGGCGCACCGCCACCCAGCTTGGCGCGCTCTTTGGCGGAGCCAGCCAACAGCAAGTCACCGAGACCGCCGCCAAGGCCCAGCGCCAGCTACCCGGCTATCAGCGCATCGGCTCGGTGTGGTTCAGCGAGCGCGTCGCCGTGACCCCGGAATTCCTGCAAGCCGTCGACGGCCAGTGGAAATTCTACACCGGTGCCGCCCCCCTGCGCACCGACCCCGCCAAGGCCGCCAGCCAGATTAATTTCTACTACGAACAGCAGACAAACGGCCACATTAAGAACGTGGTCAGCGCTCGCGAGCTTGTCAACCAGCCCGACATGCTGGCCGTAATCGTCTCGGCCTTTGTGTCCAATTGGGCAACGCCGTTCGACGCCGGCAAGACCCGCGATGACGTTTTCTACCGCTCTGGCGACGAGAAATTCTCCGTCAAAATGATGTCCGACGTGCGCGATGTTCCTTATTTCGCAGATGACACGTTTCAGGTCGCCGCGCTTGATGTGCAGGCCAAGGACTTTAGCGTGCTGTTCTTCCTCCCGAAAAATGCCCGACAGTTCGATGCCGCCCTTTCCGCGCTGAATGGTGCCTACCTACTCGACGTGCAGGGCAAGCTCAAGAAGCAGACGGTCAAGCTCAGCCTACCCCGGGTTAATTTTTCCAACACTACCAACTGGCGCGACGTCTTCGCCAAGTCCAAGCTCGCCGACCCCTTCACTCCGGGCAAGGCCAACTTCTCCCGCATCAATGCGAACCAGCCCGAGCCGCTCTATATCTCGCACCTAATCGAGGAAACGCAGATCAAATGGAACGAAGTCGGCATCGAGGCGCGTTCGGCAGGCACAGCGATAGCCGGCCCGTTTGGCGAGATCCCCAGCGAAATCGAGTTCAAGGCCAACCACCCCTTCGTCTTCGTCATCTATAATAAGCAGGAGCAAGACGTCGCCTTCGCCGGTATCATCCAGTCCAAGACGCAGATGGTCGGGCAGTGAGTGTTGGCTCCGAGACAACCAATGACACCCCAAAATCAAAAAACTTTACTTAAGGCCGTATCTCGTCTATATAACGCGCTATGAATTACCCCTATCTACCCTCATTCATAATTCTTAGCGTTGCTGCTAGCCTATCGGCCAATACTTGGGACGGGGACGGCGTCGACAGTTTTTGGAACACCGGCGGCAACTGGGTCGAAGGTGGACGCCCGGGCTTTGCCGGCACGGCCACCTTCACTGGCGATCCGACGCTAATTACCAACCCTGACCTCAATGGAAACAGCCAGACTGGCATTGGCCTCGATTTCCAAACCTCGGGTTGGACTATTTTCGACGGCGTGGGCGGTGCCAACTTCCGCACTGACGGCGGCCAAGTGATCAACTCCCTGGGTACGGGCGAAAACCGGTTGATGTCCAACGCCATCAGTAGCGGCGGCAATGCCATCTTCACGGTCGATCCCAATAGCGTATTGCGCTTTTCCGGCGGGGTAAACCATGCCTTTTCGACGGCCACCGGCGGCGGCCTGATCGTCGTCGACACCGTGGCCAACACAGGCGGCAGCGGCACGCACAATATCTCCGGCGACATCAATATCCTGATCAATACGGAATACACTTTTTTCCAGTTCAACGCTACCAGTGGCGTCATCGGCGGCACCGGCACATTCCGTGGATTCGGATTCCAAACGAGTAATTTTGGCGGCACCGCGGTGCTTTCCCCCGGCGGTAACGGCGTCTATGGCTCCGAGATCGGCACCATGACTTGGCAGGCTCAGTCTGCCACCGACCGGCACAATCTGTCCTTCAACAGCGGTTCGTCGCTCGACATCCAGATCGGTGCCACCCTCGGCGAGAACGACCTGCTCCAATTTGAGTCCTATGGCAACGGCGCGATTTCCATCGGAGCCGGCACCACGCTGAACCTCTACGGCGAGGCCATTGAGGACGGCTCATACACCATCGTCAGCAATGTCGACCCCGGCCAAGCCAACATCAGCGGGGCCTTTGAAACGGTCAACTTCAACGGCCAGCCAATTAACCCGGCCAACTTCACCGTGAACTACAATGGCGACAATATCACGGTCGACATCACCGGCGTTGTCCCCGAGCCCAGCCACTACGCGCTGTTGGCCGGCACCCTTGGCCTCGTGGCGATGCTCTGGCGTCGCCGCTAGAAGCAGTCCAAAAGCTGAGCCAAGATACCGCGGGTTGAGAAAATTTTCCTGCCGCCTGCAACTTTGGTCGGGCGCGCGGGTTACAGGCAGTTGTGAAAGCTGCTCACGCCCAGATGGTTCCCGCTTGGCAATCCGCATCGGGTTCTCCTAGAATTTCCAACATGTCCGATGCCCCCGCCACCCCAACCGACGCCCCGGCAGAGCCAGACGTCGATGCCGAGCGCATGCTGCGCGTGGCCAAGGGGGATCAGCAAGCGTTGCGCGAGATCATCGAGCACTGGCAGGGGCCGTTGATCAATTTCTTCTACCGTTCATTACGTTCGGTCGAGGCCTCGGAGGACCTCGCGCAGACGGTCTTCATCCGCATCTACCGCGCTGCCGACCGCTATCAGCCGACCGCAAAATTTTCCACGTATCTCTTCCACATCGCGCGGCGAATTTTGATCAACGAGTTCCGCCGCCAGAGCCGTAAACCGCTCGATGCCGTAGACCCCGCGGATCTCCACGCCAGCACCCCCGGCATCGACAAAATACGTATGCTGGAGCTGGAAGAAGCCTTTGCCCTGGCCTTGGAAACTCTCCCCGAAAACCAGCGCACCGCGATCCTTTTGCTCAAGCAGCAGCAGCTCAGCTATGAGGAGATCGCCGCCGCCATGGACGCCTCGGAGTCCGCCGTAAAGAGCTGGATTCACCGCGCCCGTCAAAAACTAAAGGAAGAACTGGCCGACTTCTACCAACCCGAGTAAGCTACCAGCCGCCATGAAATTTTTACGCATCCTCGCCGTTCTTATAGTAAGCCTCGCCGGACTCCACGCCGGGGTCATCGCCCCACCGGTGCGCCCGCAGCATCTTTCGCGCATTGTCCACTACAATGGCCCGGCGGGCTCCGAGAGCTTTTGCGCAAAAAATTATATTTACCGTCACGGCGTTCCGGCGAACCCAAGCACCCTCGGCTGCGGCTATGAGGGGCAAGAGGCCGAAATCCGCTGGCAGGTGATTCGCACCAGCGCAGAAGGCGACGTTTACCTTTTTGATATTGATATCCCCGTGGCGGCAGGCCAGCCCGCCGTCCAACCACAGGAAGTGGTGTTTCGAGGAAAACCCGTGGTGGTTTACCAGGACAGAGAGCGCACCATCGTCATCGAACCGCTAAAAACCAAAGATTCCGCCGATTCCTGAAACTTTTTGCGCCCGCGAGCGTTTGCGTATTTAAAGAACCAACATGAAACCAGACGACCAACCCACGGATCCCCTCGACGCGCTGCTCAGCCGTCAGCCCGTGAAGCCCAAGGCGGACTTCGCGGAGCGGACCCTTGCGCGTCTGGATAAGGAGCTCGCCGAACGCCCCGAAGCTGCGGCCTTCGATGCCGAGCTGGACGCGTTGCTCGCCGCCCAGCCACTCAAGCCCAGTGCCGAGCTGACGGACAAAGTCTTGGCCGAAATTTCGGCTGATCAAACTGCGCAGCCAGAGGAAAACAAAATCATCGGCTTCCCCTCATGGGTGGTCGCGCTGGGCTCGATCGCCGCGCTGATGGTGCTCGGCATGTTCAGCTTTATCACGCTTTTCGACTACGCCAAGAGCCAGAAACAACCCACCGGCCCGGCCATCGTCCAGAACGACGCGTCCGCGCAAACGACTTCTGACCAAACGCCGGAAACCACAACCACACAGCCAGACACCGAGACCGAGGTTTACGTGGCCAGCGTCGAGTCCAGCGACATCCCGCTGCCGGGCAACGCCATGGACGAGTCGACCGAAATCGTGGAATTTGAAAACGTCCTGACCCTCGACGAAACGTTGGACGATATCCTGTTGCTCGCCGATCTGGAAACCCTGGACAGCCTTCAAGCCTTTCTTAACTAGCCATGTTCGCCGTAAAATACAGTCGCCCTCGCATCCTGATCGCCACGCTTTCGCTGAGCGCGCTGACGCTGGGCGGATTGTTCGCGCAAAACCAGCGCTACCCGGGCCTGGCCGCACCGTTCGCACCACCTCCGCCACCTCCGCCCGCCGATGCGGTTGATGCGCCGCCACCACCCGACAATCGCCCATCCATGGAGCAACGGCAGGAGGCCAAGCGCCTCATCAATGAATTTAACGACTCCAGCGCCACCTACGACGAAGAGCAAAGCGACCGCGTAACCATGGAGCAGCTTCACGCGCTGGAGCGCTTCCTCGAAATGCCCCCCGAGCAACTCGCCCGCATTCGCCAGACCATTGAGCGCGTCGAGGCCATGAGCCCGGAGGAGAAAGACGCCATTCGCGCCCGTATCGCCGCCTTCCGCAACCTGGAGGAAGAAAAGATCAACCGCATCCGGAAATTTCACCAGGTGTGGAGCAATCTGGATCCGCAGGAGCGCCGCCTCGTCCACCGTTATATCATGACTCTCCCTCGCGATGAGGCGGAGCAAATCCGGCAACAGACCGCCTCCATGTCCGCACAAGAGCAACTGGCACATTTTAATGAGCTGCTAGCCCGCGCCGAGGCCGCAGATGCCGCTGGAGAGCTGCCCTCGATGGCGGACAACATCCGCCGCTGGCGTCGTGACCGTCGTGACAATAGCGACAACGGCCGCGACCAGAATGGCTACATGAACACCCGCCGCCAGCAGGAGGAGCCTCTTCCCGGCCCCCCGCCAAGCCAACCAGCGGAGTAATTTGCGCGACCAAATCAAGCCACCGTTGCGGGCAGCGATAAACGCACTACACGATGTGCCGGTAAGAAAAGCTGTCATATAAAATCTCGCCGAGTCTAGCTAGCGGTCGATCCGGTGTTCGTGCTCGCTGCAGACTTTTTGGCGGCTCTTTTTCTAGCCGTCTTTTTGGTGGCAGCTTTTTTCGTCACTTTTTTCACGGCTTTTTTAGTGGCCTTCTTAGCGACGGCCTTCTTAGCGGCTTTTTTCACCGACGCTTTTTTAGCTGCCTTTTTGGCGGTCGCCTTTTTGGCTGTTTTCTTCGCGGCGACTTTCTTGCTAGCTGCCTTCTTGACCGCTTTCTTGGAAACTTTTTTAGCCGCCTTTTTGGTCGTCACCTTCTTGGCCGCGGACTTTTTCGCGCCGGCTTTCTTTTTACCGGACTTCTTCGACTTCTTAGGCGTGGCCTTGGCATCGGCCTCAGCCGCGGCCTGCTCGGAATAGACGGTCTCGTGGATCTTGCTTAAGTTGTCCTCGATCTTGGCAATGACCGGCGAGGTCAGCTCGTAAGTGGAGTTGTAGATATTCGTGAGGGTATCACAGGTCTTATCCAGGAGGTCCTCGTGATAGTCGCGGGACTTCACTTTCTGCGTGCGCAGAAACTTCTTCATCTTCTTCGCGAGCTGGCCTTTTTTTAATTTTTTCATAGTCTTGCCTTTCAGTCGTTTAGGCAATGTTAGGAACCATATCAGCGTTTGGCAAGAAAACGTTACGAAGCTTGGGCTTTCTGCATAAACCTTCCTATCGAAGTGTGCAGCCTAAAGAATCTTTGGGCTGCGGCGTATAAAAACACATATGAAGATCGCTGAACCAGCCAAAGCGCAAAAGCTTGCTGGCTCAGGTATACTGGAGCTGGTAATTTTAACCGGCTGAAAACCTTCACCCGATAATCGAACGCCAAGCAAAAGGTTTTGCCCAATCAAGCCCTCGAGTTTGGCTCGTCCTTCTGCTCCAAGACCTGAGTAGGACTGGTAATAGCCATTGCCGGTAATCGTCTGATAAACTGCATCAGTAACATTGAGTTGGAAAATGATATCGCCTCCAGACCAGATTTGAGAGGCCAAAACTGTATCAGAGTAATAGCCTCCAGGATGACCAACATTCGTATCGAAAGCTTTTTCGTTCCAGTAATCTACGACGCTGTTTGTCGTGCCGCCAAGGTCTCGAAGACTCCAAGAAATAAGTCCCGCTCCCCCAATATCATGTGGAGTTCCACTATCTGAGCCAAAAATCGCGAATTCTTTGGTATTGGTGTTGAGTCTGAGTTCTAGAACCGCTGAAGCATTGCACGCCAATATCAGGAATAGTGAAAGACAGAAGAATTGACGAATTAGAGTCTTGTTCGGTTTGCGCAGCATAATGTGAACACTCGAACTATTAACAAACACACGCACAAGAAAAAGCATGTAGCAATATGGTTAATTATTACACCATAAAGCCACATAACTTTTATATATGCTGCAAAACTCAACAATAAAAGCGGGCAGAAAACACGAGTAAAACAGCTATTGCAAAATAAAAATGGTTACAAACTAGCAATACCATGTCGCATCATTTTGGAATCTATCGGTCCAGCCGGACGTTGCCTAGTAGCCGACGGTGCGGCCGAGATAATTGATCATCCAGTGCTCTTTCCAGAGGCGGTAGCGGCCCTCGAAGGACAGGCGACCGTGCTCTTCCTGAAACTCGTGCGGGAGCAGGTAACCGGACTGCAAATTCGCAATTTCCAGGCTGGTTTGCTGGCGATTCATGTCGTCCAGCGAATCGTCGTCTTCCCACATCTCGACGTTGACGCCCTCACGAAGCAAGCGGCGGCGATGGTAACGCAGGAGCTTGTCGAGCTTGCGCATGAGCGGCTTGCGGACGATGAACCATTTCTCCGGATAAAATCCACCAAAGGGCATGGTGAGGTTCGACGTGATGACTCGCTCGCCCTCACGCGTCTTGGTGGTGAGCACGTAGCACACTTGGTGCGAGTTAACGCCGTTGGGGAAAAACATGACCTGTAGCCGTACGAGGCCCTGCTCATCCTGATAAATGCTGGAGCGGATCACGAAGTCCTTAATCAGCTCGGCCTTCAGGGAATCCATCTTCTTAAAGCCCGTGCTGCGGAGCCAGTCGCGCAGCAGAATAAAGCGCTTGTCAGCCGGCCACTCGTCACCCTCGGAGTTCTTGCGAAAGCGCGGAAACAGCGGGATCGGCCCTTTGCTCACCGCACACACCTCCAGCCAATTGTAGAGCGTTTCGAGCAAAAACCAGCCCAGAAACGAGACCGCCGCGAGCACCCAAAATGGACGCTCCGACCAGCCAAATTCACGCGCCGCCGCCGCCACTGTAAAGGCGAACAGCAACCAGCGAAGCCAACGATTGAGTATCGACAGAACCGGGCTTTGCCAGTGATTGTTCGCCAAACTGATCCCCAGCGAGAGGATCAACAGGCCGAATACAATCTGTGTGCAAACTGACATTTAGCGGTTTAGACGGCGAAATAGGGGGTTGGGTTCCATATTTCACCAGGGGCCGAAACCCGGGCGGGAGACGCTCCCTTAGTTCAAGCGCAACGGCATGATGACGCACAGGAAACTATCCAGGGTCTTAAACACGCCAGGGCTGAGCTCGTCCTTAAATTCAAAGTAAACCTCGTCTTGGGCGAGGGCCTTGAGCGGATCCAGCAGGAACTGCGGATTGAAGGCCACGGTGACCTCGCCGCCTTCGTAGCTGATGGCCATGGACTCGTGGGACTCGCCGTATTCGGGCGACGAACCGGTGATCTCGAGCAGATTGTCCGACAGCTTCAACTTCACGGAGTTGTTTTTGTCGCTCGTCACGAGTGCTGCGCGCTGCACGCATTCAGCCAACAACTCACGTTCGATTTTGATCCGGTTTTCGGTCTCCTTGGGGATGACCTGCTTGTAGTCCGGATACTTGCCCTCGACGATCTTGGAGACGAGGTAAATGGAGTCCACCAGGCCACTGTCGTCATCGGTTGCGATCTGGATCTCGAAAGCCACCTGACGGTCGCTAAAGGTAATTTTCACGTCCTCGCCCTGGCCGAGCAAGCGCTGCAGCTCGTCCACCGTCTTCGCTGGCAGGATGAGGTCACCGGCGTTGTCTTCGACAACTTCCACTTCGTTGCTGCACAGGGCCAGGCGGCGGCCATCGGTGGCGACGAGGGTCATCGAATTATCGCGGAACTGGAAGAACACGCCGTTGAGGATGTAGCGGTTCTCGTCCTTGGACTGAGCGTAGGAGACGTTCTTGAGCATGCCCACGACGTCGTCCTGCTTGAGATTGAAAATGTGCTGGTCGGCAAAGCTCGGCAGTGGCGGGAACTCGTCCTCGCTGATGCCCATGATGCGGAACAGGGAGCCGCCGGAAGTGATCTTGGCCTGATTGCCGGAAGAGGCGTCCACTTCGACCTCGCTGTTGGGCAGGGCGCGGACGATGGTGGCCAGCTTGCGGACCGGAAGCGTAATGCCGCCGGGCTGGGAGACTTCGGCCTTGATGCGGCAACGGATGCCGAGGTCGAGATTCGTAGTTGTCAGGGATAGCTGGTTACCTTCGGCCTGGATGAGCACGTTGCTGAGGATGGGCATCGTGGCGCGGGAGCCCACCACGTTCAGCACCTGTTGCAGGCCGGTAGCGAAATGATCACGGTGAATCTTGAACTTCATTGGAACAAAAAGTGGGTGTTTTCGGACTTACTGGCAACGTTAGATTATTAGGAAAATATTTTATAAAATTCTCTATTCCCTATTATAGGCGGAGCATGAGTGTAACAAGCCTGTAACTGCCTGTTTTCAAACAGCTTGCGCCAGAGATTGAAGGGGAATAACTTTGAGGGCAAGCCCGAACAAAGAATAACATGTCAGTAAGTTGCCGCTTATTCGCAACTATCCCCTGAGTTACCCCCACGTTGTTCCGAATGAGTTTCGGCCGCGTTTCGAAGGTGTTTCCTTGAAGATGTTTCGCTGCGTTTGCTGGGAGGATGTTGAGAAATATGGTGAGGCGAATTTGAAAATTGGCACCCAGAAACCACATGGAATTATGACTGTTCGCGCTGGACATTGATGGTGTGCTGTCGATCGGCCGATGTGGATATAAAAGTATCCTCATACTGCTCAGCGTTGAATCGGCTGCCGCGCATCGTCGACCAAACTTCACTGCCCTCACTGACTAATTCATCGAACAAGTGAAATGCATCCGTTGCCCGGATGAAAATACAATTCGCTTCGGTGGCGTATTTTGCGGCTTCAGTCTCGGCTTTGAGATACGCTTCGTTTTCCGAGGCGCATTTCCACAGGGTGATCCTCTCTTCAAATAACGTTTCTCCTTTCCTGGCTCGCGTGGGATGCGAGAACAGGCAGCGGACGGCATACCAGGGCTCTTTCATATCAAAGCTGTTGAGTGGCGTGAAATGCCTGACGGTCCAAGGCAATAAGTGGAGAGAAAAGATAACCGAGGAAATTTCCCGAATACTCAATCTGGCCGTCGATCGTTTGGCGCTTGTGGAATTCCATTCCTTTGGGCTGCCATACCATTTCATTCGTAATTGAGAGGCCCACGGCGTAGCGCGTTTCACCATTCTGCCAAGGCTGATACTTTCCCAGTAAGCTTGCGGTCAGGTATAAACCAAAATACGCGGCGGCAACGATTGCACATCCGTATCTCAGCTGTTTCTTCATGTCTTAATAGGTTAATCATTGTCTGTTAGATGTCCAAGCGAAAGCGCCAATCAACTTGATCGCAGGCATAGCCGCGCCATTCTGTTGACACCCGGCATGGCGCTGTCATGACTTAACGTGTAAGGGTTTCTCCCAATCTTAACCATTTGCCGCATGTTGCGAACTTTGCTGAGTGCTCTCCTATTAATGACGTTGGTTCCCGCCAGCGCCGATTTGCCGCCGCCACCAGGTTACTCATCCGAGGTGAAAGAACGCCCGAACCCGCGTCAGCGTTCGCGAAGCAGCATCCCGGAATCAGGCGAGCGTGGTTCAGCCCCCATCGTGCAGTCCGGCATGATCGTGATCAATGACGCGGTGGGCGATATCTCCAAAGCAACGGCTAAGGAACACCTGGACTTTGTCCGCGTAACCTTGGCACCCTTAAGCGAGAGCGACATTCTCGTAACGGTGGAGTTCGCTGAGCCGATGCCCAGCGATGCGGCGGAGGACGAGTATTGCGATATCTTTTTCAGCCTCGATCTGGATCGCGATTCCGGCACGGGCACCGAGTTTGGGCAGTTGGGCATCGATTGCGCCATCAAATTTAAGGGCTACGATGCGGTCCAGCCCTGGGAAGGCCGGGTAAAGGCCCATAGTGACGTTGCCAATGACTACGGCCTGAAAGTGCAAGATGTCCAATACGGCGATCAGGCTTTGTCATTTCTCCTGCGCGCCACTGGCCCGAAGAAATTGCAGAACTTCGGCCTGCATATGGGCGCAATGGCGAACTACCGCTCCGTGGACACGATACCGAATGCCTCGCCGCTCTACATCGATCTCAGCCAAGTGGGCTATTAGAGTGCAGGGCGAACGGACATTCAACTTTCAGCAAATTTGCCCCAACGGGGCTACGCAACTATAGCCCAGGGTTGGCTTGAGGCCGCAGAGCGGCTGAACGCCTACCCTGGGAATGCGAATACGTAAATTGCCTATCCCAACGGGATTGCGCAAAACGACAGCTTGCGCAGCCCCGTTGGGGCAGTGTTTGTAGCAATCAAGATATAAAATGAATGTCCGTTGGCCCTAGCCTTTGAAAATCGGCTGCGATCGCGGTGATCCTTTTGTTAACCGATCCGGCACGGCTCCCAAGTGCATAGAAAAGGAGGCGCATTGCGGCACCTCCTTTGGGGAATCTACGATCCCTATCGAGAAAATTGGTATGCTGGATGGTTCAGGCTGCCGGCTCGTCCTGCCGACTATCGTCCAGATATTGGTGCAGGCGCCAGGTTCCGATAACGAGGCCGAGCAGACCGGAGGCGAGCATCAGGCGCTGGCCGGCGTGCCAATAGATGACGGCGAACACCAGCAGGGCAAAGCCCAGCGAGAGAAAGATGAGTGATTGAGCGAAAGTTGAGCTGTTTTCATCTGGCGTGGCAACGCTCGCCAGGGTGGTCAGATGTTTTTCGATGTCCCTCATGATGGGACTTAAGATACTGGATTATGCATACAGGCTGCAAGAAATCAGGTGGTCATTTATCCTTCACCAGCTGAATTTTGAAATGCGTATCTTTCGTTGGTAGAACACCTTAGCCGATTCTCATTTCTGAAGAAATGCAGCGCTGCCGATACAGTCGCGACAAAAAGAAAAAGGGGTATAGGCCCTATTTGCGACTTTTCGCCATTGGGCTATTTACCTTACTAGCGGAAGAGCATCACCGGGATGAGGCAGCGGCGGATGAGGTCCGTGGTGGTGCTACCGATGAGCAGCTCACGGATGCGGCTGTGGCCATAGGCACCCATGATGAGCAGGTCGATACCGCTGCGCTCGACATAGTTCACGATCTCGTCTTCGACGTCGCCGGTGAGCAGTTGGCAATTGGCGTTGATGCCGGCTTCTTCCAGGCGGCCTTCTGCGACACGCAGGGAGCGGGCCAGCTCGTCATCGCCGTGGCCGTTGCTCACGGTGACCACGCTTAGCTCGATTCCGCGCAGGGCCGGCTCGGCAATGAGCCAGTCGATGGCCTTCTGAGCGCTGGCGCTGCCATCGAAGGCGATGACCGCCTTTTGGATGTCGCGGAATTCGCGGTTGCAGATGAAGCAGGGTTGGCGCGATGCGCGGACCACACGCTCCAGGTTGCCGCCCAGGTGGTCCTTGGCCTGGCTGGCACCTTCGCCGCGTTTGCCGAGTAGGATCAGGTTGGCGGCGTCTTCACCGCTTTCGTAGGTATCGAGTGCGTCGACCAGCAGGCCGGTCTCGTGGCTAAAGACGATATTCTCCGCCGACACACCGGCTTCCATCAGCTCGCGGTGAGCGGCTTGCTCGACGAGTTTGGCCTTGTTGCTTTCCATCTCTTCGAGGGCGCCGGTCATCCCTTGATAAGGCGAAGCACCGAGGCTCCCGCCGAGATCAAGCAGGAAGGGCAGTTCAAATTCCCAGAGGCTGGAGACGTAAAGCGCCTCAATACGGGCCCCGGTTAGGCCCGACAGCCAAGCGGCGTAACGACATACGACGCGCGCGTAATCCGAGGCGTCTGTGCAAGCGAGTATCTTATTCATGGGGTTGTCCTTTGGTTAACGACAACCTATGCACGAATGACACTAATCACAAGCCGAACCCACCGGAAATCAGTTATTTATGACTGTCGATTGGGCGCAAAGCCAACGTGGAGCAGCTAAGGTGGCGGCCGGTGCCTGTCCCGCTGAGCGGCGATCCCCACCGGCCAGAGCTTGAAACTAAAAGCTTGAATCGGTCCGCGATTAAACATTGTCCGCGAAACACGCTGGTTGATAAGCATCAAGTCCCCGCCTACATTGTTGCCGGTGAGACACCGGCCGCTACCTTCCTAGGGGCAAATTTTAAGGCTCCTTGCGCGGCACGTCCGACGTCGATTTTTCCTCGGCTGCTTCCTCTTCTTCGGGAATGTCCACTTTGGGGAAAGGCGCGGACTCGGCCTGCCAGAGGTTATCTTCCTCCTCGGAATGCTCAATTTTGCCCGGCTTGGGGAAAGGAGCGTTTTCGGCCTGCCACAGGTCGGCGTTGTCCTCTTTGGGCGCGGGTGGCTTGAGCGGTGAAGGGGGTGACTCAGGCTGAGGCGGTGTTGCGGCCAAGTTGGTATGGGCGGGTAGCGGCGGCGGGGTGCGCGTTACGGGCGCGGGTTGTGGCTCCGGTTGCGGTTTGCTGCGCTTCAGATCCGACGCGGCAACGCCCAGACCGGCAAACAAAACGCCGACGCCAAAAAAGAAAATGTGCCCCAGCCAGCACAGATTTGCCAAGCTCATGAAGGGCTCTGCCCAGTCAATCTCCGGCAGGATCAAGATCTGCAGTATCCACTCGGTAATGCCGAAGACCAGGCCCAGAAAGCCACTGATCGCCGCCAGCACGCCGAAGATGGATCGCGAAGTCATGGCGCGGGAAATATCCGCTTAGGACTTGGCCCAGGAATCTTCCTGACGCTTGAGGAACTCGTTGTAGATCGCGAGCACGACGAGCAGCTTTACCGCAACGCCCAGAATACCCAGCACCATCAGCGGTCCCAGCAGGTTATTGAATTCAAATGGTGGATACATGGCGGCGATTAAAAGGATTAATGGACAAAGATTAAAGGAAAAAGAAAGGCCGTTTAAAGGTGGATTTGGCCCTCCAGATAGAGCACGGCGCGCCCGGAGATGAACACACGCTCGCCGCGGAGCTCACACGACAGGCTACCGCCACGGGGCGAGAGCTGGCGTGCGGTCAGCGTAGTTTTGCCGAGCTTTTTGGCCCAGTAGGGAGTGAGCGCGCAGTGAGCCGAACCCGTCACGGGGTCTTCATTGATGCCGTAGTTGGGCGCGAAAAAGCGGGAAACGAAGTCCACCTCCGTGCCCTTGGCAGTGATGATCACGCCGCGCTTTTTCAGCGGACGCAATTGGTCAAAATCCGGCTGCACGGCGCGGAGGGTCGCCTCATCCGGGAGCACGGCCAGGTAGTCCATGCCGCGGCGACACTCGATCGGCATGACGCCTAGCGCCTCGGCCAGGTGATGTGGCGGGTAGCACTTCTTGGTCGGGATGGCGGGAAAATCCAGCGTAATGTCGTCACCCGCGGCCGTGACTCTTAGCGGGCCGCTCTGGGACTGAAACGTGACCCCGGCCCGCAGCTCCGGCTGTTGTCGAAAGAGCACAAACGCCGTCGCCAAGGTGGCGTGCCCACAGAGATCCACCTCTTTCGTGGGCGTGAACCAGCGCAGCCGGTAGCCATCGCCCTCGGGGACGTAAAACGCCGTTTCCGCCAAGTTATTCTCAGCGGCGATGGACTGCATGACGTCGTCATCCAGCCACTCATCCAGTGGGCAAACTGCAGCGGGGTTCCCCTGAAACAGCGCGTCCGCAAAGGCGTCCACCTGAAACAGAGGAATCGCAGCCATAGCTTAAGCGCGGACTTTGGTGCCGGATGGCACGATGCCATTCTTCATCACCATGATGATGCCGTCGCGCACGTAGAGATCGCCTTCGGACCAGCCGTCGGGCTTGCCCGCGGGGGAGAGCTCCACGTCGTCGCCGATACGGGCGTTTTTATCGATGATGGCGCTGTTGATCTTGCAATTCTTGCCTACGCCGAAGTTGGGGCGCTGGAGCTCGGCATTTTCCTGGCGGTCCTCGTCGGTCTCATACCAGTCGGCACCCATCATGACAACGTCTTGCAGCTCAGTGCCGGTGCCGATCATTGAGCGAACACCGATGACGCAGTGCGTTACCTTGGACTGCGAGATGATGCTGCCGCCGCCAAAGAGGGTGCGGCTTACCTCGGCACCGTTGACCTTGGTGGCCGGCAGGTAGCGGGCACGGGTGTAGATCGGTGCTTTGTCGTCAAAGAAGTTAAACGGCGGAAGCTCGTCGGTGAGGGCCAAATTGGCGTCAAAGAACGCGGCGACCGTTCCGATGTCTTCCCAGTAGTCGTCGTAAATGTAGCTGTTGAGCGATACCTTGCCGAGGAGGCCGGGGATGATTTCCTTGCCGAAGTCGGTCTCGTCACCCGAGAGGGCGTCGCGCATGACGCGGGCCGAGAACACGTAAATACCCATCGAGGCCAGGACGACGTCATCGGGGTTGCCGTCGAGCGTGGAGCGCAGCTTGTCACCGATGATGAGGCTCTCGATCACGGCCGGGTCGGTGGGCTTTTCGACGAATTCCTGGATGGAGTAGTCATCATCGACGCGCATGACGCCGAGGCCGGTCACTTCGGACTTGTGCATAGCCTTGGCGGCGATGGTCAGATCGGACCCGAGCCTGTTGTGGTGCTCGATGATCTTGCGGAAGTCCATGCGGTAAAGCTGGTCTCCGGAGAGGATCAGGAAGAGGTCGTTTTTGCCGTCGTTAAAGTGGTGCAGGTTTTGGCGAACGGCGTCCGCCGTGCCTTGGTACCAGGTCTCGCCGGAGTCGGTCTGCTCGGCCGACATGATGTCCACATAACCGCCGCCAAACGGGTCGAACTGATACGTCGACTGGATGTGGTTGTGCAGCGAGGCGGTGTTGAACTGGGAAAGCAGGTGGATGCGGTTGATCCCCGAATTGAGACAGTTACTAATTGGGATATCGACCAGGCGATATTTGCCGGCGAGCGGCACAGCTGGCTTACAACGTTCCTTAGTCAGCGGGTAAAGCCGGGTTCCGCGGCCGCCGCCCATGATGACGCTTATGACATTTTGATCCATGGCAATTCAGGGTATAAGTGAGTTTATTCTCACCGTTGGCCATAGGGGAAAAAAAATCCAGACTCTTTTGTTACAAAGGCAGATATTAACGTGACTGTCATTTTCTAAAACCCTTGCTTGCGAAACCATCGGCCAATGCCCAGCATCGGCGCTCATGGAATTGAAAGTAATTCTTGCCGACGAAAAAATCTCCCACATTGCCCTGATCGGTCGGATGGATCACGCCGGCGTTTCCGCCGTTGAACTAAAGTTTCTCGCCGCTACCGCCAGCCGGCAGAAGCCGACCCTCGTCGACATGAGCGAGGTTACCTTTGTCGTCTCCCTGGGCATTCGTATGCTCTTGGGTGCCGCCAAGAGCCTCGAAGCCAACGGCAACAAATTGGCCCTGGTTAACACCCAGCCCCTCGTCGCCGAAACCCTCCGCCTGGCCAAGCTGGACGAAGTGTTCATCCTGGCCGATTCCGAAGAAGACGCCCGGGCGAAGCTGGGTGTGTAAGGATCTATTTACTGCGCGTCAGCGAATAAAATTTTAGAACGCGATCGCTGGCGGAACGCGAACCTCTGTGTTCGCCATTTATTCCATCATTCTTCAGGTAGCGCTGGCGCGTCTCGCGTCGCAAGCAGTGCCGTTATACGCAATCAGTTCGTGAAGACGCGTTGGCGATATCCGCTTTCAACGAACATTCCATTTCGTTTCTCCAATCCTTGCGGAGCGGGGACGCTCCGCGCTACCTTTTGAAGTCATGGGATGTCGGCGAACACAGAGGTTCGCGTTCCGCCAGCAATTGCCCTTCTAGTCAGACAAGCCATTTGCCCAATGGGCAAATCCGGATGCGAGGCATCCGAAGGTGCAGCGGCACGCTGCCTAGCCGATCTTGCGGAAGCGCGGGTCCTGCATGTCGATCTTCGGGTGCATGAAGTCGGCGACTTGCGGGTCGGTGCTGGCTTGGAGCTCATCAGGGGTTGCGAGGGCGACGAGTTTGCCGCCCATCAGCAGGCCCACGCGGTCGGCGATGCCGAGGGCCAAGTCGCGGTCGTGAGAGACGACGATGCTGGTCACCGAAAATTCTTCTTTGAGCGTGCCGATGATCTCGGAAATGTTGGCCGCGGTCACGGGGTCGAGCTCCGAGGTGGGCTCATCGTAGAGCAAGAGCTGCGGTTCCATGACGAGGGCACGGGCGATGGCCACGCGCTTGCGCATGCCGCCAGAGAGCTCGGCGGGGAGCTTTTTCGCGGCGTCCTGGATGTGGAGGATTTTCAGGACGCGGTCCACCTTGTCGCGGAGGGTGGACTTGTCGTAGAGGCGGTGCTCGCGCGGGTAAAAGGCGAGGTTGTCAAAGACGCTCATCGAGTTGAAGAGCGCGCCGGCCTGGAAGACGAGCGCGGTGCGGATCTCGCGGTGCGTTGCGGGTTGTTCGGCGTCTTTGCCGTCGATGAGCACTTGGCCGCTGTCGGGCTTTTCCAGATTCACGAGGTGGCGCAGCAGGACGGATTTGCCCGCGCCGCTGGGGCCCATGAGCACAAAGATTTCGCCCGGCTCGACGCTAAAGGAAACGTCGTCCAGCACGACTTGGTCGCCAAAGCGCTTGCTGAGCTGTTTGACTTCGACGCCGACGGGTGTGGTGGATGGTTCGGCCATGGCTTACAGGAAAAGGCGGGTTAACACGTAGTCCAGCAGCAGCACCAGGAACATGCTGGTGACGACTGACCGGGTGACCGAGAAGCCGATCTCGCGCGGGCCGCCGCGGGTGATGAGCCCTTGGTTGCAGGCGATGAGCACCACGACGAAGCCGAAGACCTCGGCCTTGATCAGGCCGTTCATGACGTCGGTGAACTGGGTGACGCTTTTCAGGTTGGCCCAGTAAACGGTGGGGTCCAGCCCGATGAAATCCACGTGCTGGCCAACGACCGCGCCGCCGAACCATCCCATCAGCACGGCAACAATCGTCAGCACCGGCATCATGAAGAGGATCGCGACCAGCCGGGGCATCACCAGGATGCGCTCGGGCGGCGTCTGCATCGTGCGCAGGGCGTCGACTTCCTGGTAAACCTTCATCGAGGCGATCTCGGCCGTGATCGAGGAGCCCACGCGGCCGGCCAGCAGGAAGGCGGTGATCAGCGGTGCCAGCTCACGGGCAACGGCCAGGCCGACGATGCGGCCGATCAGCTCCTGTGCGCCAGACATGCTGTTGAGGCTGTAGCCGGTTTGCAGGGCCAGCACTGCGCCGAGGAAAAAGCTCAGGATCGCGACGATGGGAAACGTCAGGTAGCCGATGTGGAAGCAGTTGTCGAACACCCGCCCCAGCTGTCGCGGCAGTGACGGCAAATAGGCAATCGAGCGCAGCAGCAGGATCAGGCTGCTGCCGATGACTTCGAGTATGTTGCGCGCGGTGTTCATGGTCGAACGGATGTTTTAATTATAAGATTCCTGTGATCAGCCAAGAACCAAAAAGATAAGTTATTATCCAGTTGGTTCGGGATGGTTAATAATATTTATGTAAGTGTGTCCATCGAGGCCAACGAGTGCTTCAGCTTGAACCAGTGAATTACCTGTTTGAAAGGTGTATCGTGCGAACGGCTGATCCGGATTATAAGGGATATCCTGAAAGCCTTCCAGAACGTCTCCCATCACGTTTCTTTGATCCCAATCCATTTGATGTGGAGGAAGTTCGCTGACTACATGCGAACTATTTTTCTGAATAAACGAGGGAGTGTCAAAATGTAGAATATACGAGGTGTAGCGATAGTAGTCTGTTTGGTAACAATCAAACCCATCACCGCAGTAAGATAAGTCACCTAGCTCCATACCCTGGACTTCAACAACATTCATTCGCGTTGCTTTTGCATGGGTCGATGTCTCCCAAAACATCCAACCAGCAAGTATCATCAGAAATCCGATCAGACCAATTCCTAACCATGTTTTCAATGTGCTTTGGTTGGTCGCGTTCATAGCTCAATGTCGAACCACAGGAGTTGCAGGGTTTCTTTGCCGTCTTCGTAGGTGCCCTCGCGCTTGTAGCCGAGGAGGCCGCCGCCGAGCTGGAACTGGGCACGGTCTTCGCCGACGTCGTGGACGAAGATGTAGGGGTTGATCTCGAAGCGGGTGTTGTCGGGCGTTTTCTCCTCGACCATGAAGTCCCACAGGAAGCTTTGCTTGGACTCGCCGGTGTTGGTGTTCCACTGGCAGCGCCAGAAGGCGAGCATGGGCGTGTAGAGATCGCGCACGGTTTGGCTGTGAGGATAGAAAACCTCGAATATGCTGAGCAGCTGGGCCTGCTTGAGCCCGGCACCGTTGTCGTATTCGCTGATCCAGGGCCACACGTGGGTTTCGTAGGCCTCGGCGAGGTTGGGGTTGGTGGCACTGCGTTGGGTCTCGTTCCAATAGACGAAGTAAAAGAACTGCGTGCGGTCGATGATCAGGTCTTTCTCGCGTTGGGTGCGAAACTTGTAGGCGGGCCACATATACCAGGTCTTGTCGACGCCGGTTTTGATCGAGTGCGTGTAAAACGGTGCCCAGCGGTTGGTGTATTCGTTGTCGCCGCGGCCCTGCATGAAGAACGGGTAAAAGTAGCGCTCCTCGGTGTAGCCCTTGGTGCGGTCTTCCTTCCAGCCGAAGAACGGCCAGATGATGGTCACGTCGTCCACGAACTCGCCGTGTTCGGTGGCCCAAAATGGCAGGAAGCCCTCGCGCACGCGGGGGATGGGCCGGTCCAGCTGGTCGACCTTGCGATAGATGAACGGCCAAAAAAGGAACTGGTAGTCCATCTTGCCCTCCTGCCACCAGTGGCCCATGATCGGCCAGACGAGTGCGCCGCCCGTGCCCGGCCCGTGGAGGGTCTGGATGAACGGCCAGGGCGTGCCCATGCGGGTGGTGTCGCCAGTGGTAATCGTCCAGTAGAGCGGCCAGAGTGCCCAGGTGGTCTTGTCGAACATGAACTCCTGGAACTCACCATAGATGGGAAACAGGCCGTAGTAGGATTTGTCCGGGCGACCGGGCTCGTAGTGAAACCACACGAAGGGCACGATGAGAAACGTCTCGATGACGTTCTCGTGCAAGAGGCCGGTGCGTCGGCGCTGGATAAAGGTGTAAATTTCCCACCGCACGAGGTTGGGGTCGCGGTAGTGGACAAAGAACGGTGGGACGAAATCGTATTGGTAGGTCTGCTTTTCGTAGTTGTGCTTTTCGATCCAGAACGGGCGCATGGTGGCCATGTCGTTGACGCCGTCGTAGGTTTCCTCGAAAATGGGGCCCAGCGCCTTCCAGTGGGTGACGGCCTCGCGCTCGACTTTTTCGCCCTCTTCGTTCTCCTCGACGACGGTTCCGGTCTCTTTAAACCAGAGGGGCGACCAGTCCACGGCGTCCCCCAGCGCCGCTGTGCTCAACCACAGCAGGCACAGCAGAATTTTCGTCAGAAAAGTCCCAGCGCATCGCATCCGAAGCGCGCAACAAAGCATAACCGCTGCCAGAGTGCAACTGCGAGTTGCGGCAAAGGTGATTGGACGGGCAACCTTGAGCGACTGTGCCCAGCTTTGCCGCAAAATCTGTTGCCACTCGGCGCGACTTGCGTTGATGCTCGCGGGATGAAGGCAAACCACAGCAGCGCATGCGCATAACCGGCGGACAGGCGCGGGGTATTCCGATCAAGGCCCCGGATCGCGGGGTGCGCCCGGCGACGGATTACCTGCGTGAGGCGGTGTTTTCCTCGCTCGGGCCCGATCGCGTGCGTGATGCGCGGGTGCTGGACTGCTTTGCGGGCACGGGTGCCTATGGCCTGGAGGCGCTGAGCCGTGGTGCCCAGCTGGCGGTGTTTGTTGAGCAGGACCGCGGCGCGCTCAAATGCTGGGAGCATAACCGCGCCGCCGTGGCGAAATCCCTCCAACAAAGCCCGGGCGCAATCAGCGATTTATGGCGCGGGGACGTCTTCCGCGTGCTCGCCAAGGGCAGCGAAACCTTCGACCTGATTTTTGCCGACCCACCCTACGAACTGTGGAACGAGCGCGGCGGCGAGCTGCTGGAGCTGCTGTTTGCGCGCCTGAGCGAGCAGAGCGAGGCGCGTGTCATTTGCGAAGCGCCGGGTGCCTGGCAGCCGGAGTTGCCCGCGGGCTGGGAGCTTTATCGCCGCCTCGCGAAAGGTCCACGGCAGCCGAGTGCGCTGATCATTGGCCGGTAACCTTTAAAAGAATCCACGGAACCCGGTGGGCGTTTTACTTCGCCGAGTTGCGCATGTCTTCTTCGGTAATTTCGATGCCCTTCAGCTTCTCGTCGTTGACGAGGCTTTCCACGCCGGAACCGGTCATGCTGGATTGGCTGCCGGTGCCGACAATACGCTTTTCCAGCTGATCGCTATTGAGCTTCTGGTTGCTGTAGCCTTCCTCGCGCACGGATGCCACGGTTTGCGATGAGAGGAACTCGGCCTCCTTTTGCTCATTGAGCACCTGCTTGCGCAGGCTCGAAAGCATGCGGCTAAAGGGATAGGCGGCCATGCCGGCATTGAGGATGCGTTCCGAGGTCTCGTAGGCGCGCACTTTGCGCATTGCCTCGGCGGCTTCCCAGTAAATTTCTGGCACCATGCGGTGGGTCTGCATGTATTTGACCAAGTCGTTGTATTCCCCGGCAGACTTCTGCGTGGCGGCCTCCAGTATTTGCTTATACGCGCCCAGGATTGGGGCGGCACTGGGGTCTTTGGGGGCTGCCGGTTTCACGGCCAAGTATTCTTGATAAGCTTCCTCAAACTTACCCTCGGTCACGAGGGCTTGGATGTAGTAAAACCACAGGGCACCGAAAAGATCGGGGCTTTCCAGGCCGACAATGCGCATGAGGCGCTTGACCTTCTGGGAATCGGGCTGGTCGGTAAATTGGGCCGCGATACTGGTAATCGCTTGCATGTTACGGCGGTGGACCGCGAGGTAAAGGTCGAGCAAGGCGTCGGCCGCAGCGGTGTCGCCATTGGCATACATCAGGATGATGGCGTCCATCTGCGCGTTCCAGGCCTGGGGATGGTCGCGGAAGAGGCTGTGGTAAATTTTTCGCGCCTTGGCTTCGTCTTCCTGAGATTGGGCGAGGTAGCCCTGCATGAGCGTCAGCTGAGGCTCGCTGAGGGTCTCCGCATCGAGCGTGTTCAGGTATTGTCTCGCATCTTCATAGGCCCCCATCTTGAGGTAGGCAAAGGTGATGGTGTCGTGGTAATGCGCATTGGGGTCGACCTCGTTCAGGTGGTCGGCGGTGGTGATGGCGTTGGCGTAGTCCTGCTCGATGATCTGGGCGCGCAGCAGGAGCTTGAGCAAGGCCAGCTTGAGCGGCTGGTTGTCCTCGATTTCCGGATAGTTAAGGATTTTAGGGGCCGCGCGCATGATGGCCGGATTATTTTCCGTGTATTGGCACAGCTGGATGAGGCTGGTCAGGTAAACCGACTTTTCGGGGTATTTGTAATCCAGGCCTTCGATCAGCAGGTCCACCGCTTCCACGTAAAGCCCGGCGGCGATGTAAAACTGCGCCAGCTCCAGCCGGGCGTCGAAGTCTTCCGGCACACGGCGGACGCCGGAGCGGTATTTATAAAAGGCCTGCATAACCTGGCCATTGGCCAGATCGTCCCGAGCCTGGAGGATTTGAGTTTCCCCTTGTTTTTGCACGAGGCCCTTGGCGTTGATCGGGGCCATGAGCACATCGGCGTAGCTGATCTGGTTGTACGGCTGCCGGGCGCGCAGCAGATAAGCCCCGAAACCAATGCCCAAATACAACAGAATCGACATGAACATGCCGAACCACACGAGACGCTTTAACTCCAGCTCGATGGAGATCGCTTTATTGTGCTTGCGGCGACCCGGCTTAATCCGAATGCAGCTCCAACACCGGCGAAGACTTTTCAGCCAGGTGTCGGAACCTACTAGGACGATCTGAACGTTCATGGTCTGCGGCGCCGCCGGCTGGGGCGCGGGGTTGATTGAATAAAAAATAGTGGCCAGGCACCCTGCGGCACACGTGAATCCTGGTTGCCCTTGCTTCCTTCCGGACCTGGGGGAGTTCACCGGTTCGACGTTGCACAGGACCCGGCCAGTGGGGAAAGCAGATTATAAGCAGCTGCTTTTCAATGTTTTTCTTTCACGGGAATTAGGGGCTATTTAGGCCAGAGAATTTACCTTGCGCTTGCAGATACATTTGTTTGTAGTTTACTGCACTATGCGGGCTACAAAGAAAATCCTCCTCACACTTCCAATTGTTGCGCTTCTGGGCGCTGGTTGTTCGATGAACGATAAGTCGACCATTACGCCGATGGAATACGTGCGTGACGACTGGAACGACAATGTTCCGATGTCCGTCACTGCCCAGCAATCGGCTTACAGTGCCAACCAGAACCTGGTTGAATCCGGTATCGTCTTTCACGACTATGTTCAAAAGGACATGGGCCTGAGCCCAAGCGGCGTCTGGTACCCAACCTATGACATGGCCGAAGGCAAAGTGCCAGTCGATGGACCGGCTCCGCAGTATTGCCCGATCACGGGCCATTCCGTGGAAGAGTAAAACATTTCCTGAAACGCCGTCCCTTACCGGACGGCGTTTTTTTGGCACTTTTCAGGCGTAATAAGCGCTTGAACCGCTTGGCGTTCTCGCTTCCAATCGGCGAATGAAATTTTTGGCCGCATTTTTACTCTTCGCCGCATTCGGCTTGGCGGGTTGCGAAACCCAACGCACGGAGACCGTTAACGACGGCTTCGGCATGGAGTTCACCGAGAGCTCCGACGCCGACCAAGCCAAGGTGATTGATTAATATGGGCAACGTATTCGGCTCCCTCTTCCGTATCTCCACCTGGGGCGAAAGCCATGGTGGTGGCATCGGCGTCGTCGTGGACGGCTGCCCGCCGCGGCTCCCTCTCAGCGAGGCGGACATCCAGCTAGAGCTCGACCGCCGGCGCCCCGGCCAGAGCGACATCACCACGCCGCGTAAGGAGACCGATACCGCAATGATCGTCTCCGGTGTCTTCGAGGGGCAGACCCTGGGCACCCCGATCGCCGTGACAGTGCCCAATGCCGACCACCGTCCCGAGGCCTACTCGGAGATGAAGGCCAAGTTCCGCCCATCGCACGCGGACTACACCTACCAGACCAAGTTTGGCATTCGCAACCACGAGGGCGGCGGCCGCTCTTCGGCCCGCGAGACCATTGGCCGTGTGGCCGCTGGCGCGATCGCCAAGAAAATCCTTCGCCTCGGCCCGGACAGCCCGGTCGAGATCAGCGCCTACATTGAGCGCGTTCACAATATTTCCATCCCCGGCCAAGACGGCCCGGATGGTCCGACACTCCCCTTCCCCACGCTGGAAGAAGTCGAGGCCAACGCCGTGCGCTGCCCGGACCCCGAGACCGCCGAAAAGATGATTGCCCGCATCAAGGAAGCCCGCAGCGAGGGCGACAGCGTGGGCGGCGTCATCGTCTGCCGCGTCCGCGGTCTGCCAGTCGGGCTCGGTGTGCCGGTGTTCGACCGCCTGGAGGCCGATTTGGCCAAAGCCATGCTCTCCCTGCCCGCGACGAAGGGCTTCGAGGTCGGCAGCGGATTTGGTGCCGTGGGCCTGACGGGCCGCGAGCACAACGATCGCTTCGTCAACCGCGATGGCAAGGTCCACACCGAGACGAACCGCTCCGGCGGCGTCCAGGGCGGCATCAGCAACGGCGAGGAGCTTTACTTCCGCATCGCGTTTAAGCCAACGGCGACAATCCTGCAAAGCCAGGCCACGGTTGATCTGGCCGGCCAGGAAACCGAGCTCATGGGCCGTGGCCGCCACGACCCGTGCGTGGTCCCACGCGCCGTGCCGATTGTGGAGTCGATGACGGCCCTGGTGATCGTCGACCACTGGATGCGCCATCAGGCCCAGTGCGGGACGTTTTCCTTCGCCTAAATTGGCCGAAAAAATTTCCGGAATAATCCGCCTACCGTGTTCTCTTATTATCGAATGCAACAATGCATTCACAATAGAATAGCAGGTTCAGGTAGGCGGCGGCTCCAAGGGATTGGGGCCGTCGTCGTTTTTAGGCCGATTGCAGCTCTTCTATCAGGCTATGGACGTGGCCTTCGATCTCCGCCAGGGCTTTCTCCGGCGTAGCGAGATCCACGTCGTGCACGGCCCAGTATTCCACGCGGTCTTCCCAGCCGGGAAACTGATGCGCCAGCATGGGAAAATGCTCCTCCCGCTTGAGGGCGATAACACGATCCGAGCTATGTAAGTCCATGCCCGACAATGGCATGCGCCGCATTCCGGTGTGCTCTAGGCCGATTTTTCGCGTGCGCAGAGCCTGCTCGGTGAATGGCGAGATTTGCGAATTATCGATGATCCAGTTAATGTTCAGCCCGCGTGAGTAGGCCCACCACGGCAGCCCCAGCTGGCTGGCCAAGTGGTTGAATAAGCCCTCGGCAAAGCGGCTGCGATAGTAGTTGCCCGTGCAGATAAACAGCAGGCGTTGAGTCTCGTGCTCCAGCGTGCTCATAGTGAAGTGGTTAATATAACTTCATGCATAAACCGCGCCAGAGCCAGGCACTGTTGTCACAGGAATTTTAGAGATTAAAGTGAGCCAATTAAAAATTAAAGAGATCCAGAAGCACCTGCCGCCGAACCGGCGAGATCGCGTAATGAATACTTAGCGAATCATGGCTTTCTTCGCGGGCCCTAATCTCCAAAAAAACTGAGCCGCCTTCCCGGGCAGGAAGGCGGCTCTACACAGACGACAGATACCTAAAAATTGAGGTCCTGCCTGATACTTCGGTTGCTATGCTACGCTACTTTGATTGCCACACTCCACTGGGGAGCATGTAATATATTGGGTGTAACGATTATATAGACGCAGGGCCGTGGATTTCGTTCAAAAGATTCCGCGAGTTTCACTCCCCAAATACGCAAGCCCTTCACTGCCAGCAGGTTTTACTGATATCGATTTTGTCGACGCGCTGAAAACTTCTATGAAGGCACGCTTCACCTGTAATTGGTCACAGAGGGCAGTGTTTTGAGCGAGGGCGGTTTTCCTTCCGCCTCCGGGTTTTCCGAACTCAACTGGCACGTGGGTAAAACGTCGCTCTGAGGACGGTCCGCCTTTTGCCAATGGTACAAAGCAAAAGCGCCTTCCCGAAGGAAAGCGCTTTTTGAAATTGAAGGCGGGCGGCCTACCCCTAAACCGCCCGCCATTGTTTTCTACTTTATCTCGTTGCTTGTTACCCCATCTCCCGTAGGAGAAAGTTGATTATGCTGCTACAGTAGCTTCGATTGTGCCAATGTCAACGGCTTTTTTAAGAAATTTTCGATTAGCAAAGATTTATTGATTAATCAGTTATTATTGTGGGACTTTACCCAGGCAGGAAAGTTCCCTAATTTTTCTCTGCGGTCTATTTTTTCTCACTACCGGCGCAGATTCATTGAAATATTTTCGGTTTACTGACATATATATACCTGTGAGTGCTAAAAATAAGTGTATGATCTGTGGCGAAACCGCCACGGTGTTTGTCAATCTGGTCAAAACCGGCCACACGGCTCACAGTGCTTATTGCGCAGCGCATGCTGAGGAGTTGGGCATTCTTTCTCCCGGGGCGTATGCGTTGCTCGATGCGAGCGACAGCGGGCATGAGTCCGATAACCATTTGCACGCTACGAAGTGCTCGAGCTGCGGCTTTAGCCTGCGCGACTGGAAGCGGACCGGCCGTTTTGGCTGTGCCGACTGCTACAAGGCGTTTGCGGAAAAAATCGAGCCTGCGCTCAAGCGCCTGCACACCGATACGGTCCACCGTGGCAAGATTCCGCGTAACGCATTTACCCCTGGGCTGATCGCCAACCGCATTCAGGATTTGCAGCGTCAGTTGGATTCCGCCGTCCAAGAGGAGCGTTTTGAAGACGCCGCGCTGACGCGCGATATGATGACCGAGTTGCTTTCGTGGAAGGATGATGAGGAATAAATAGCGATTTTCACTATCGCATATTAGTTAGTATTCCTTATCTCGTTCGTTTGCAATGTGCTAAAACGGTGCACATGACTGGTTTTTGTTGTATTTATTTGCTAACTTCTGCTTACTAATCGCTCGAAAATTTCAACTCACTCACTTATCATGATTGAAGGTGTATTTTGGCTAACTTTCTCTGTCCTCGCAATCGGCTCGGCCGCGCTGGGGTGCTATTTGGTGTTCGCGCCGCGTGACGCATTGGCCGTTCGCTATCAAAATTACATGTTGGCCAAGACCATGCGCCCGCTTAAGGACGAAGATTTTGGCCACTTGCCCAAGATTGTTTGGGGCCTCAAGGGTGCCGGGCTGCTTTGTCTGACCCTGAGTGCCGGCATGATCGTGGGCGTATCACTGATCCGCTAAATCGGCAGCGATAGTTTCAATCCCCGGAGGCGATGTTGAGAGACATCGCCTTTTTACTGTGCGGATTCTCGGAGAAACGGCACACTACGCCTAACCGCAGCGTGACGCTCAGCTGTCGTCACCCTGCGGAACATCGAGTGTTAGCGCGCGAGTGAGCGGCAACAACGGGGCTTTGCCCTCCGGATTCGAGCGGGCGGCTGCGAAAGCGGCACCCAACTAAAAAACTTGAGACGGCTTAGCCTAGCTCGCCAATGGCGGCTTTGACGTCGTCGGCTTGCTTGGCGGTGGAGGCCTTTTTGTCCACCCAGACCAGCTTGCCATCTTTAAAGAGATAGGCCTGACGGGCGGTCAGCTTGCCGTTGGCAATCATGGGGACGCCAAAGGCCTCGGCCACGGCGTGGTCCTGATCGGCGACGAGGGTAAACGGAAAACGATACTTGTTTTTAAACGCCAACTGATCCGCCGCGTTGTCAGTGCTGACGCCGATCACGGTCACACCCATATCGGTCAACTCCGCATAGGCATCACGCAGGCTACAGCCTTGTTGGGTGCAGCCGCCGGTGTCGGCCTTGGGGTAAAAGTAAACGAGTAAAAACGGCTTGTCCGCGTAGTCCTCGAGCTTGAGCTCTTTGCCGTCCTGGTCGACGGTGGTTACGTCCGGAAGTTGCGAGCCGAGTTGGAGCTCTTCAGCGGAGCAATTAACGGCGGCAACAAACAGCAGGGAGGCTGCGAGAGAGAAGAATGATCGAAGCATGCCCTAATGTGTATGGGCTTTCTTCGCGTTGGCAAGTGCAGTGCGCGGATTAAGCGCTCTTGCGGCCAAGAATTCGGCGGAAGAATGACGGGCGCTCAGCGACTTCGTGCTTGCCGATTTGCTCGCTGCAGAGCTTCATCAAGCCAGAGCCCTGCTCCGGTCGCGTCTTGTATGCGGTAACCGATGTGTGAAGGGGCATGTGGTTGAGTGCTGATAGGTCTGCTTTGGTCCGTTTCATATTTTTGTATGTTGGATTAAACGGACGGATTTGCCAAAAGTTAAATGAATCGGGTATTCCCTATGTCATTGGTTTACAACCATCTAGGCAGTTGTTAAAGCCAGGTAAAAGCACGGCCTACACTGAGTGCCCGCCCCCGCCGATGGGGCTCGGGTGTAGCCAGTAGATTGCTGTACAAAAAGCCCTCGGCACGGAATATTTCCCTTGCTCAAGGCTCATTAATGCAGGCTTTTTACTGGCTTTTACATTCACAATCTCTCACACTGCATTTTTCCACGAACCACTTGAGTAACGATGAAATACCTTACCACACTTCTGATACTTTCTTTCGCCGCGACAGCGGCACACGCGGACTTTTTCGGCAAGCTGAAGGAATCCGCCAGCGAGCAGGCTGATAGCGCGCAATCGAGTGCCTTGGACGCCGCCACCAACGCCATGGGTGAAGACAACGCTGCCAAGGTCAAGCAGGCTGCTGACATGCAGAGCATGGTCTCCAGTGCCGTCGATACCTCCAAACAGCTCGGGGCTCTGCTGGGCAATAATCCGGAGCTCAAGTCGCTCCTGACCAATTCCATGACGTCGCTGGCGCAAGGGCAGGATTTCATTGCCTTGCAGGACATCAACAAGCTGATGGACGCCAAGCTGACGCCCGATCAAATGGGCTTGGCCAAGGATTTGCGCAGCGATGTCGAGGTGCTCGCCTTGAAGCGCCAACTCCCGCAAAGCGGCCCCGTGACCGCCGCTACACAGGCGATTCAGGGTGGGGATTATCAGAGTGCGGTTAGCCAGCTGAACACGGTGATGAAGAGCGGCACGCTGACAGACCCGCAGAAACAGTTGGTTTCGTCCATCATCAGCTCCTATCCGTCCGCGGCCAAGTAGCTGGCTTCCATGCGCCAATTACGTAAAGTATCGATGGCTGGCTTGATTTTGCCGGCCATCGGCATGCTAACGGGTTGCCAAAGCGCCAACAATACTCAAGCTGAGCCTGTAGCTGCGCACGTGCCGCTGCCCGACTTCTCACCGGAGCGGGCTGCGCAAGAGGCGGCTGCTTTCGAATCGTATAAATCCAAACCAGATTTCACCCAGATCGACGTCGTGGCGATCGTCCCGGCCGAAGATCAATAAGTGCACCGCCATGTCATTTGTTCAGGAAAATCTCTACGGCCTCGTTCTCGCCGGTGGCCGCAGCCGTCGACTCGGCCGCGATAAAGCCACTCTCGTTTTCAAAGGACAGCTGCAGCTCGACCGCAGCATTGGCGTGCTCAAGCGCTATTGCGAAAAGGTGTTTATCTCCGTTCGCGAAGATCAGGCATACACCGTCGGGGCCGACCCGATCATCGACCGCATGGGCGAGATTGGCCCGCTGGGCGGCATTCTCTCGGCATTTTTCTACCACCGCGACAAAGACTGGCTCGTGCTCGGCGTCGACATGCCGTTTATCAACGTGTTTACGGTGAAGGAGCTCATTGCCGCCCGCGATCCTGACAAGCTGGCCACCTGCTTCCGCGCCGCCGATGGCCAGCCCGAGCCCCTGTGCTCAATCTATGAAAACAAGTTTAAGGACAAGCTCCTCAATGCGGCCAAGTCCGGCGAGCGTTCGCCCAAGCGTATTCTCCAGGAGCAGGCGGACTCAGTGAAGCTGATCGACCCGAAGGACCCAACCCACCTCGAGTGCATTATCACGGCCGAGGATTACCTGGCCGCGCAAACACGCCTGCTGGGCGGAGGCCGTTAAGGGGCGGTAATTAAGGTGGCGGCCGATGTCCCCATCGGCCAGAATCTAGGCTGTAAGTGTGTGGCGAAAGTGGGTGTGCTTTCCGCGATATTGGCCAGTCGCGGACAGATTCTATCTGATGCATCTCGCCTCTGGCCGATGTGAGGATCACCGCTCAGCGGGACAGGCATCGACCGCCACCTTGGCCATGGCAGTGGTGCGTTTCGGCGATGTGGAGAATTATTCCTCCGTCGCTTCTTCGACGTTTTCCTGCATGCGTTCCTTGAGGGAGTGGGAGAGCATCCAGTCGTAGAGGGCGTCGTTGTTGTAGGCGGGGTCCCAGGAGTTGTGGCCGACGCCTTCGTAAACGGTAAACTCCGGGTTGCCGCCGGATTCAGACACGGCGGTGATGGCCTTTTGGCCACGCTCGAGCTTAACCGCCTGGTCTTCGCTGCCGTGGAAGGCCCAGATCGGCATGTCGCTGAGCACTTGGTAATCCACGTCCGGGCCCCATCCGCAGACGGGCGCAATGGCGGCAAATCGTTCCGGGTTGTTGGCCGCCCAAGTCCACGTGCCGTGCCCGCCGAGGCTGAGGCCGGTCAGGTAAACGCGGTTGGGATCGACGCGGTATTTCTCTATCATGTCGTCGTAAAACGCATTGAGTGTCTCGACCTCCCAGCTATGGCCGTGGGGGCACTGGGGAGCCACGATGATCATGGGAAACTCTTTTCCGTCGCGCACATGCTTGAGCGGGCCGTGCCGGGCGACTTTGGCCAAATCGTTGCCACGCTCGCCGGAGCCGTGGAGGAAGATCATCATCGGCCATTCCTTGGCCTTGTCGTCCTCGTAGCCCTCGGGCAGATAAAGAAGATAGCTGGCGCTGACGGTCTTGGTGATTTCCCGCTCAAACGACTCGTTGGACAAGCGGTCTTGCTCGGTCTCAGCTTGGGCGACAGGTGCGCACAAGCCAACGATTAGCGCGAAAAGACCGAGCAGGCGCTTGGTGAGATCGATTTTGCCGGGGGGCTGCATGGTCTGGAAATGTTGCCTGGAAAAAATGAGGCCCGCAAGGGAGAAAATAAACCCGGCTGGCGGGCCAATTTCCCGTGGTGCCTAGTCCTCTTCGCGGATATCGGCTGCTTTGGCGAGGGCTTCAGCGATGCCCTGGCCGATGAAGTCCATCTTGGCGAACTGGTGGATTTTCTTACGGCAGTGGCGAAGCTCATCGCCGATGAAGATCACGCGGTAAAGCTTGGTGGCCTCCATGAGGGCGATGATGACTACGTCCTTCGGGTCCGGGATGACGTCTTCAGCGAGAATGGTCATGCGGATGCGGGTGCGCACTTCCGTTTCTTCCTTGCCGTTGATCATCGGGTAGGTGCGCTCGCCCTTCATCCACAGGAAGCGCTTTTCGCGCTCTTCGAGGATGCCTTTGTGGACGAGGCCAGCGAAGATACGGGGCTCGAAGTGCTCGGCCTTGGCCGCTAGGGCTTCGATGGTCGCGACAATGCTGGGCTGCGCGCCCAGGCCGCTGACGATCAATAGCGCTTCGTCGAGCAGGGGATCATTGGTTGGCTTGGTGTCGAGCATGATCACGTTATCCGCATCGGTGTCGAGCTGGTTGAGGAAGGCCAGTTCCATCATCAGCGCACCGGCGATGGCGTAGTCAAAGGCGCGGCGGGGGACGTTGCGGTGCATGACACCGGTTTCGTCGTTGAGGGCAAGTAGAGTTATTTCTTCGGCAAATCGGAGCATGGCAGGGTTTATTACGACCACATAGCCCGGCGGCAAGCGCAAAGCGGGTGCCGGTTTTGTGGCATTGCGTGTTGTCTCCCGGCGAAAATTCGTCCCTGCTGCCCGCATGCCCATGAGCTGGAAGGAACGGATGTTTGCGCTGCCCTGGTGGAAATCCATTGGGGAGACGCTCGCCATTACCACGTTTATGGTGGTGTATATTTGGGTGATGCGTAATCCGCTGTTCCCCGTCCGCGTGGTGCCCGTCACGATGCCGGATTTATGGACGCCCCTTCTGCCCTGGACGGCATGGATTTACTTTTCCCTGTGGGTTTACATCTGCCTGCCAACCACGCTGATGGGGACCAAGGCCGTGCTGAGGCACTATTTTCTGGGCGCGTTGCTGATGGCCATCGTTGGCTTGGGCGTGTTTGTGGGCTACCCGACGGCGGCACCGCTGTGGGACGTGGATTGGAGCCAATATCCAGGCTGGTTTTCGTTTTTGAAAACGGAAGAGCTCTCCGGTAACGCCTGCCCGTCCATGCACGTGAGCTACACGGTATTTGCCTGTTTGTGGAGTGCGACGCTGCTGCGGGTGGTGAAGGCGGCCAGCTGGGTGCACGTGGTCAATGTCTTGTGGGCACTGGCGATTTTGGTCTCCACCATGACGACGCGCCAGCACGTGTTTATCGACGTGGCTTTTGGCACGCTGTTGGGCTCGCTCATATTCGCGATAAATATGTATTGTGTGCGCCGTGAGCGGGTGGCACTTTGACGTAGCTCCTATGAAGTGGCAGTTAACGGTAACTTGCGTAATCCTTAAGCTGGCTGGATTGACGATGGTCTTTGCTGCGGATTGGGTATTGCTGGGTTGGGCCACATTTTTTGCGGGCGGGTTGCTGGTCACGGCGCACATGCTGGTGCCACAATGGCAAGGCCTCTGCGATGTCGATTCCGCCTTCGAGCCCGACTCGAAATCCGTCTGGCTGACGATCGACGACGGGCCCGACCCGGAAGACACTCCGCAGCTCCTCAAGCTGCTGGCCCGGCACGACGCCCGGGCGACATTTTTCCTCGTCGGTGAGCGCGCCGCTGCCCACCCCGAGCTGGTGGAGCAAATCCGCGCCGCCGGACACGAGATCGCCTGCCACACGCATACCCACCCGCGCTTTTCCTTTTGGGCAATGGGGCCCCGGCGGTTAGCGGCCGAGATCGACCGCGCCCTCCCCCACTTGCAGAGCGAGCCGGGCGAGGTCCTGTTTTTCCGCCCACCGGTGGGCATTAAAAACCTTTGGCTGGGCCGCATCCTGAGAGCACGTAACCTGCGCTGCGTGGCGTGGACGGTTCGCAGTGGTGACGGCGTTGGCACCAGCGCGCAAGCAGTCATTGCCCGAGTGAGGCGCGAGGTCCGCCCCGGTGCGATTATCCTGATGCACGAGGGGCCCTCGATGGCGTCCGGCGTTCGGGTCCATGCAATGGACGGCGTGCTGTCCGCACTGAGCGACGAGGGCTACACATGTATTTTACCGACGGCGGATCAATTGCGCACAATGCCGGTCAAATTTTCCCTACCACCACAAACCTCAACGAAGGAACTACTATGCAATTAGGAATGATCGGCCTCGGCCGTATGGGTGCCAACATCGTGCGCCGCCTCATGAAAAATGGACACACCTGCGTCGTCTTCGACACGAATGCAGACGCCATCAAAGAGCTTGAAAACGAAGGTGCCGTCGGTGCCACCACGCTGGAAGAATTCGTGGCCAAGCTCGAAAAGCCCCGCGCCGCCTGGGTCATGATCCCCGCCGCGATCACCGAAAAAGTCGTTTTCCAGCTCGCCGATCTCCTCGACGAGGGAGACATCATCATCGACGGCGGCAACTCGTATTTTCGCGACGACCGCGCCCGCGCCGCCAAGCTCGAGCCCCGCGGCATCCATTACATCGACTGCGGCACCAGCGGCGGCGTCTTTGGCCTGGAGCGCGGCTACTGCCTGATGATTGGCGGCCAAAAAGAGCCCGTGCAACACCTGGACCCGATTTTCGCCACCATCGCCCCCGGCGAGGGCGATGTGGAAAAGACCCCCAACCGCCCCGAAGGCGGCACCGCCCACAAGGGCTACCTGCACTGCGGCCCCGCCGGTGCCGGCCACTTCGTGAAGATGGTCCACAACGGCATCGAATACGGCATCATGGCCGCCTACGCCGAGGGACTCGACATCCTCTCCAACGCCAATTGCGACAAACAAGCCAAGGAGGTCGACGCCGAGACCGCGCCCTCCATGCATGGCGACCTCGACTACGATCTCGACCTCGGCGAAGTCAGCGAAGTCTGGCGCCGCGGCTCCGTGATCTCCTCCTGGCTGCTGGACTTGACCGCTGCGTCCTTTGTGGGCGATCCGAAGCTGGAAAAGTTCTCGGGCAAGGTGTCCGACTCTGGCGAAGGTCGTTGGACGATTGAAGCCGCGATCGAGTCCGCCACCCCGGCACCCGTCCTGACCAGCGCGCTTTACGAGCGCTTCCGCTCGCGCGAAGACCACGCCTTCGCCGACAAGGTCTGCTCCGCGATGCGCTACCAGTTCGGCGGCCACCTGGAAAAGAAGGATTAGCACCCCCTTTTTTTAGACCAGAAGGCAATCCTGCTGAGCGGGATTGCCACCACTGGCCCGCTAACGCTGATCGTTCCAAGGGTTGGCAACAATAGAGTGTTGCCCTCCGGTGGAATCGCATCCGCATATTCGATTGTGCGATAAACGTGCGCTTCTGGGTATTTATCTTTACCAATCTGGGCCTGCCACGTTATGCTTTGCGGACTTATCACCCGGACACACATCTAAGAAATGCCCAAAGTTACCATGATCGGCCTGCGCTCATCCGCGGCCAATTTTGACATGTGGCCCGAGCTTTCGGAAGAAAAGCTCGAGGCCGCCTTCAAGCAAGTCGTGCTCGAAATGGATGAAGCCGGCTACGAAGCGACCTGGTGCCTCCTGGCCCCTGGTGACACCGCCATCGAACAGGCAATCAAGACCCTGCTCGCTGAGCGGCCCGACGTGGTGCTGGTCGGCGCGGGAATCCGTAGCGACGCCGACCATTTCTCCCTGTTCGAAAAGCTGGTCAACGTCATCCACAGCTACGCCCCACAGGCCTACATCTGCTTTAACAGCAACCCCTTTGACTCCGTCGAGGCGGTGAAGCGCTGGGTTTAATCGAGTGCGATTTGAACGTTTGAGCTAGGCGTCGGCGTTAGCCGTCGCCTACGCCGACTGGTTGTGATTTAATAACTCGATTTATGAAGACAATGGCCAACGCGCTGAATGCGAATACTACCCATTCAATAGGGCTAACTGAACGCGCTCCATAGAAATGAATAATTCCGAGCGTACCGAAGATGATGAAAATCGAGGTAGTGTATGCGATGCCCAAGGCCAAGAGGCGAAGTCGAAATCCTCTTTTGTCTTTCTTCCACAAAACAAACCCAGCTCCAGACGCTAATGCAATGCCGCATATTAGCACTATCCGTCCAAACTGGAAGTCCCTTTTTACCATACCAAGAAAGGTAAGGGATATTGGAACCGCGAACGGGATCGATACTATGAAAGCGAAGATTAGCTCACTGATTGATTTCTGAATTTTCTTATCTTTCACAACGGTTAGGTGTCTCTAGACTGAAGCGCGTAGCGCGAAAGGAATTGATGCCAGCTGTTTGTTCGGATCCTTTTTACTCTTTTAATAGTATTCTATGTGATGCTAACGTTCACCTAACAGCTTGCAGTGTGGCACACGGAGCGCCGGGTAATTTCTTGGTGGTTGGTTAAGCGATGATCGGGGATTCGACGGAACTTAGGAGTATTGGTTAGGCGGCAGGCAGTAAAGTACTATTAATCGGAACCTGGCAAACGTGCAAACATTCAAGTGCTAGAACTTGCTAAGGCGCAGTGAGCGGATCACTATGTGCTTATTCGACCAAACGTGGCGGCAACGACAGAGCGTTGCCCTCCAGTCGTAAACACTACGCCGCTGGCAGATCCACAAAGAAGGTGCTGCCTTTGCCGGGGGTAGACTCGACTTGTATCTGGGTGCCCATCAGGCGGGCGCAGTCGTGGCAAATTTGCAGGCCCAGGCCGATACCGGTCTCGCCGCGTAGCCCCTCAGAGGGGGTAAGGCCGATGCCGCTTTGAATGCGTTTAACCCGCTCTTCGTCCAGGCCGATGCCGTCGTCGCTGACCTTCAGCCGCACCTTGCCCTCAATCGATTCGGCGGAGATGATCACCTTGCCGTTCGCGTCGGTGTGCTTGATGCTATTCGAGACAAAATTGTTGATGATCTGGGAGAGCAAACGCTGGTCGCCAAGCACTTGTAGGGCGGAGGCCTTCGGCGGCTGCACCACCAGCTTCACCTCGCGAATCGCGGCTGCAGCCGCAGATTGGTGGGCCGCGCGGTTGAGCAGCTGATTGACATCGACTGGCTCCTTGGCGGCGGCTTCACTGCTGCCCTCGGCGATGGCCAGGCGGAGCAGGCCCTGGATCAGCTCCAGTTGTTCCCGGGCGGTCGCGTCAATGTCGGACAGCAGGCCGTTGCGCTCTTCTTCGGACATGTTGTCGCCCTCGAGTTTGAGTAGCATGCAGGCATCGTTGATGCTCGCCAGCGGGGAGCGCAGATCGTGCGAAAGTGTGCGGAAAAAGCGGTTCTTGAGCCCCAGCAGTTCGGCCTGGGCCGTGAGGCAGCGTTGGGTCTCGGCCATGAGCACGCCCACCTCGTCCTCGTAATTTACGGGCAGGTGCGGGGCTTTGCGGCTGGAGTTGAAGTCCTTGAGCGCTTCGGAGGTGCGGCGGACGGGGGCCAGCATCTTAGACTGCACCAGCAGCGTGAGCCCGGTGCCAACCAGCGTCGCCAGCAGGCAGGTGATCACGATCATCACCGGAAACGGATTATCGCGCATGCTAATGACCGCAAAGCCGACGGTGGCGATGAGTGGGATGTGCACCCCGACAAACGCCACCACCATCAGCTTCCCGGTGAAGCTTTTGGGCCAGGGAAGCCGGCTGATGATTGCGTATAACTTGAAGGCCGGCGAATGCGCGTTGGGGGAAGTTGCCATTTGGGGACATGATGCAGACTTGATACATGAATAATCAAGCGCATAGGGACCAGTTGATCCACTGATACGGCTATAAAACAGCCCCCAGCGCCAGGTGACGCGGGGGGCTGATATTCGCGCAACGACGTTCTGCGCTTACACCTGCATGAGGAAGTAGGCGTTTTGGATGTCGTGCTCGAAGCGGTGGATGTCCACCTGGTCAAAGCCGGCTTCGGTGAGCATGCTCTGGGCCTTCTGCACGCCCCAGGCCGCGCCCAGGCCCATGCCGCCCTGCGCGAGGGAAACCGTCATGCAGTGCATGCAGGAGATCGCGTAAAACAACGGGCCGAGCGGGTGGCCGATGTTGTCATTGGGCTCGGAGGAGGCGTCGATATCCTGCATGAGGAAACGGCCACCGGGCTTGAGCGCTTCGCGGATGTTGGCCAGCACCATGTCGGGCCGACCCTGGTCATGGATGGCGTCCAGCGCGGTAATCCAGTCGAAAGTCTTGGGCTCGCGCCAGTGCGTGAGGTCCTTCACTTCGAAGTGGACGTTGCCCAGCCCCTTTTCCATGGCGCGGTTGCGGGCGAAGTCGAGCGCCTCAAGGCTCAGGTCGTAGCCGCGGAAATGGCTCTGGGGGAAGGCTTCGGCGAGCTGGATCAGCGCCATGCCACGGCCGCACCCGATGTCGAGCACCTCAATGCCGGCCTCGAGATCCGCGCGCAAGCCGGGAAAGAGGTCCACCACCTGATCGGCGATGATCGGCACAATGGACTGCCCGCTGTCTTCCGCCATCACGGCGTGGAAGCGTGGATACTTCGAGTAAGGCACGCCGCCGCCGTTGCGGAAGCAGTCGATCACGTCGTCTTCCACGCCCGCGAGCACCGGCAGAAACTGCGCGAAGATGGCCAGGTTGTCCTTGGCCGACTGGCGGCTGAGCCAGTGCGCGTGCTCCGGCGGCAGGCGATGGGTGGAGAGCTCGGCGTTGCGCTCGACGATCTCCGCCGCGATCAGGCAGCCTAGCCATTCGCGCACGTAGCGTTCGTTGAGGCCGGCGTCGTCGGCCAGCTGTTGGCTGGTGCGCCACTCACCGTCGGCCATGGCGTCAAACAGCCCCGTGCGGTGGCCGATGGAGATCATCAGCATGGTCATGCCGCCATTGAGCATGCCCAGGTATTTCTCCGCGAAGGCCTCCTGCTTGGGGAGATCGCGGCTTATCGTATTGCAGACTTTACACATGTTGTTTTCGTAGTTGAGAGATAGACAGACAGGTCTGTCTGTTGTGGGAGAATGAAAAAGACAGGCAGTGGAGTGGTGCCCCTGGGTTGCCGCCTTTAGTAGGCGACAGGCTCGACCAGGCTCTTGACGGTTTTCACCGCCTGATCGATGGGCCAATTGTCACGGTAGGCGACGGCGGCGGCGATGGCACCGTCCATCAGCACGACGAAGAGACGCGCCAACTGCTCGTTGTCCACCGGCTTGAGCGAGGGATTCGCCGCCTGGTAGTCCTCCAGGAGCTCGCGGGCGAGGTCGATCATCAGCTCGTGGTGGCGCTTGGCCACGGCGTGCAGCCGCTCATCGCCCGAGGGGGCTTCGGCCAGAATGATTTGAAACGGGCAACCGCGAAAATCATACTCCTGCAGCCACCCGGGCAAGAGCGTGAAGAGCCCGTAAAAGCGGTCGCGCGGGGTGTCGAGCGTCGCCAGGCCCGCCCGCATTTCGGCCATTTCCTTGGCGGAGATCGCCTCGGCGTAGGCTAGCAGCAAGTCGTCCTTCGACGGAAAATTCGCGTAAAACGACGCCTTCGCCACGCCAGCCTCGGCAATGATCTGGTTGATGCCGGTGGCCTGATAGCCCTGCCGGTAAAACAGATCGATCGCCGTGTTCAGAATCCGCTCGCGCGGACTGGACTGGGTGGTGGTGGTCATGAAGCGACCGACACTAGACAGACTTGTCTGTCCGTCAAGCGCGGATGTCGTTAAGGATTTGTAAGAAAGCCGTCGGCGGCCTATTCCAATCTCAATGAAACCTCTCTTTGTCATTAATACGAAAACAGAACTTCTTGCGCTCCATCGGGTATTTATTGAGGCAAAGTTTTCGCTCGATCCAAATGATTTTGATATTGGTCCATCTTCAATTGTTTCAGCTCTCTATGATAGCATCTTCCAGGCTCTGAAAAAGGATGGGCAAAATTGGGATAAGTGGTTGGAAAATCAAAGACCACGTATCTTAAAAGCTGTGAAGCTCGGTGTTGCTCGAATACAAGAATGTGAGTGGCAGAAATGGAGCCATGAGCGTCGAGTAGAATATGTAAGTGATTATGCGTCGCCACTGACACTTTCTTCTGCTGAAATCGAAATGCTAATATCAAAGAAATAAAATTTGAGTCTATGCTCACAACCATCTTCATGATCGGCGACTCCACCATGGCGAACAAGACGGAGCCCGACATCAACCCCAGCATGGCTGGGGCCAGCTGCTGCCCGAGCGGATCGATGACTCCGCGACCGTCGGCATCCACGCCGCCAATGGCCGCAGCACGCTGAGCTTTATCGAGGAGGGCGCTGGGCGGTGACAGGGGCTGGCGTTTCCCCTTTGCGCGGCGGATGTGTAATGCGTTCGGCGCGCTGAAGTTAGCCGCTTTCATCGAAGTCATGAAAAGCTTTCACGCCAGCGTGCTGGGCGGGCGGTGCGCTTTTTTATTGCAGAATCAGGTTGGCCGGTGACAATGGCCCGCTGTCAGTCTTAACGCGGTTTGCCGCGATTTCCACCCACTACCAAACACGTGTAAGTTTATCATGCCAGAAGCAAGCTCCGACATCGGACTCATCGGCCTCGCCGTCATGGGTCAGAACCTCGCGCTCAACATCGCCGACCACGGCTTCCAGATCTCGGTTTACAACCGTACGACCGCCAAGATGGAAGAATTCGTGGCTAAGCACCCGGACACCCCCGGTGGCCTCGTCGGCAGCCCCACTCTGGAAGAGTTCGTGGCCAGCCTCAAGCGCCCCCGCAAGATCATCATCCTCGTGCAAGCCGGTCGCGCGACTGACGCCGTGATCGACGGCCTCATCCCGCTGCTCGAAAAGGACGACATCATTATCGACGGCGGCAACGCCTACTGGATGGACACGATCCGCCGCGAAAAGGACCTCAACGACAAGGGCCTGCGCTTCATTGGCAGCGGTGTTTCCGGTGGTGAAGAAGGCGCGCGCTTCGGCCCGAGCCTCATGCCCGGCGGTAAGGAATCCGCCTACAAGGAACTTCAGCCGATCTGGGAAGCGGTCGCTGCCAAGGTCGACGCCGAGACCGGTAAACCGCTCGAAGGCGCTGCCCCCGGCAAGCCCGTCGAAGGCGGCGTGCCTTGCACCGCTTACATTGGTGAGAACGGTGCTGGCCACTACGTGAAGATGGTTCACAACGGCATCGAATACGGCGACATGCAGATGATCTGCGAAGCCTACGACCTGATGAAGAATCTCCTCGGCCTCTCCGCTCCGGAGATGGCGGAAATCTTTAAGAAGTGGGACGACGGCCTGCTCGACTCCTTCCTCATCGAGATCACCGCTGAGGTGCTCGCCCAGAAGGACCCTGCGACCGGCGCTGACTTCGTGGACATCGTGCTCGACACCGCTGGCCAGAAGGGCACCGGTAAGTGGACCTCCATCAGCGCGCTCGACATGGGTGTGCCTTCGCCGACCATCGCTGAGGCCGTCTTTGCCCGTTGCGTATCCGCGATCAAGGAAGAGCGCGTGGCCGCCAGCGAGATCCTCTCCGGCCCGAACAAGAAGTATGAAGGCGACAAGCAAGCGCTGATCGACGCCATTCACGACGCACTTTACTGCTCCAAGATTTGCTCCTACGCGCAAGGTTTCCAACTGATGCGCGCCGCCCAGGAGGAATACGACTGGAAGCTCAACTTCGGCGAAATTGCGCAGATCTGGCGTGGCGGTTGCATCATTCGTGCCGGCTTCCTGCAGAAGATCACCGACGCATTCGACGGCAACCCCGAGTTGGCCAACCTCCTGCTCGACCCGTATTTCAAGGATACCGTTGCCAAGTTCGAAGGCAGCTGGCGCAAGGTCGTTGCCACGGCTTGCGAATACGGCATCCCGGTCCCCTGCTTCGGCAGCGCGCTGTTCTACTTCGACAGCTATCGCAGCGCCCGCCTTCCGCAGAACCTCCTGCAGTCGCAGCGTGACTTCTTCGGTGCCCACACCTACGAGCGCACCGACACGCCGCGCGGCAAGTTCTTCCACATCGACTGGCCCGACCCAGCCCGCCCCCAACTCGACGCCTAAGGCAGCGTGCCGCTGCACCCAGAGATTTGCACATTGTGCAAATGCTGAGGGGCAACGGCGGCAGGTAGGCCTTCAGTTAAAGGTAGGGCGCAGCTTACAAGCAAGCCGCCACGCCTCGCTGGCAAACCAGTCCATCATTTCCCAAACCGCCGGGTTCGCGCCCGGCGGTTTTTTATTGGCATAGCCGGTAGTTTTCCTAGGTTGTATCCAGCTACTCTACGATTATGGAAAAGGTAACGCCTGCTTACTACGCGACGAACCTGCGCGCACTCACCTTTGGGGAAATGATGCGGTTGGGTGGATTGGTTAACGGATTGCTCGGCTTTGTGATCGGGCGTTTCATGCCGCCGCAAGGCCGGGAGCTGATGCCCACAAGTTATGAGGAGATCGAGGCGCAGCGTACCGATATTGCGCCGCACATTCTAAGCGTCTTGGAGAAAATTGGTGAGCCTTTCATGGCGGCCGGTTTTCGCGAGATCGGCTATCAAGTGATGCCCAACGCACCGGACGACAGTGGTAGCATTATCTACCTGTCGGACTGCGGCGAGATCGTTGGGCTGGCGACAGTGGCCAAGAAAAACGCACCAGAGACCGGCCACGTAAAAGTCGGCGCACTTTGCAGCTACGACCGCGAGGGGCATTGCCTGTCCGTGGGAAATTCCAGGATCTCGCTCGACCCGGCCCCGGGCAATGTGGTCCATCGCCTGCCGGACAAGGCCCCACAAGATCTACTGCCGATCTTTCGTAAATACAAACAAGCTTCGCGCCAGGAGTTTATCTGCTTCCGCGATTGGCCTCAGGTGCGCGCCAGCATGGAGCACGACGATGCCCGCTCATTTATCCACCGCCGCGACGTCCGCAAGCTCTTTGTCCCCGTCCCCTAGTGCAGCGTCCCGTGCTCGACTGAGCTTGTCGAAGTCTGCACCGTCGGATGCTTTGCATCCGGATTTGCACATTGTGCAAATGGCCTATCTAACTAATTAGAGGTAGGGCGCAGCTTACAAGCAAGCCGCCACGCCTCGCTGGTAACCCACCAACCAGCCCCCTGCCCTCACCGCATTTCGCCAATGGCGAAATCTATCGATGCAACCGGAGGTTGCCTTCAGTTGGGGCCGTCCTGGCCCATGAAGGTGAGCGTTTCGGCGACGTAGTTGAGTGCGCGGCGCGCCTCGGTGAAGCGGGTGCCGAGGGCCTGATAGCAATCGCTCAGGCAATACTCCTGGGCAAGGTGATGGTCGCCGGCGACGCGGTAGTGCGACTGCCCGATGTTTTCATAATAGCTCAGGTTCGGCGCGCCGCGATAAGCAGCGCGGTAGTCCAGATGCGGGCGGAACAGGCCGGTGACGACCAGTGATTTCTCCGCCAGGCATACGGTCAGCCAGAAGCGCTCGCAGAAGCCGGCCTGCTGTATGTGGGCCATCTCGTCCATCGCGTAAAACGCCGCTTGGCGCGCACTGCCGCTGCCCGCGCGAAACAGGCTGGAGTGCGCCATGGAATTTGCCATCAGCGAGGCCACATAGTCGGCCAATCCGCGGTCATCGAGGCCGCATTCGTTGAAGCGATGGCGCACGAGGACGTAAAAATACAGGCGCGGCGATATGTTGATCGGCAATGGCTGTTCGAGCACGGCTTGGAAAACCGCCGGTTCATCCAGCAGCTGGTCCCGCATGGGCGGGTCAGCGAGTAAATTTAGCAGAGCCTCGACGGCGGAACCGTCGGGAGCCAGGACCGACTGCAAAAACGCTAGGTCATTGTTCGTCAGCCCGTCGCGACAGATTGGTTGCACGAGCTTCATTTCATAGATGTCTCAGCATAGGTTATGCCAGCAATCAGCATTTGGCAAGTCTGCAACTGTCAGCTACTTGGGCAGCAAAAAGCCCGGCAGACTCGCGCCATGCCGGGCTTAATGAGGGTATGATGAGAAAATTAAATCGCGTCGTATTCGCCCTTGCAGATCTTGGACACGACGGAGTAGCTGATTTCGCGGGCCTTGGCGACCTGGTTCATCGAGGTGCCGCCTTCGACTTCAGCCTTGATCGCGTCGCGCAGCTCAGCAGTTACCTTGGTACGGCGGCGGCGGGGTGCGCCGTCAGCCTTCTTTTTTACGCTGCCCTTCTTACGGCCACGGAAGGTAATACCGAAGTGCTCAATGAGTGCCTCTACGAGCGCCTTTGGCGTTTCATAGTCGCTGGACTTAAAGAGCTGTTCCAGCTTTTGAGCAGCGGCCTTTTGTTCTTTGGCCAATTCCTTGAGTTCTTTTTCGCGCGCAGCGAGAGCTTTTTTTTCCGCTTCAAGCGCTTTTAATTCGTCGGCAATTTCCATGGTATCTATAAATCTATTTACTGTGTAGAATGTAGATGCAAATGGCGCAGGATGCTGCGTGCAAGTGTTTTTTTAAACTATAGCGAATTAATTATTCCGCTAGTTTAACATTATTCACATTCTGAAACGGGAATGCGAATATGTACCATGCCATCGGAGATGCCTCCAACGCGCTTGCCGTGATACTTCTCAAACAGGCGCAGCATCGGTATGTTGTCCGGGGCCACGAGCGCCCATAGGCACTGTAATCCACGGCGATGCGCAATGGACATCATCCGTTTTAAAAGGAGGCTGCCCAGGCCATGGCGGCGCATGGTTTCATCTACCACAAAGGCGACTTCCGCGCTGCTTTCATCTTCTTCCAGATAGTAGCGGCCAACGGCGCGCAAACGCTGGCGGGGCCCACGACGCTCGAAAACGCCCAGCGCCAGGTCTTGTTCCTGATTGACGCCAACGAGCTCACTGGCGCGTTCACGTGACATTCGTTGCACGCTATAACCATAGCGTTTTTGAATCGTCTCGGCCGTGTGTGAATAAAAGAACTCTTGCAAATTGCGTTCGTCAGACGGGTGCAGCGGGCGCAATACATAGTCCTTGTCTTGAATGCGGATGCGTTGAAATTCCACGCCGCCGATTTCTTTTACCGGGCGCGGAACGACTTTTTCATACGCGGCAATGAGTTTTCTTTCCCGCGCCGAGCGCAGTAATTCTTCGCGGAATTTAGGATCGGCGACCTGAATTAATTCCAAGGCGCGCTCCCGGACATTGCGACCGCGCAGCGTGGCAATGCCATGCTCGGTCACGACAAAATGGACGTCCGCGCGACTGCCCACCAGGCCCGCGCCTTGCGATAAGAACGGCACAATGCGGGAGCGCTCGCCGTTTTGCGCGGTCGACGGCAGCGCGATGATCGGCAGGCCGTCAGAGCTCAGCACGGCACCGCGGGTAAAGTCCATCAGCCCGCCAATGCCGCTGTAAAATTTCCCCTGCACGGACGCGGCAACCTGGCCAGTCATATCGACTTCCATGGCGCTGTTGATGGCGACCACTTTGCGGTTTTTGGCGATCTGCGCGATGTTGTTGGTGTATTCCGTCGGGCGAAAACTGATGTGGGCGTTCTCGTGGACGAAGTCATACAGCGCCCGCGAACCCACACAAAACGACGCCACTGTATGCCCGCGATTGAGCTGTTTGCGGGAGTTGTCCACCGCGCCGGCTTCGATCAGCTCGCGCACGCCGTCGCTAAACATCTCGGTATGAATGCCCAGGTGGCGGTGGTCCTTCAGCGCGCGGATTGCCCGATCGGCGATGTCGCCAATGCCGACTTGGAGCGTCGATCCGTCCTCCACGAGCTGGGCGAGGTACTCGCCAATTTTATCGGCGACAGCGGCGTCTTCCTCATCGGGAGACCACTCCGGGAGCTCGGCTTCCGCCTCCAGGCAGTAGTCGATCTCGCTCACATGCAGGAAGGTTTCGCCAAACGTGCGTGGCAAGCGGGGGTTAATCTGCGCGACGACAACCTGCGCCGCCCGGCATGCCGCATGGACGACATCCACGCTGACGCCGAGCGAGCAGTAGCCCTGGTTGTCCGGCGGGGAGACCATGACTAGTGCTGCGCGCAGCGGCACTACGCCCTCCAGAAACAGGGACGGCAACTCACTTAAAAAACACGGCGTATAGTCGGCGACCCCCGCGTTTACCGCTTCGCGAATACCCGGCCCCATGAAAAACGCATTAGCCTTAAAGGTGTCGCGGCGCTTTTCGTCGATCCAAGGCGTGGGCCCGTAGGTACGAATGTGGGCGAGCTCGATATCGGCCAGGGTGTTTTGCGCCGCCAACATATGTGCGACCAAGGCCTGCGGGCAGGCGGCGCCACTGCCGATAAAAACACGGCTACCCGGCAGCGCTATCCGCGGCCAATCTTTTGCGGTCAAGGGCTTCACTCACGTCAACTTACGCTGACTTGCCGCGTTTTTCACGCATATAGTTATCTTAGAAATCATCGAGCGAAATTCATTTTGATAACTTATGGAAATCGGGAAGCTTACTTAAACAAGGGCTTTTCGCGCTCGTACTTTTCCATGTCAGTAATGCTGAGGAAAAATTGTTTGCGCTTATAGGCACGGGTGAGAAAGACCACCGCGGCTGCGCTCAGAACGGTGAGGGCAATCCAAATCATGGGTATATATATAACATCGGCTTAGGGCTTTGCGACTTAAGTCCGTGCTTTTATACATCCTTTAAACTTTGCAATGCAAAGTTAATTCGCTGGCCGGCATTGAATAATGTGTGAATTCCCTTTTTCCTTTAACCTTTTTCCTTTAAGCTTCACCGCCATGTCCACCGAACACAAAGAGCGACTCCGCGGATTGGTCGAAGCCGAAGGTTTCGAAGCCTTTGGCGTGGCCCCGGTGGATGTCGAGCTGCGGCGCAGCTATTACCTGGAGTGGATTTCCGGCGGGCAGCATGGCGAGATGGCTTGGCTGGAGCGCAACAACGACCGCCGCCTCGAGCCGGAGCAAATTATCCCGGAGGCGCGAAGCATCATTTGTGTGGGTCTGAATTACTACCAGCCGGACCCGCCGCGCCGCGGACGTATTGCCAAATATGCGCTCGGCAAAGATTACCATAAGGCGATGACGCAGAAGCTAAAACGCGTTTGCCGCGCGATGCGCGAAGAGTTTGGCAGCGCGCAACGCCCCTATGTCGACACTGGGCCCGTGATGGAAAAACCGATCGCGGCGACCGCGGGCCTTGGCTGGCAAGGCAAAAGCACCATCCTGCTAAACAAAGACAACGGCACCTGGCTTTTCCTCGGATTCATTTTCACCACGCTTGAGCTGCCTGCTGACGAACCGGCGCGCTCACACTGTGGCAAGTGCACGCGCTGCATCGACGCCTGCCCGACTAACGCGATTGTCGGCCCGTATCAGTTAGACGCGCGTCGCTGCATTTCCTACCTGACCATTGAGCACAAGGGGGCCATTCCCCTGGAATTCCGTCGCGCGATGGGCGACCGTATTTACGGGTGCGACGAGTGCCTGGATGTATGCCCGTGGAACCGATGGGCCAAGCAAACGCAGGAAACGAAATTCGCAGCCCGGCCCTACCCCGATCTCACGGAGATGCTCCGGTGGACGGAAGATGATTTTGCCGAAACTTTTGCCGGCACACCGATCAAGCGAGCCGGCCTGAGTCGTTGGCGTCGCAATGTATGCGTCGCGTTGGGGAATATTGGCGAAGCGGATGATTTGCCCAGCTTGCGCGAGGTCGCCGCATCCGATGATGCACTCGCGGCAGAGCATGCCCTGTGGGCGATTAGCGAAATCGAAGCGCGCAGCTAAAAACTGACGAATGATATAGAAAAATAAAATACGGGACAAAATGCCCTTAGATCAAACGACGAGATTATTCGATTTTGCGCGGTGTTGCATGTATCGGGTCTCGTCGAAAGTGAAAACGTGGCTATGGCTTTGCTTTAGGCCTTCTCGCCGTTGGCGGTTTTTTCCAGCTCGGCGATGTCGATTTTCATCATCGTCATCATTGATTCCATCGCGCGCTTGGCTTTGGCGGAGTCCGGATCGTTGATTAGCTCCAGTAAGCGAGTTGGGACGATCTGCCAAGTGAGCCCCCAGCGGTCTTTTATCCAACCGCATGCCATTGGCTGGCCTCCGTCGAGGAGTGCGTCCCAGACTCGGTCGACTTCTTCCTGGTTGTCGCAATGAATTTGAAACGAAACCGCCTCGCTGAACTTAAACATTGGACCGCCGTTTAGGCCTACGTAGCGCTGGCCGGCCAAGGTGAAATCCACTGTAAGCACGGAATCGCTCGGCCCGCTATGCGTGTCGGTCGGGGAGCGAAATTTGCTTTCGATGCGGGAGTCCGGAACCAGGCTCACGTAAAATTCGGCGGCTTCCTCCGCATCGCCATCAAACCATAAGCAGGGGGTGATTTTGTTTTTCATGGGTGTTCATTAAGCGATTTGTCCTGGTTTGGAAAGTGAGACTTGCGAAACTAGGGAATACTTGTCACCGACGAAAAATGGGCCTGGCTTGCAGGTTGTGGTTGAGGATTTCGCAAAGCGTGTTCTGCTGTAAGCGTGAACGCGAACCCCACGATGTCTACCACCAGCATGTCAAATCCAGGAGAAGTAACCGAGCAAACGCTGAAAGGACTGCGCTACACCCGCGCGATCGGCGTGGCAACGGGTGCCTTCCTCATCGGATGGATACCGTTTAACGCTTCGCGATGGATGGGCCAGGCACCGGGAGGATTGCTGGAGTTGGAGGCGCTGTATTTTATGATTTTTGGGGTGATGCTGATGCTGCCGTGGAGCCGTATTCAAAGCCCAAAAGCCTGGAAGCCTTTGTTTATCATCTTTTGCGTGCTAACGCTCGGCTTCGGTTTCCTGATGGTCGTCGATCTGATGTTCCTCTACATGCTCGCTGCGGGTGCCGGGCAAAAGATCGCACCCCCCGCTTTTCAGAGCCTCCTTTTGTTCACGGCGCTGATTCAGGCACCGACGGTCTACTTCGTTCGCAAGCCGCACGCACTGAATTAGCCCTAAAAACTAATGCACATAAAAATATGTGAACAATAACGCATAATGAACTTGCGTTTCCCACTGAACCTGATTTTCTCCTGAATAATCAACTTTAATAAAGAACCGACTAGCACTCATGGCCGCAAAGAAATCCACAAAATCCGCTCCCACTCCCGACAAACGCGACAATAAAGCGCTCGATCTGGCAATTTCCGCCATCAACAAGCAATTTGGCGATGGTGCCATCATGAAGCTTGGGGAATCCGCCAAGAAGAACATTGATGTGATTTCTACCGGCTCGGTTGCCCTCGATCTGGCGCTGGGTGTGGGTGGTTTGCCCAAGGGCCGCATCTGCGAAATCTACGGTCCGGAGTCGTCGGGTAAGACCACTTTCTGTCTGAGCGTGATCGCTGAATGCCAGCGCCAAGGTGGTAACGCGGTCTTCGTCGACGTCGAGCACGCGCTCGATCCCCGCTATGCTAAGGTCGTGGGTGTGGACCTGGAAAACCTGATGGTCGCTCAGCCGGAATCCGGTGAAGACGCGCTTAATATCACCGAAACGCTGATCCGCTCTGGCGCGGTCGACGTGATCGTGATCGACTCGGTTGCCGCGCTTGTCTCCAAGAACGAGCTGGATGGCCAGTTTGGCGATTCCACTGTGGGCCTGCAGGCCCGTATGATGAGCCAAGCCATGCGCCGCCTGACGGCCGCCATTAACCGCACGCAGTGCATCTGCCTGTTTACCAACCAGATACGCGAAAAGATCGGCGTCATGTTCGGTAGCCCGGAAACCACGCCAGGTGGCCGCGCATTGAAGTTTTTCTCGTCCATTCGCATGGACATCCGCCGCATTGGCCAGATCAAGGCCACCGACGGTGTCGTTATTGGTAACCGCACACGCCTGAAGGTCGTGAAAAACAAGGTGGCTCCGCCCTTCACTGAGTGTGAGTTCGACATCATGTATAACGAGGGCATCTCGCGCACTGGTTCTGTGCTGGACCTCGGTATCGAGCATAAATTGCTCGAAAAGAAGGGTGCCTGGATCAGCTATAAGGGTGATTTGATTGGCCAAGGGCGTGAAAACGCGAAGGAATATCTGGGCGAGCATCCCGAGGTAATGCAGGAGATTACGGACACGATTCTTGGCAAGGTCGAAGTCCATGGCGGTGATACCATCGGCTCTGACGATGTTGAAGACGAATTGGATGCCGAAAAGGGGGAATAACTGCCTCCGGTAATCCCCTCATAAAGAACGGCAAATTCAACGCTTTTGAATTGCCGTTTCTTTATATTACGGTTTAGGTTGTAATTAACATGAATGCAGTTGCCACGAAGCATCCTTTCCCGCTGACGCCCCGGCCTAATCAGTGGTTTCTTCCTGCGATGCTTGCACCGAGCCTCTACATCATGGTCAGCTTTGCCTTTTATTGGGGCTCAGGGAATCCGGTGCTTTGCTCCCCTGCCCTGCTGCTGATTACGGGATTTATATCGCTGGCTTACTGTGGGCGGGCTATTTACCGCGACTCACGCGAGCCACGCCACCGGCAGATCTCTCTCTTCGTGGGCATTGTATTTCTGATTTACTTGCAACAGTTGCTACCCCGCCTGTGGGGTTGGCCTGTGCATTAATGCCCCAAAGCGGCTCCGCAATGGGGCTGGAGTGCTTTTTGCGTGAACTTTCCGCCAGCGATGCTTTAATGCGCGGCCATGTCATTGATAGACACCATCGTTGCACCAGCCACGCCTTATGGAGAGTCTGCGCTTGCGGTCGTCCGCGTGTCCGGCCCGCTGTGCGCTGAGCTGGCGAACTCCTGCCTGGGTGCTGGCGTGGCTGAAACGCCCCGCAAGGCCTTCGTTCGAAACTACAAGGCGTTGGATGGCAACGTGTTGGACAATTGTTTGGCCGTGTTTTTTGCCGGAAAGCGCAGCTACACCGGTGAACCGCTGCTGGAGCTGTCGCTGCATGGCAATCCACTGATCGTTCAGCGGGTCACGGAAGACTTGCTGGCGCGTGGCTGCCGGATGGCGGAGCCGGGTGAGTTTACCAGGACGGCGTTCCTTAACGGCAAGCTGGACCTCAGCCAAGCCGAGGCGGTGACCGACCTGATCTCTGCGCGCAGCGAGCAAGCGCTGCAGGTTGCGCAGCGTCAGCTGGATGGCTCCATCGGCCGTAAGATGGCGGAGCTGACGGATCGGCTGTTGGGGATCATTGCCTCCGTCGAGGCCTATATTGATTTCCCGGAGGAAGATTTGCCGCCAGAGGATCAGGCGGGTCCGGCGGCGGAATTGGCCGCCCTCTCCCGTGAGCTTAGTGAGCTCATTGAAACCAGCCACTACAAGACCCTGCTCCATGAGGGCATCCGCACGGTGATCATGGGTGAGCCAAACGCGGGCAAGAGTAGCTTGCTCAATGCGCTTATGGGCGAAGACCGCGCGATCGTGAGTGCCGAACCCGGCACCACGCGTGACTTCCTGACCGAGCGTGTGATGATCGGCAGCTACGGCCTCCAGCTCGTCGATACGGCCGGGATTCGCGAGTCCGATGCGGATATTGAGCGTCAGGGCATCGAGCGCACGCTCAAGCAGGTCAAGGATGCGGATTTCCTCTTGGTCGTCGTGGACCAAGCCGCCCTACCCCCGCATTTTCCAAAAGTCGTCGAGGAGCGATTGGCGCAGCACCGCGTATTGGTCGTGGAGAATAAAATCGATTTGCCGCCCCACCCTGCTTTCCACGATGTGCTGCCCGGGCATCCCCGGGTGCGGATTTCCCTGGCTAAGGGTGACGGACTGCCGGAGCTGCGGGCAAAGATTCAGGAGACCCTGGAGGCGGACCGCGTGGTTCCGGCTGCCGATGAGCTGATGGTCTCCGCTCGCCATGCTGACGCCCTGGCCCGCGCCCGGGCCTCCGTGGATGAAGCGCGCGTAGGACTGCGCGACGGGATCGCTGAGGAGCTCGCGGCCGCCGGCCTGCGTGATGCCTTGGCGGCCTTTGGGGAAGTCATCGGGAAGATCGACAACGAGGATATGCTGGATAAGCTGTTTGCCAACTTTTGTATCGGGAAATGAAGCCACCATTGAAATTTGGACCAGAGCAGCGCTACGATGTCATCGTCTGCGGTGCCGGACACGCTGGCGTGGAAGCCGCCCTCGCTGCGTCGCGCCGTGGCGCTGATGTGCTGCTGCTGACGGGGAATGTCGACACGATCGGCCAGATGAGCTGTAATCCGGCCATTGGTGGCCAGGCCAAGGGGCACATGGTCCGCGAGATTGATGCGCTCGGCGGCGAGATGGGCGTGAATACCGACACGACGGCCATTCAGTTTCGCCTGCTGAATGCCTCCAAGGGCCCGGCCGTGCGTGGACCGCGTGCGCAGTGCGATAAGAAGGCCTACCAGTTCCGCCTGAAGCACGTGATCGAGCTCCAGCCGAATCTCACCTTATTCCAGGCGATGGTTGAGGGACTGATTTTTGAGAGCGACGGTGTGGCGGGTGTTAAGACCAGCTTTGGGATCGACTTCTACGGCAAAACGGTGGTCGTGACCACGGGCACTTTTCTGCGTGGCCTGATGCATATCGGGGATAAGAAGAATGAAGGCGGGCGCCTGGGCGACTTTTCGGCCCGGGGTTTGTCCGGGAGCTTTCTGGAGGCCGGGATTGAGCTACAGCGATTGAAGACGGGCACGCCGCCGCGCATTCTTGGCTCCAGTATCGATTTCTCGCAGTGTGAGCGGCAGGATGGTGATGCCGATCCGACTTTCTTTGGGTTTTACGATACGCGACTCGGCGAGGAAATGTTCCACGTGGAACAATTGCCGGATGATTCGCCCGCGTTGAACCGATTGTTCCACGTGGAACAATTCGGGCAGCGTAAGCTGGGTTGGCGTCCCGGGCAGGATCAAGTTAGCTGCTGGACGACGGAGACCACGGAGCAGACCGCGGATACGGTGCGGACGAATCTGCATCGCTCGGCGCTGTATGCTGGTGAGATCGAAGGCGTTGGCCCGCGCTACTGCCCAAGCATCGAGGACAAGTTCGTGAAGTTTGCCGATAAGGCCACGCACAAGGTTTACCTGGAGCCCGAGGGGCGCAATACCGACGAATGGTATGTAAACGGGGTTAGCACCAGCTTGCCCTTCGATGTGCAGCTGGACATGATGCGCAGCATTCAGGGGCTGGCCAATGTGGTGATGCTCCGCCCGGCCTATGCGGTGGAGTATGATTTCGCGCCGCCCACGCAGCTGTTCCCGTCGTTGGAGTCCAAGAAGGTCGCAAACCTGTTCTTTGCCGGTCAGATCAATGGCACCTCAGGCTATGAAGAGGCTGCAGGGCAGGGGCTGGTTGCGGGTGTGAATGCCGTGGCCAAGGTCCGCGGGGAAGACCCGCTCGTGATCGGCCGAGACGAGGCCTACATCGGTGTGTTGATTGATGACCTGGTGACCAAGGGCACACGGGAGCCGTATCGGATGTTTACGAGTCGCGCCGAGCACCGGCTGCTCTTTAATCACGGCAGTGCGGAGATTCGCCTGCTGGAGAAGGTGAAAGCTTTTGGCCTCGTCGATGCCGAGCGGTTGGCACGCATGGAGGACAAGGCGACTGCGGTCAAATTCTGGACCGAGGAGCTGGAGCGTGTCCGCATTCGCGGCGGGCTGGCCGGTGACATGGTCCGCAAGCATGATGACTTGTCGGATGTCGAGCTGCCGCCCAATTTCCTCGCGCAAAGCGAGCCAGTGCAGCAAGAGGTGCTCAATCGCGTGAAATACAAGGGTTACTTGGAGCGCGAGGAGAAGCACATCGCGCGTTTACGAAATCTGGAGAAGGTGAAGGTGCCCGCCGGGTTGGACTTCCTCCAGGTGCGTGGTTTGCGCAAGGAGAGCGCGATTAAGCTGAACGAAGTGCAGCCTCGCACACTGGCGCAGGCGGGCCGCATTAGCGGCGTTAACCCAGCGGATATCAGCTTGCTCTTGGTGGCATTTCAGTCGGCGTCTTCGAAGTAGGGACTGCCGCAGAAAGTGGTAAAATGCTCTAGTAATCGCTGTCACAATTGCGTAACCTATGCGTAACAGTAAATTTGCGAAGGCGAATTTGATGCGCAGGTACTTGTATTTCAGTGGTTTAGGGGATTGTGTTGCGTTGTTTGTAACGCGAATGGGACCGATTGTAACTTTCGTTGTTGGCCCATGAGAGTGGTTCTATCTATTTCAGGAGGTAATTATGAGCCAGGAAGGTGAAAAACGCATTCTCGTAGTCGATGATGAACCCGATGTCACCGAGCTGGTGGAATATAAGCTGCGGCAAGCCGGTTTCAAGGTGGCGACGATTAACGACCCGTTGCTAATTATGGGCACTGCCCGTGAATTCCAGCCGGACTTGATCATCCTCGACATTATGATGCCCGAACTGAGCGGCATTCAAATCTGCCGGATGCTTCGGGCGGATCCCAGCATGTGCGAGATTCCGATCGTCTTCCTGACCGCGCGCGGTGAGGCCGAAGACCGGGTGAAAGGGCTGGAGACCGGTGCGGATGACTACATCGGCAAGCCGTTTGACTCGCGGGAACTGCTGCTGCGTGTGTCGGCGGTGTTGCGCCGACTGGAGCGCCCGAGCGACGAGCCCGGCAGCACGCTGAGTATTTCCAACGTGACGCTGGATGTCGAGAAGCACCGCCTCACGCTCTGTGGCACCCCTGTGGAGCTGACCGCGACGGAGTTTAAATTGCTGCGCCTCTTGATGGAGCGCAAAGGGCGCGTGCAGAGCCGCGAGCACCTGCTGGTGAATGTATGGAACTACGAGGCCGACATCGAGACGCGCACGGTGGATACCCATATCCGGCGGTTACGCGAAAAGCTTGGCACTGAAGCGGGAATTATTGAAACGGTTCGGGGAGTGGGCTACCGTGCGGTTGATGGGCAATAGTCCGCGCCGCACATGATTACATTTCTCTGCATATTTTTTGCCGCTACGGCGGCTTTCTTCTACCTCCGTCACCGGAAGGTGCGTAATATTTTGCGAACCATGGTGGCTGCTGTGGAGGAGCGGCGCGCTTATCTGTTTGAGGAGGATGCCGGCTGGGTGAAAGATATGGGGCTTTGCCGACTGGCGCTGCAGCTGAATGAACTGCTCGCCGAGCATGAGCGCTCCTCGAAGCAGGAGCTTGGCTACCTGCGCCAAATCGAGACTACGCTGAGCAATCTGACTGAGGCCGTGCTGATCGTGGATGACCGCAGCCTGCTCGTCATGGCCAACAGCGCAGCCCGCGAGTTGTTGGGGCTGGGGCCGGATTGCGAGGGCCGTCGATTGGAGGGCGTGCTGAAGAGCGCGGGCTTCCTGGAGTTTATGGAGCTGGCCGAGGAGGGCTCCGCACCCGCCTGGCAGGAGATCGAGATCGTGCGCGGCCGCGATAGCTTGTTCGTTGAGGTGACCGGCGCGCGCATCCCTGAGAGTGATTCCGAGGGGCGGCCGTTGACGCTCTTTGTGCTGCACGACATTAGCCGACTCAAGAAGCTGGAGAACGTCCGCCGGGACTTCGTGGCAAACGTGTCGCACGAGCTGCGGACTCCGGTGACGGTCATTAAGGGCTTCACCGACACCCTGATCGAGGACCACGAACACCTCAAAAGCGAGGAGCAGATCCGCTTCCTGCAAAAGATTTATAAGAACGTCGAGCGCCTGCACCTGCTGTTGGAGGACTTGCTGACGCTCTCGCGCCTGGAAGGGGAGGCGATCAATCTCAACCGGCAGCCGTGCTCGCTGCGCAAGCTGATTCACGACATCACGGAGAACTTTCTGCCGCGCTTGAATCTGGACGAGCAAACGCTGGTCTGCGACCTCGACCCCGAGCTGGACATTGTGAATGTGGACCAGATTAAGATGTCGCAAGTGCTGCAAAATACCCTGGATAACGCCTTGCGCTATGCCAAGGGGTTTTCGCGGATCATTGTTCGCACGAGCCGCGATGGGAACTACTTCCTGATCGAGGTGGAGGACGATGGTTGCGGCATTCCGGAGAAGGATATGGCGCACATTTTTGAGCGTTTTTACCGGGTGGACAAGGGGCGTTCGCGTGAGCTGGGAGGCACGGGCCTGGGCCTGAGCATCGTTAAGCACGTGGTGCAGCTGCATGGTGGCACCGTGGCGGCGCGAAACGTTTCCGGTGGCGGGCTTTGCATCACTTGTCGTATCCCGATCAAGCCGCCAGCGATTAAAGGACACCTCGGTCTAGTCGGAGAGAGCGTTGCCCAGTAGCGCCCAAATCGCAGGGCAGGGGAGGGTGCCGGCACTTTAGTCTTTAATCTTTTCGCGATAGGGTTACTCCATCCCACATGTCCGAAGGATATCAAGAAGCTTTAAGGCAGCGCGCAGAGCGCATTGTGCGGCTGCGTGAATGGCAGCAGGAACACCTGGCGCGTGCGGAGCGGCGCGTGCTGGAGATCGGCTGTGGGCACGGCCACTTTCTCACCACCTACGCCACCGCGAACCCGGAGCAAAGCTGTGTGGGGATCGACCTGGTAACGAAGCGCATCGACAAGGGGAACGCCAAGGCGGAAAAGCGCAATCTGGGCAATCTTCGCTTTCTGAAGGCCGAGTTAAGTGAGTTCCTGGAGGCGCTGCCCGAGGGCCTGCTCTTCGAGCGGGTGTTCATGCTTTTCCCGGACCCCTGGCCGAAGAAGCGTCATTTTAAAAACCGCATGCTGCAGCCGGCGTTTCTTGAGCGCTTGGCGGAGATCACGACTGCGGATGCCGACTTCTGCTTTCGCACGGACCACGAGGGCCTGTTCGCATGGGGCGTGGAGCACATTGAGGCGAGCCCGCAGTGGGCGATTAAGGCCGATGCGGAGTGGCCGCTGGAGGAGCGCTCTTACTTCCAGGATCTGATGGACTCCTGGCAGTCGCTGATCGCTGTGAAGGCTTAGATGCTTTGCAGCGCAAAGTAGCTTTGTAGTGCAAAGCTATGTTAGCGGTCGTCTTTAATGAGTTGGCCGTTCATGGCGATCATGGCCGCCTGTTGGCCATTGCGGATTTCTTCGTAGGCTTCCACCTTGATCGCGGGTTGTCCGTCGACGGTGGTAAAGCTTTCGCGTGTGGATGAGCTCAGCTTGTTGGTGGCAAAGGCAATGCTCCAGTTCACGGACTTGCCATCTTCGGAGATGATGCCGAGGAAAATGCGCTTCTTGTCATCCTGTTCAACTTCGGTGACCAGATAACCCTCCCAAAAATAGGTGACCGACGACGAGTAGCCGATGACGTCACCGGAGGCATAGACGGATTGGTTTTTGAGCACGCGGGTTTTGTCCACGAGATCCCATTCGTAATTGGCCTGGGCTTCCATGCGGGTGAGCACATCGCCGCGCATGGTGGCGATTTTGTAGGTGCCTTGCCACGTGCCGACGAATTGGTTGAGGAAGTTTTCAACGACTTCTTCGGAATAAGAGCCGTAGGCTTGGCCGGGCTTAAATTCTGAACTGTCGATCTTGTCGATTGCGGTGAGGTCATCTGCAGTCAGGCCGGTATCATGGTCGCGCAGCACCGGCGGAGCGCTGCTGGTGGCGTCCTGGGCGTGAAGCGTGGCGGCGATGAGGGCCATTGTCCAAATGGCAAAATGAGCGCAGAGGGATTTCATGGGTCGATGTGATACCCGACACGTTCCGGCATTGCAAGTTCCGCCATAGAGGCTTAGCGATTATAGCATGAACGACAGCACGGCCACGGTTTCGACCCTTAAGCAGCAGGTGCACGCGTTTGCCGAAGAGCGTGATTGGCTGCAGTTTCATTCGCCTAAAAACCTGAGTATGGCGCTGGCGGCAGAGTCGGGGGAGCTAATGGAGCACTTTCTCTGGACGGATTCCCCGGCCTCGCATGAGCGGGCGGCGGATGCTAAGCGACGCGCCGATATCGAGGACGAGTTGGCCGATATCGTAATCTACGCGCTGGAGTTTGCTAACGTGACCGGTATCGATCTCGCCTCCGCTATCGAGGCGAAGATGGCGCAGAACGCGGCGAAGTATCCCGTGGAGAAGGCGAAGGGCCGCTCGGATAAATACACGGAGCTTTAGTAGGAAAAAGGAAAAAGATTAAAGGAAAAAGGGGAGGGTGTAGGCTGTGCGTAAGCTTGGTTATGGAGTGCGCGAGATTGGTTATGAGTGCGCCAGCCCTCTGGCGCTTTAGCATTTTCTACGAAGCAAAGAAAACTGAAGCGCAGTCTTATGGTGAGCAGCCAACAGAATCGCGCCCACAAAATTCTGAAAGCGCCAGAGGGCTGGCGCACTCCATATCCTAACAATTCGAGGATTCATGCGCGCTGTTGTCTGTAAGATTGTGCTCACGTCATCCTCAACTTTTTCCTTTTTCCTTTAATCTTTAATCGCTACACCTCAACCATGCGTAAGGCCCATCAATGTCTCGTCCTGCTATTCTTAGCCATCGCTGCCACCGCCACCGCCCATGCTGCATCGACGGCGGAGGTCGCCGCGCGTAAGCAGGTGGACGAGTGGCTGGCCGTCGTTGACCAGGGGCAGTATGGTGAAGCCTGGGCGCAGTGTGCGCCGTTTTTCCGCCTGCAGATACCGCGCGAAGAGTTTTCCAAGTCGCTGGCGCAAGTGCGTGATTCGCTGGGAGCCGTGGAGAAGCGTGAGCTGTTGAAAATTTTTTATGCGACTACGCTGCCCGACGCACCCGAGGCGCATTACGTGATCGTTCAGTTTAAGACGAAATTCGCCGGTCGCGCGGAGCCGGCGATTGAGATCGTTACCCCGATGTTGATCGACCCCGAGGGGGACCCGGTGCCGGTGATTGAAGACCCCCTGACGGCGGCTGGCCAGTGGCAGGTGTCGGGCTACTACATCCAGTAGACGGCGATCCCGTTTGCCATTTTGGCCAGCTTTGGTATGGTTGAAGCTGGAGAAATGAGCGAGATGTTCACGGATTGCCAGGCGGTGTTTTTTGACCTCAGTGGGGTGCTCTATGAGGGGGAGGACGTGTTTCCCGGCGCGTTGGGCGCGGTGCAGGCCGCATTGGATCAAGACAAGACCGTGCGCTTTGTTACCAACACCGCCACGCGCAGCGCCGACGATATTTTAAAGAAGCTGCAGCGGCTCGGCTTTCCGGCAGAGGCGGACATGCTCTTCACCGCGCCCATGGCGGCTCGGGCCTACGTAGCCGAACGCAACTTGCGGCCGTTGTGCATTGTCCACCCGGCGATTGAGGGCTGCTTTGACGGGCTCGCTACGGAGGACAATCCGGACTGCGTCATCCTCGGCGATGCGCGTGAGGGCCTGCACTATGAATCGCTCAACCGCGCCTTCCGGCTGTGCATGGAGGGCGCGCCGCTGATCGGCATTGGCCGCAATAAATACTTTAGCAGCGACGGCCAGCTGATGCTCGATGCGGGGGCGTTTATTCATGCGCTGGAGTGGGCGGCGGGTGTCGAGGCGGTCATTATGGGCAAGCCGGGCCAGGCGTTTTTTGAGCAGATTGTGGCGTCAACCGAGTTTGAGGCTGCGCAATGCCTGATGATCGGCGACGACGTGCAGGGCGACGTGGTGGGTGCGGTCAACGCCGGGCTCCAGGGCTGCCTGGTGCGCACTGGAAAATACCGGCCCGAGGACGAGGCTGAGCTGCCGCAAGAGGCGAAGGTTATCGATTCCATCGCGGACTTATCTTAGGTAAATAGGTCAAGTATGATGAATATTCATGCGGCAATTCTTCGTTGCGCGCACGGTTTCATTCGCCCAACTTGGCGGCGTGAACTCCCCAAAACTATCCTACCGTTACTTTGGCGGCGAAGGCAAACCGCCTCTTGTCCTGTTGCATGGCCTGCTCGGCTCGTCGCGCAACTGGGTGAGCGCGGGCAAGGAGCTGACGAACGACTACGAAGTCTTTGCGCTCGACCTGCGCAATCACGGAGACTCGCCGCATTGCGACTCGATGGACTTCGGTGATCTCGCGGCGGATGTGTTGCGCTTTCTCGACGAGCAGGACTTGGGCAAGGTTCACCTGCTGGGCCACAGCCTTGGCGGGAAGGTTGCCATGCGCGTGGCGATGGAGGCAGCTGGCCGACTGGAAAGCCTCGTCGTCGTGGACATCGCTCCGCGCGAATACGCACCGCACCACCAGCGGGATTTCGACGCCATGAACAGCCTGCCCCTGGCCGAGCTGGAGAGCCGCAAGGACGCCGATGCCCGTATGACCGAGCTGGTGCCCGACTGGGCGCAGCGCCAATTTCTGCTGACCAATCTTGGCCGTAATGGCGACGCCTTCGCGTGGACCGTTAACTTGCGCGCGCTGACCAAGGCGCGTGACACCATGCGCCAAAGTTCGATTGGCCCGGATGACGCCTTTGCCGGGCCGACGACCTTCATCCTCGGTGGTCAGTCGCGCTTCGTGCTGCCCGAGGATTGGCGCATCATCAACAAGCACTTTCCCAAGGCCCGCATCGAGGTGATTGATGAGTCCGGGCACAACCCGCACATCGAAAAGCGCGACGCCTTTTTGGCCGCGATTGAGCGCCACCGGGATGCGGACTGGGGCATCGTCGTATGAACCGGGATGCGGTCATCATCTGGGGCGTGATCCTGCTGGGTGCGATTGGCCTGGGTGCCTACAAGCTGAAGATGTTCCTGGATTTTAGCGCGGACTACCGCGAGGCCGAGCCGCTGGTTGAGCAAGTGTGGCCGCTCGCGGAGGCTAGCAAAAAGTTCTACGTGGAACATCAGCGCCGCCCGGTTTCGCTGGATGAGGCCGTGGCGTTCGACAACGCATTAGCCGTAGATTTGATCCGCCCTTACCCCCATCAGTTCTTTGCTGAGGGCCCTGAAGTGTTTCGCGTGGACATTAACGACATGCACTCGCTCGTGATCGACGGCGATTTCCGGCCAAACTGGGGCAAGCCGGAGTAAGGCGGGCGGAACACTGGTTTGGCAAGGCAGTCAAACAACCTCGATGAGAGCCTTCCTTTTTCTGTGTTTGCATCTGCTTACACAATGCGCCAACGCCGATACGGAGATCCTTCCTGAGTGGCCAGAACTGTCGATGGATTACAAGCTGCAAGCTGGCGACATTGTATTTGCTCAGGGTAGCAACAGCTCTAAGTGGGATGATTACGTTTTTACCGTTCCGGAATCATTGGATGCATCCTGCATTTATCAGAAAAAGCCCGGAATTTTGGTTAATGAGCTCAATGAGCAACTGAAGGACCGTTTCAACTCAGAAAATAGGACTTTCCGCTTTTTCAAAGTCACGACGCACACAGGTGTTGTCCATGCTCACGGGATGTTCAATTTTCCTGCGACCTATCTGATACCTCCGGAGGGAACAATGCTGACAGCTGTTATGCTGCAATGTGCAGGCCTTACGCGGATTTCTGACGATGTGGTGCATGTTTCGCGAGCAAATGTTAAGGAGCCCACGCTGATCAAAGTCAGCGTTACAGCACTTCTTGAAGGGGAGATTGAGGATGTCCCGATTTACAACGGCGATACGATCACTGCATTTGAGCGGGAGCAATAGCCCCAATGGTGGCGGCCGATATCCTTATCGGCCAGAGGCGTGACAGAGTGATGGAATCAGTCCGCGCTATGCTTTATCCGCGAATTGAGGCTATTGGATAGCCACTCACATTTGGCCTACACTGTGGCCGATAGGGATCACCGCTCAGCGGGACAGGCATCGCCGCCACCTTGAGCCGCTTTGCGTGTGGACAGAGCGATCGCCCCAAAAGAAAAACCCCGCTCGCACGGGGCAAGCGGGGTTTGTGAAATGTATCGTGGCGAACGCTTCGACAGGCTGGCCTCTTAGCCGGTGATGGCGTCAAGGGACCAGATCTCCTTGGCGTATTGGTGGATGGTGCGGTCGCTGGAGAACTTGCCGACGCAGGCGGTGTTCATGATCGCCATCTTGGCCCACTTCTTTTGGTCGCGGAAGGCTTCGTCGACTTTCTTTTGGGTGTCGATGAAGGCCTGGTAGTCTGCGCAAACCAGGAAGGGGTCGCCGCCGTCGAGCAGGCTCTTGCGGGTCGCCGCCAGTGCATTGGGATCGCCGGGGGTGAAGTAATCCGAGGCGAGCCAATCGAGCGCGGACTTCAGCTTGTCGTTACTGTTGTAGTAATTGTAGCTGTTGTAGCCGCTAGCGCGCAGGCGGTCGACTTCTTCCACCGTCAGGCCGAAGATGAAGATGTTGTCATCGCCGACTTCCTCACCGATTTCCACGTTGGCACCGTCGAGCGTGCCGATGGTCAGCGCGCCGTTCAGGGCGAGCTTCATGTTGCCAGTGCCGGAGGCTTCCTTACCGGCAGTGGAGATTTGCTCGGACAAGTCGGCAGCCGGGATGATTTTCTCGGCCAGCGACACGCGGTAGTTCGGCAGGAAGACGACCTTCAGCTTGTCGCCGACGCGCTCGTCGTTGTTGATCTTTTCGGCGACCTTGTTGATCGCAAAAATGATCTCCTTGGCCAGGACGTAGCCCGGGGCGGCCTTGGCACCGAAGAGGATGACGCGTGGCACGAAATCGCCTTCCGGATTGTCCAGGATTTCCCGGTAGCGCGTCAGGATGTGCAAGAGCTGCAGGTGCTGGCGCTTGTATTCGTGGAGACGCTTGATCTGGATGTCGAACAGGGCGTCGGGGCTGACCTTAATGCCGCAGTCCTTCTCGATGATCTCGGCGAGGACGACTTTGTTGTCCCGCTTGATCTTCATGAATTTCTCTTGGAACTTCGAGTCGTCGGCGTACTTGGTGAGGCCCTGGAGCTTGTCGAGGTCAGTCGGCCAGTCGTCGCCGATGGTGTCGTCGATCAGTTCGGAGAGCTCCGGGTTGCAGGCCTTCAGGAAGCGGCGCGGCGTGATGCCGTTGGTCTTGTTCTGAATCTTGCCGGGATACAGGTTGTCGAAGCTGTTGAAGAGGTGCTGCTTGAGCAGCTCGGTGTGGAGCGCGGCGACGCCGTTGACCGTGTGGCTGCCGATGACGGCCAGGTAGGCCATGCGGATCATCTTGGGCGTGCCTTCCTCGATGATGGAGAGCTCCATCTTCTTGCGGCCATTGCCCGGCCACTTGGCCTCGACTTCCTCTTCCAGGAAGCGGCGGTTGATCTCGTAAATGATCTGTAGATGGCGCGGCAGGACCTTCTCAAATAGCGGCACGGACCACTTCTCGAGCGCTTCGGGCAGGAGGGTGTGGTTGGTGTAGGCGAAGCAGGCGCGGCAGATGCCCCAGGCTTCATCCCAGTCGATGCCTTCCTCGTCGATCAGGATGCGCATCAGCTCGGGGACGGCCACGGCGGGGTGGGTGTCGTTGAGCTGGATGGCGGCCTTCTTCGGGAAGTCTTGCCAGTCGCTGTTCTTCTTTTTGAAGCGGCGGATGATGTCATGCAGCGAGCAGGTGACGAAGAAATACTGCTGCACCAGGCGCAGCTCCTTGCCGGACTCGGTGGCGTCATTCGGGTAAAGCACCTTGCTGATGGTTTCGCTGATCGCCTTTTCGCGAACCGCCTCGGTGTAGCCGCCGCGGTTAAAGGCTTCCAGGTCGAACTCGGTCGAGGCCTTGGATTCCCACAGGCGCAGGAAGTTGACCGTCTGCGCGCCGTAGCCGACGATCGGGATATCCCACGGCACACCGATGATTTCTTTGGCGCCGACCCAGGCCGGGGCCCAGTCACCGCTGCCGTTGGCCTTGTATTCGACGTGGCCGTAAATCGGCACCTTCACCTGGTATTCCGGGCGGACGATGTGCCACGGGTTGCCGTGCTGCAGCCAGTTGTCCGGGCGCTCGTTCTGGCGACCGTTGACGAACTCCTGGCGAAAGAGGCCAAACTCGTAGTGGATGCCATAGCCGACTGCCGGGTAGTCCAGCGTGGCGAGGGAGTCCAGGAAGCACGCGGCGAGGCGGCCGAGGCCACCGTTGCCCAGGCCCATATCGACCTCGGCATCGCTGATGTCGCGCAGGTCCATGCCGAGCTCCTTGAGGGCCTTTTCCGCGATATCGAACATCCCGCAATTGACGAGGTTGTTCTCCATCAGGCGGCCCATCAGATACTCCAGGGACAGGTAATAGACGCGGCGCACATTGTTACTGTTGTGCACGCCCTGCGTGGCGATGTAGCGCTCGAGAATGCGGTCGTTGAGCGCGTGGCACGTGGCCAGCCACCAGTCGCGCGGTGTGGCGGTCTCGGTGTCGCGCGCCAGCTCGTGAACGAGGTTTTCCTCGATCCGCTTCTTGAACTTTTCCACCGTGGTATCGATGGCGAAAGTGGACTTAGACGCAGTTGCTTTGGCGGCCTTCTTGGTCGCCTTTTTCTTTTTGGTAGCGGGCATAGTCTGTGTTTAGTGGTGGTGAAAAATTTAACGACAGGGACGTCGTTGAAGCAGGCGTTATGCCGTGATTTCGCCCCCACGTCAATTGTAGGAAAACAGAGTGACGCGATAATTACATCGACCCACCCGGCAGTGGCGGCGGTGTCTTCTTTTGGGGGCGACACAAGCCGAACAGAATAAACGCCAGCAGCGCCAGGACGCCCAGTGGAATTCCCGCTCCGAGGGCTAGGTTTCTTGAGATATTTGGCGAAACGGGGACAGTGCTGGGCGAGGCCTTGTCGAGGATCATGATGGGGGAGGTGATGAGGGCGATGTCGACCATGGCTTGATTGTAATTGCCCGCCATGTCCACATATAGATCATAGTTCACTTTGTAGTCGGCCTGGTAGATTGGATCATCCATGGCGTTCTCCCGCAGCATTTCTTCACGTATTTCCACTACCTTACCCATCCGATGCTCAGCGCGGTTTCTGAGATCTTCGATGTAGCGAATTCTCATATCTAACGCGGTTCGCACGTAATAGTTGATGGTCTCGTCGGCGAAGTAGTTAGCGACTTTCGCGGCAATGATGCGATCCGAGTGCTGGTAGGCAACAAATAGCACGTTGGTTTCGGGGTCGATGTAGGCCTCGCGGTGAGAATCCAATACTTCCTCCAAGGTCATTGGGCCGGACATTTTTATCTCTTCTTTGTAAGCGGCCATCAGGGTTTGTCGGTCCTCTTCCTTGATGCGATTCGCGACTTGGTTGAGCAGCGAATCACTCCGAATGACACCGAGCACGTCCTCAATGGCGATGTCGTCCTTGATCACCAGTGGGTTCATGTACTTCGGGCTCATGACAACGCTCGCCCTCGACTCGTAGATCGGCGAAACATTAAACGTGTAGAGCAGCGTCAACGTAAACACCGGCACGACGGCGGCTACAGCCAGCGCGATGATGACGATTTTCCAAGTGGAGCCTTTGCGGGATTTTGGATTCATTAGGAAATACTAGATGCTATCCAAATAGCCCGGTCAAAGCAAACTTTGGCGAATGCTAGGGGTGCGCGAAAATTTATGCGTCCGCCTACAGGCTAGCCCAGAGCGTATCAGTGAAGCGCATGGAACGGAAGCCGTCGGCGAAGCTGTTGAGACAGGGCTCGGGTTTGCGAAAAATACCCAAAGTATTATTTGTATTTCATCGAATATGCACCTATTGGTATATTGGAGCAAGGCATCATGACTAGTGAGACAAAAGCAGCCACGGTGTTCTCCAAGCCATTCCCATTTTTGACACCGATATACCATGAGCAACGAAAAGCAAAATCCAACCGCCAAACACCCCGAAGCCAAACCGGGCTTCTTTACCCGTATGGTGAACAAGCTCGATTCCTCAATGAAGGAAAAGGCCGACGCCAAAGCCAAGGAGCAGAGTAGCTGCTGCTCGGGTGACGACGGTAAGGGCGGTAAATGCTGCTAGAGCAGGCGCTCAATACAGTCGTCTTCGATTGGTTCGGACTCGACCCGGAGTCGCGCTTCGGCGGAGCAGTCCATTTCTTCCTGTACGATACGATTAAGATCTTCCTGCTGTTGGCGGTGATGATCTTTGTGATCGGCGTGGTGCGCACCTGGTTGCCCGAGCACAAGCTGAAGCGCTGGATGAGCAAGGGCGGTCTGTGGGGAAACGTGGTGGCGGCGGTCTTTGGTGCAGTCACGCCGTTTTGCTCCTGTTCGTCGATCCCGATTTTTATCAGCCTGCTCAAGGCCGGTGCGCCGCTTGGGGTGACGTTTTCCTTCCTCGTCACCTCGCCGATTATCAATGAGTACCTGGCCATCCTGATGATTGGCGAATTTGGCCTGCCGATTACCATTGCCTACGTGGGCAGCGGCCTGCTGGTGGGCGTTTTTGCCGGGGCCCTCATCGGGCGGCTGGGGCTGGAACGTTATTTGGAAACAGACATGATCGCCGGCGCCGAGGATGAGGCAACCGAGCGCCGCTACACGTGGAAATCGCGGCTCAAATTTGGCGTCGACGAGTCGGTGGACGTGATCAAGCAAATCTGGCTCTGGGTGCTCGTTGGGGTAGGCATCGGCGCGTTTATCCACAACTATGTGCCGCAGGAGGTGATTCAAAACGCCATTGGCAAGACGGGCATCTTCGGTGTGCCGATTGCGACGATCCTCGGCGTGCCAATGTATGGCAGCTGCGCGGCAATTGTGCCGGTGGCCGTGGTGCTTTTTGAGAAGGGCATCCCGTTGGGCACGGCTTTGGCCTTTATGATGGCGATGGCCGCGCTCAGCCTGCCGGAGGCCATCATGCTGCGCCGCATCATCAAGCTCCCGCTGATCGCGATCTTCTTTGGCGTCACGACCCTGGCCATCACCGCCACGGGCTACCTCTTGAATTTCCTGGCGCAGTTTCTCTAACCTAGCGTCCCGCCCAGGAGTGAGCTTATTGAATCTCTGGACCGTCGGATGCGTTGCACCCGGATTGGCGCCTTGCCCACGGGTTGGATAAAACCGTGACGCGATAATTGCATTTACTCGCCCGGCAGGGGTGGCGGCGCGGCTGTCTTGCGCTGGCCAAACCCTAAATAAAGCAATGGCAAGCAGCGCCAGAACGCCCAGTGGAATTCCCGATCCGAGGAGTAGTGCTAAAGGTTCGTATTGCCGAATAGAGTATATCTTGTAGTACAGGGCGGCAATGAGGCGTCACATCCCTAACTTAGATGGTCTACGGGCATTCGCCATTCTGCCGGTATTGGGGCAACACGCCTCGTATGGCCTGATTGGCGGCGGATTTCTAGGCGTGGATCTCTTTTTCGTCCTGAGCGGCTTTCTGATCACGGGCATCTTGTTTGACGAACTTCAAAATGCTCATGCCATTGGTTATCGTAACTTCTATGTCCGCCGCGCTTTGCGTCTACTTCCAGCAATGGTGATCTCATTATTGCTCGCTGCTGCATTGTGGCCTTTGACCTTTAGTGAAGGTAACCATTTTGCCCTGGCGGCAACCTCAGTCGTATTTTACTTTTCAAATTTCGTTAATCCCGGCGCGCTGGGATCTCTTGAATCGGCTTGGTCGCTTTCCTTGGAAGAGCAATTCTATCTCATTTGGCCGTTGGCGTTGGCGCTGCTTTTTGCTCAGCGCAAAGCAAATGTTCGGCAGATGATGTGGTTGTTGGTTACCGTGGTAGCTTTGGTAGCAATTGGTCGAATAGTCGCGCTAGCGACATTCGCATCGCCCGAATGGGTTTACCGCTTCACCCTGACTAGAGCTGATTCCTTGATTATGGGTGCCCTTGCTGCCCTCTTCGTGAGAGATGGTTTTCAATTCAAACCTGCGTTCAGGCAAATAGTCGTGATGATCAGTGGCGTCCTCTTCTTCTGTGGTGTCATCTGGTGCTCTTGGCAGTCTCCGATCATGGGAAATGGCGGATTTACATTCTCCACGTTTGTTTTTGCGGCATGGATCATCGCATTAACCCAATCACCACCTTTGCGGCCATTTTCAAATAGAATTTTCAAATGGATTGGGCACAGGTCATATGGGCTCTACATTTACCATCTACCAATATTCCTGGCCCTTGAGCACTTACGGGCACACGATGACTTGGCAAATTTCTTATGGGTATCCCTCTTGCGCTTTGGCCTGACATTTCTGGTGGCAGATTTATCGTATCGATATATTGAACAACCGGTTCTTAAGCTTAAAAGGCTATTTCCAACGCTGGAAAAGGGCCAAGGCAGAGGCTAGTCAGCTATATTGAGTGACGCTCGTCCTACTCCCTTTCGGCCATCGCCGCTTCCCAGACCATGTCCGTGAAGCGCATGTAGCGGACGCCGTCGGCAAAGCTGGTGAGGGACACGGGTTTGCCGTCGCGGATGGAGTCGACGAAGTCCTGCTCGACACGCCAGCCAATGGCTGTGCCTGCATCCGGGGTGATGGCTTCTGGTGCGTGGCCGGCCCGGGTGAGGTGTAGCTTGTTGTCGTTCATGCAGAAATGTAGGCCGCCGCGCTCGCATTGCACGTCGATGAACCACACCGGGAAGCCGTGGTCGACGCAAGAGAAGTGGCCGAACAGCTGGGCACCGGTATTATAGCGACCCAGGAAGCTGAGGGTGTCCGGGATGGTGACCGGGGCGTGGCCTTTGCCGGAGGCGGTGGGGCGCTCGGCAATGGCGGTTGCGGCGTCGGCCTTGACCCAGTCCACATCCACGCCCTGGCCAAGCCAGCGTTGCGCGGTTTCGAACAGGATGCCCATGGTCATGATGTTGTGGCCGGAGAGGTCGCTGCGCTGCCGCCAGGTAAGGGGGGCGGTCGGGTCGGCTGCGCTGCCGCCAATGTGGACCAGCCGGACTTGGCGGATGGGGCCGAGCTCACCCAGCAGACGTTGGATGGTGGCGTCGTATTCCAGGGTAAAGGGGGCGGGGACGATTTGCGCGACCAGCTCGGGCTTAGCTTGGGCGGCGGCGATCATTTTCTTGGCCTCGTCGAGGTTCATCGCCATGCGGGCCTCGGTGAGCACGTGTTTGCCGGCGGCAAGGGCGTCGATGGTGGCCTCGGCGTGGAGATAGGGCCAGGTGCCGATGCAGACGGCGTCGACCGCGTCATCCGCGATCACGTCCTGCCAGCGCTTGCTGATGCGGGGGACGCCAAACTCGTCGGCCACGCGCTGCGCGGACTCCGGCGTGCGGTTGGCGATGGTAACGACTTCCACGCCGTCGATGGCCTGAAAGCCGGGAATGTGCTTGCTGCGGGTGTTGCCGCCCGCGCCGATGATGCCAATGCGTAGTGGGTTTGCCATGGGGCAAGTTAGCCATTTATCAGAGCCAAGTGGCAACATGATTTAAACAGGAAGATCGGGAAGATGGGGAAGGGGCGCACCTCCGGGGCGTCCGCCGACATCCTGTTGGACTGGCGTAGGTCGGTCTCTTTAGAGGCCGACACTTATCGCCGGCCATGCACGCGGATGGCTAAAGCCAACCGCCTACGCCAAGCAAACGTTTGTGGCTTCGCTCATTGTAGGCTAACAAGTCAGTGCGTCATGATTGGCTCCCAGCAACCTCTAAGGTAGCGCAGGCGCGTCTCGCGCCGCATCCCAGCGGAGTGGCTACGGTCATCATGTAGGGCTCGCGCTTGCGCGATGCCGCATCCGCTCAAGCCTCCCCCCGGATAGCCACCTATTGCGGCATCGCGCAAGCGCGAGCCCTACATTCCAACGACCTTTACCGTCAGCATGGGTGCGGCGCGAGATCACCGCTTAGCGGGACAGGCGCGCCTGCGATACCTTTTAAGGTGCTTGCACTGTAAGCGTTCTAATATGCAGAACAAAAATCCTTGACTTGTGTGTTCCATATACTAGAACGGTTGCCATGAACAACACCTTAACCAACGGCTTGGCCTTGCTGACGCTGGTTGCCAATGAGGCCCGGCCACACGGGGTCACTGAGCTGGCGCGGATGGCGGACTTGCCCAAGAGCCACGTGCACCGGCTGTTGCAGTCGCTGGTGGAGGCGCGGTATTTGGACAAAGATTCCCGCGGGCGCTACATGATCAGCGTCGGCGCACTGCGCTTGGGGCGTGAGCTGCTGCGGAATTTCCCCATTCGCCGCTTGGCGCTGTCGGAGATGATGCGCCTGGCGGTCGAGCAGATGGTCGCTTTTTCGCTGGCCGCGCCGTTTGGCAATGAGGCCATTTCCATCGCGCACTTCACGCATGATGGTAATCTGCGCGACTCGCCGGAGACGCTGGGCTCGGTGCTCGCTGCGCACTCTTCGGCCAGTGGAAAGTTGTTCCTGGCGCATTTGCCAGAGGATGAGGTTGACGCCGTACTGGCAGGCATCGACTACGAGCCACGCGGCCCCAATACTCATCGGGACGCTGCGAGCCTGAAGGCCGAACTGCCCAAAATTCGCCAGCAGGGCTACAGTATCAACGACCGTGAGAATGGCCCCGGCGGTTCCAGTATTGCCGTGCCGATCTTTAACCCCGACGGAGCGGTGATCGCCGCGCTGGGCGCTTCCGGATTGGCGAAAGACTTGAACCCCCGTCGCCTCGATGAGCTGGCCACCGTGTTGGGCGAAGCCGCCGGGCGCATTGAAACCCTTTACCAAGAACACCTTAAGGAGGAACCCGAATATGTTAACCGCTGAACCACAAACCAACGACCTGATGACCGCGGACCACATCCGCCAATACTGGGAGGAGGGCTATACCGTCGTGCGCGGCGTCTTCAGCGAGGCTGAGCTCGACCAAATGCGCACCGCCTGCGATCGCTGGAAATTCACTGGCGATCTGCTCGGCCGCACTTGGCGCAAGCAAAACACCGTGATCTGGGTCGATGAGGACGCCGACACCGGCACCACCGTGCGCGGTATGCAGTGGCCGTCTTACCACGATGCGGTGATGGACAAATTTCGCACCGATCCGCGCATGCTGATGATCATCGAGCCGCTCATTGGCAACAGCATCAGGCAGATCATCAACCAGGTGCACTGGAAGCGCCCGGGCTCGCAGACCAGTTGGGCGCTCCACCGCGACGTGCGCAGCCGCCGCCCGAGCAACGCCTTTACCGATCTCTACACCTCATGGGTGCAGACGGGCATCGCGATCGACCCGCACATGAAGGAGAACGGCGCGATGCAAATCGTCCCGGGCAGCCATCTGGATATCGAGCACGATCCGGAGGACAAGTCAGCCTGGATGGCCCCGCAGTACGCCGAGGATGCGCGCATCAAAGACATGGTCCTGGAGCCGGGCGACGTCGGCCTGTGGTCGGCCTACACCGTGCATGGCGGCGGGTTTAACACCACGAAATACCTGGATCGCCGACTTTACATCAATGGCTTCGTGAAGGCCGAGAAATGCGCGCGCGGCGAGTGGGCTTGGAAGGACGGCCGCACTTGTGGCCTCTACGGCGAGCAGGCCCTGGTGCAATTTGAAGAAATCGAGGAAATCCGCCACGCCTTCTACGCCTCCGAGCTCAACCGCAAAGAAGTCATCCGCGACTGACCAGCCTCCGGCTGGACCGGTAGATTTGCCCATTGGGCAAATGGGCGTGAGTCGCGGGTAGGGCGCATAAAAGGTAGGGCGCAGTCCCGCTCAGCGGGACAAGCCGCCTCGGTGGAGTGGTCTTGGCCATCTCTTGGGGTAGCGCGGGCGCGCCTGTCCCGCTAAACGGTGATCTCGCGCCGCATCCCAGCGGAGTGGCTACGGCCATCATGTAGGGCTCGCGCTTGCGCGATGCCGCAATAGGTGGCTATGCGGGGGAGGCTTGAGCGGATGCGGCATCGCGCAAGCGCGAGCCCTACATTCCAACGACCTTTACCATCAGCATGGGGTGCGGCGCGAGACGCGCCTGCGCTACCTTTGGCCAGATGGATTATAGGCGAACACAGAGGTTCGCGTTCCATTGGGCGTTCCGCCACGCCGGTGCCATTCAATCTTGCCAATCATGGCATTGCCCAAACGCTGGTTGGAATGAAGCCGCCAACGCACATTATCGAGACCTGTCTTTACGCGGAAGATGTCGAAGCTGCCGAGCGATTTTACTCCGACGTGATGGGGCTGGAGTTGTTTAGCAAAGCCGAGGGCAAGTTTGTCTTCTATAAGATGGCTGAGGCAATGCTGCTGATCTTTGACCCCGACGCCAGTGACGGCTCTCAGCACAAGCTGCCCGACCACGGTGCGAAGGGCCCGGGCCATGTCTGCTTTCGAGTGGATGAGGCTGAGTTCCCGGCTTGGCGCGAGCACTTGGCCAGCCACGGCGTGGCGATCGAGTCCGAGCATGTCTGGCCCAGTGGTGTGAGGTCGCTCTATTTTCGCGACCCGGCGGGCAACAGTCTGGAGCTGGCCCCATGGAAGCTGTGGGCCTAGCAGGGGCGTGTTACTTTAATGTCACTGGAAAATTTTGTTATCGCCTCCTCCAGTGTGAATTATCAATTTATGTTTAACGTGAAGACCATTCTTCTGTATTCTGTTCTCATTCTTTTTCTGGCCGCCCATTCCTTTGGGGCGGAGTCGGTTTTCTTAAAAGGTGCCAATGGCCGTATCGTAGAGTTTGCCGGTGTGCGTTCCGCCGGTCCGCAGGGGTTAATACTGCTGATGCAGGCCGATGGCGACGAGATGCTCGTTGGGTGGGACAAGATTGACCTCGAGGACTTGAAAAAACACGACAAGATTTACAGTGCCTACCAGAATGCGCAAAGCGGCCGCAAAACCACGCTGAATCTTGGCGTTTACGAAGGGGCGATGTCGCAGGACCAGTTCTTGCGGAACTTGAAAGCCATGCTTCTTAAGGAAGATGCTTACAAAGCACCGCGCATGACTGATATCGAGTTTGATCGAGATCTATTCAACTATGAGAATCGTCCTGGGGATTACGTAAAGGCCCAGCGCAAGACTGAAAAGATTTATCTGGAATACAGGTTGTTGATGGAGGAGTTCTTTGGGGTCAAAGAAGATCAGCTTAAAACTCGTATAACCACAATACCTTATGGCGATGAGACCTACCGTGTCATTGACTTTTCATCCCTGGCAGACCGCAGTAAAGTGAATGTAAGCCGTTTGAGTGTGATCAAATATTTTGCGGACTCAGGTCATGAATCCTATCATGACGCCATAGACTGGTTTACTGGCAATGATCTGGAGTTTCAGGGGATCGTCCGGGAGTTGAGGGATCAACAAAAGGTCGTCAATCAGCAACTGTTGGCCAGCGACAATGTAAAGCTTCGCTATTCCTATTTGCTGGGGCAGTTGCAGAAGCACTTCACCAATCTTGGTGATTCCTCCACCATGGAAAAGTCTTTGCCGACAGATATGCGTGCATTTCTCGAAGAAATGCAGCTCAGGTGAGTGATTTTAGCGTGACCGCTTCCGCGCCGCCTTGCGCTTGCGGGGTGGCGGGTGGACGCCAAAGCGCGGATCTCCCTGACGAATTGCTTCGATAATGGCCTCGGCGACCGGCTCGAAGTCATCGTGTTCCTCGGGCAGATAAAGCCATTTGGGCAGGATGGCGTGAGGTGCCAGCGGTGGGAAATCCGCGATGATGGCCTCGTGCTGCTCGCGGTCCACCGTGACCAGTAGGCCGCGCCAGGGCTCCTCCCGGGCGGAGAGCACGCAGACCATTTTGCCATTCAGGTAGCATCCCACCGCGCCAAACATCGGCTTGCGCACAAAGGAGGGGTCATCGGCGATGGGCTCAATCAGCCAGTCGTAGGGATGCGGTTTCGGCATGAGGGGGAGAATAAAGTGAGCCAATGAAAAATGAAAGATCAGGTTTGGCATTCGATTCGCCGCGTTGGGCGCAAATCGTTACCCGCTTGAATTTGCCCACTGTAATATTTAATCTACACCGGCTATCGCCGTGATTGACTTGTGATCCCGCAAGCAGCGTAATAGCTCCCCATGTTCGTCGACGAAGTCACAGTAAAACTCAAGGCGGGAGATGGCGGCAACGGCTGCCTGAGCTTCCGGCGGGAGAAGTATGAGCCCATGGGTGGCCCCAACGGGGGTAACGGCGGACGCGGGGGTAACGTCGTGCTCGTGGGGGATGAGAACACCGCGGATTTGGTCGACTACAAATTCATGCCGCACGCCAAGGCGCAAAATGGCGAGCCGGGCCGTGGCTCGGATCAACACGGAGCCTGGGGTGATGACAAGCGCTTGCGCTTGCCACTGGGCACACAGGTGTTCGATGTGGTCAGCGGCTTGATGGTCTGCGAGCTCCTTGAGCACGAGCAGGAGGTGACGTTGCTCAACGGTGGCCGGGGTGGCCTGGGCAATCTGGTCTTCAAATCCTCGGTTAACCAGGCACCGCGCAAAATTACGCCCGGTAAGCCCGGAGAGGAAGGCGAATACCGTTTTGTGCTCAAGACTATCGCCGATTGCGGGTTGGTGGGATTCCCTAATGCCGGCAAGTCGTCGATCATGGGCATCATGACCAAAAATCAGCCCAAGGTCGGTCATTATGCCTTTACCACGATCAATCCGAGCGTTGGCGTGGTGCTTTATCCTGATACCTACGAACGACTTACAATTGCCGATATCCCCGGGCTGATTGAGGGCGCTCATGAAAACCGTGGCCTGGGCCACCGTTTTCTGCGGCACGTTGAGCGATGCCGAATCCTGCTTTTCATGCTGGATATGTCGGGTGAGGAGGGGCGCGATCCGCTGGATGACTACGCTCAGCTGTGCCACGAACTGGAGCTGTATGAAGAGGAGCTCGCGGAACGCGACCGTATCTTGATCGCTAACAAGATGGACGAAGAAACTTCGGCAGAGAATTTAAAACGTCTGCGCGCTGCCTACCCGGATTTGAAAATTTGCCCAATTTCCTGCCTGAGCGAAGAAGGCATTCCGGAACTGCGCGAGGCGCTCTACGATGCGGTTATCCGCAGTGCCGCCACGGAGTAAGCCGCAGCTTGGTCGCTTGCTGAGCCTGTTTGGGGCAGGGCTGTGCTCACATGGCCGCCCTGTGTGGGCTTTGCGCACTTAGTGCCTGAAGCTAGCCAGCCTGCTCGGTCGGATTGAGCACGCCGTTGAGCTCGATGAGGAGATTTTCCCGGTCTGGCGTGAAGATGAAGCGGTCGCTACCCAGCTTTTCGTAGGCCTGCTGGAGAATGTCGGCCGACGGGCGGCGCATTTGGAGCAGCTTTTTAAGGTAGTTCCCGAGTTCGGCGGCGTTGCCGGTTTTGATCTCGATTTCGATCAGGTTGGACAGCGCAGCTTGGTTCTTGGGATTGTTCTCGTAGGCCTGCTTGAGCACGCGACGGGAAAATTCATCGCCTCCCAGCTGGGAGAAGCGGCGGGAAACCGCCATGAGCGATTCGGCGCGCAGGTTGGGCTCCTGCAAGAACTGGTCGACATAGATTTCAGCCAGGTTCATGTTGCCGACGCCGTAGTAAGCCACGGAGCGAAGGCTGTTGAAAATTGGCAGGTTGCTTTCCAGCCAGTCTGGGCGCTCCTTGGCGAGCTCTTCGCTAAAGCTGATGGCACCTTCGAAATCACCCGCAGTGATGTGAGACTCGATCAGCAGGAGTGCGAAGGGCGCGATGGGGAAGTCATTTTCGAGCGCTTGCTCGTAGATGCGGCGGGCGAGGTCGATTTGGCCTTCGTCGGTGGCGTAATTGGCCAATTTGAGCATGGCCTTCTCATCGTTGCGGAATTGGCGCAGGATGGCGTCGGCCTCGGCTTGGGCGCGTTCATCCTGGTCGGTCAGGCTGAGCGTGTAAAGCAGGTCGACGCGGGGCGAGACGGCCAACGGGGCATCGATGTTGCGCAAAACGGCATACTGGCGGGCTTTTTCATACTCCTCCAGGTCGCGATAATACTGGCTAAGCTGCGCGTAGAGTGGCTCGTTGGTCTTGTATTTGCCGATGCTGTTTTCCAGCTTGTCGATGGCAGTGCGCTGGGCACCGCGTTCCCAGGAAATCTTTGCGGAGAGCAGCAGGCCTTCCAAGCCGGTTTCCAGCTCATACTCTTTCACGAAGTCTTCGGCCTCATCAAAATTGCCCCGATAGAGGTGAGCGGTAGCTGCTGCAGTGGAGAGCAGTGTGGTCACGTCTTCGTTGTTGGTGTCGGCGAGAATCTCCTCGGAAAGGCTAATGACTTCCTCGTCCTCCTGCTGGCTGATCAGTAGCTGAACGTAGCGCTTGAGGTAAGCCGGGTTATCATGGGCGTAGGGCACGCCTTCACGTAAGAGGTCGAGCGCGCGGTCGATATCGCGCAGATTGGGGATGTAGAGGAAGTATTCGCTAACCAGGAGGCGACCCTCGAGGTTGGTGGGGGATCGCTGCACGCCCTCGCGCAGGAATTTAAAGGCATCACGGTAATTGCCCTCTTCGAGCATCTCCTTGGCCATTTCAATCTGGTAGTCGCCGACTTTGGCGCGGTGTTCATCCATGTGAAGCCAGATGGTAAACATGTCCGCGTATTGCACGTCTTCGAATTTTTGCACTTTCTTAAAGAACACAAACAACGCGGTCGCTAAGCCAATATAGCCCACGATGGCCAAGCCCGCAAAGACGCCAAGTATGCGCCCCCAGCGAAAATGAATATGCCAACGGCCACTGGGCCCCCGCTTCCGGACCGCGAAGCCAAGCAAAACGCTTCTTTGCTGGTTTTGAGACGATGGGGAGGCCTTTTTCATGGGTTTGAAATTTACACGCCGACCACTGGGGTCAATCTAAAATGGAAGCCGGGAATAAGTATTCACTTAACTGCATGTGATTGTTTTCCCCTTACGTAGAGCGGGCGTTAACGTGATTGTCACATTTGGAAAGAGTTGATGGGGAAAAATTTGGAATTTTTAGATTCTAGGCCGTTCTTGGGCTTGATTTTTATAATTCTTTTGCCCACAGTAGCAATCAACGCCTTTACCAGACGAAGTAAACCTATCTTCGGAAATCATCCAGCTACACAGATATAAATATGAAATCCTTTACCCAAAAATCTCTAATTGCTGCTTCGATTCTCGGTGCCGGCGCAGCTCTTAATGCTGCCCCTCTCGTATCGATCGGCGACTCCGTTGACATTTTCTTCAACGGTAGCACCAATGTTCAATGGCGATCCAACCTTTTCTACGCTGACGGTATCGAGGGCACGACCCCTCCCACAGCCTTGGCTCCCGCCGGTGTCACTATCAATCGCCCTAAGGAATCTGCTTTCGTCTTCTACGTATCGCCGGGTTTGGAAATCCAGATTGGCCGTAACAGTAATGCCAACGTTACCATCTATTTCCGTGAGGACTTCTTGTTCTACTCGAAGTATAGCAGCCAACTGAATACGGAACTGGCGAACCTCTACGTCGATGGCGTTTACGACTGGGGCAACCTGAGCACCTCTGCTGGCTTCTCCTTCGTCCAGTCACAGCAGAACACGCCAACCACTTCCGGCGGCGTTTTTCAAGCAGATCTGGTTGAAACTAACAACTACAATGCCTACATCGATGCTGACTACGACATCTCTCCGAAGGCATGGTTGAGTGGAGGCTTTAACTGGACTCGTAGGGACTATACCAACAATCAGAATTTTGGTAACCGCTACTCGGACGTTGATTACTATCAAGCTCCGATCACTTTCTTCTGGCGTGTCACACCGAAGCTCAGCGTTGGTCCTAGTTTCCGTTATCGCTACACCGATCCGAGCAGCACGCCGACCACTATCCCTGCTGATTACAATGATTATTTCTTCAACGTTGCAGTCAAGGGTGAGGTTATGCCCAAGCTGAATGTTGGGCTTAACGTTGGTTACCAGCTCCGCGATCCCAATCGTGATCGCATCAATCGGGTTACCAACACGGCGATCTCTCAGGACACCCGCGGTCAGTTCAGCATCATTGGTGATGTCGAATACGAAATCACTCCGAAACTACTTGGTTACGCCTCGCTTTACAATGAGTTTGGCGTCGGTGCAGAGGGTCAAACCACCACGGACCTCGGCGGTGACATCGGTGCGATCTATCAATTCAACAGCTACATTTCTGCAGTCGCAGAATTCGGAATGGAAAACTCGGAGTATCAAAATTCCAATGGTCGTGAAGATCTCACCACCACTGCTGACTTCTCCATCAATTATACACCCAATGCATATTGGCAGCTGAGCGCAGGTTACTATTACATCAACAACAACTCTGATGGTAACTTCAACCCGATCATAGGCTCAGACAATACGGGTGCTAGCTTTAATTCTCATACGGTGAATTTACAGGCGACCTTCCGCTATTAAGGGAGGCATTCTCAAAGTTCATTTGAACAATTCCGGGAAAGGAAGGTCTATTGAAGTGCCTTCCTTTCCTCTTTTTACCAAACCAGTTTTCACCATGAACCGTTTTACCTGTCTTTGTTTTTTGGCTATAACATGCTTTTTCGCGACCTTTGCTCAGGCACAAAACACTGCTGAAGCGAAGAACCGCGGGCTCATTGGTTCGAATTACACGTTGCAGCCGTTGGATATCGTCCAGATGACGGTTTACAAAGAGCCGGAGTTAGAGCAGCAGGTTCGTGTTAGTCAGGAAGGCACAGTGATATTACCCTTGGTCGGAGAAGTGCAGGTGGGCGGTATGACCATTACCAATGCAACTCGATTGATCACTGATTTGTACAATCGAGATTATTTGGTGAATCCTCAGGTGACTCTTCTTCTCATATCCTACACCGAGCGCCGAGCTTATGTGCATGGACAAGTGAACCGACCCGGTCCGGTCATTATTCCACCTGAAGAAACAATGACGCTTTCACAGGTCATTAGTGCCGCAGGTAGCACTACACGTCTAGCCAGTGACACCATTCGCGTTACAAGGACAGAATCTAACGGTAAGAAGACCGTTTATGAACTGGAGTTCGATGAGATTCTGGAAGATCCAGACGCCAAAGATATCATTATTATGGATGGCGATTCTATTTATGTGCCAGAGCGCATCATCTAGTTAGCGTTTATCAGTTAACTAATTTATCACTCACTACTTTTGAATATGAGCGACGACGATAAGCGTAACGTTTCAAATGAGTCTGCCGGAAGTTACGGCGGTTATCAGGGGTATGGTTCCTATGGAAACTACGGCGGTGGCTACTATTATGGTTATGGCTATAATTACGGTGGCTACGGCGGTAATGAACAAGGTCCTTCGCGTTCGATCAAAGATTATCTGGTTATTCTGCGTGAGCGTATCTGGTATCTTGTTGTCACGTTTTTTATTATTTTTACCGCTACGTTGCTCTATACGTTCAACGTAACAGAGGAATATGTGTCGACCGCCACTATCCAAGTGTTGCGCGATGATCCAAAGATTCTTCAAGATGACATGGATGTCTTGGATAACTCAATTCGTGGGATTGAAGACTTTCAGACTCAAGTTAGCATTTTGCAGAGTGGCTCGCTAATTAGTGCGGTAGCAGATCGCATTAAGGATGAAGATCGTGCGATCTTCATGGCACCTTACAAGGACCAGTTTAGCCTTTCGGGACCGCTATCACTAGAAGAGGTTCTAGCAAAAAACTTGTCTATAAGTCCGTTACGCATGACGTGGATTGTTGCAGTCTCATACATGCACCCGGATGCATCCATGGCTGCGAAGGTAGCTAATTACTTTGCGGATGAATACATAAATTATAATGTTAAACTTAACATTGAAACCTCGATGCGTGCGGTGGAAGATTTGCGCAATCGGGCAGAGCATCAACGACAAAAAGTCGAGGAGATACGTGAGGAGATCAATGAGTATCGTAAAAGGTTTAAACGGCTAGGATTTTCTCCTGAGGAAAATGCTGGGTTTGAAGCCCAGGAGTTGCTTTCTCTCAAAGCTGCAGTGATCGAAGATCAGCGAATGCTTTCAATGGCTGAGCGTCATTGGACATTGGTTCAAGAGTATCAGGAATCTGGCAGACCATTATGGGACATTCCTTTTATTTCTGACATGCCGAGAATATCGGAACTCCTTTCCCAGCAATCACAACAGAACATCACGGTTGCCTCATTGAAGAAGCGTTACCGCGATAAGCACCCTAGCATGATAGAGGCTGTGCGCGCTGTGGAAGAGACCACGAAGGAATTGGATAAGGCTGTGGCCTCGGCGATTGAGAAAACGCGCATTTCTTATGAACAGGCCAAGAAGCAATTTGAAACAGCTAGCAATCGCTTGGCGGAAAAAGAGCTGGATATGATGGATCTTGGCGAAATCGCTGTGAAATACAACTCGATGACTGATGAGCTCGAAGTTAATAACTCGCTTTACCAAGCGATGATGGCCCGCTACCAAACCGAAATGGCGCAAGTGGCTTTGGTTACTGCTAATGCCCGCATTATCGATAAGGCTGCACCCTCCAGTAAGCCGGCCAAGCCCAAAATCTTTCTCAATCTGGTGATCGGGGTTTTCGGGGGCATCGTCTGCGGTGCTAGCCTCGTGTTCCTCATCGCAATCCTGGACGACCGGATTAAGAGCGCCTACGACATTGAGAACGCCGTTGGACTGCCGTTGATTGGCATTATTCCTCGCATCAAGCGCCTAAACTCTCCGGAAAAAGCACAAGCCGTGGCCTCCAATGCTGAGCGTCGGGTCACTGAGGCATTCCGGGCTATTCACTCAGCGCTGAAGTTGAATGAGGCCAGTAAGAAGGCGAAGATTATTCTAACCACTTCGACTTCACCGTCCGAAGGTAAGTCCTTTGTGTCGACGAACTTGGCCATCACATTTGCGATCCATGGTGAGCGCACGCTGATTTTGGATGGTGACTTGCGCATGCCGAATGTGGCCAAGTCGATGAATCTTGAGGATCGCACGGATGGCGTCGTGAAATATTTTGCCGGTGAGTGCTCACTGGATGACGCGATCATCACGGAGCTTTATCCCAACCTTGACGTATTACCTGCCGGCACCAAGGCAAAGAATCCCACGCAGATTCTTAACAGCCCGGACTTCGAGGCCCTGCTTGCCACTTTGAGTGAGCGTTATGACCGTATCTTCATCGATACGCCGCCGATCGCGGTGGTCAGTGACGTGCTTACGGTTCTGCCATTCGCTGACGGCATCATTTACGTCATCAAGTTTAATGCGGTTAAGCGCAAGACTGCCAAGTCGAACCTGCGCCGCATCATTGAGTCCAACACTCCAGTCTTTGGCGCGATCCTTAACCAGATCAGTGTCAACGTGGCCTCTTACTATTACGCCAATTATTACGACAAGTCGTATGCTGGCTATTATGGCCATGATGAAGACGGTGATTCGTTGGACGTGCCGATCAAGCGAACCAGCAAGGCGCGATCTGAGGACGGGCAAGCGCTTCCCCGCAGTTAATTCTGCGGCGGGGCTTAGCGTTTGCTGGCGCGGCCTAGTCGATCCCGGATCGCGTTAGCGATTCCGGGGCCGGGCGGAGGCTGCTCGCAATGAATCGCCTGAATACCTTCGAGTGCATCCAAGGTGCGCAATAGGCTAAAGAGATTTTTGGCAACTTCAGGCAGTTCGCCGGATTCACTTAGCCAGTAGTCATGCTTACCGTCGGAAAATGGCGGGCGCTTAAGGTAAATACGAGCTTCTACCTCACTCACGCTCGGCAATTGGCCGGCGGGATGAAGCAGTAGACGCGTCGTCGGGCTGTAGTGCCGCTCCAACATGCCAGGGGCCAGGCTGCTATCGCTGGTTGGGGCAGGGAGCGATACTTCAACGCCGAGCACGGATTCAATCATCTCTTTGCCGATCGGTCCTGGGCGGAGTAGGATGGGTCTTTCTGGTTCGCGTAAATCGACAATGGTTGATTCTAGGCCACTTTCGCAAGGGCCACCATCGAGAATATGCGGGCAGCGTTCATTCAGTGAATCACGAACGTGTTGAGCGGTGGTCGGGCTGATGTAGCCAAAGGGATTTGCGCTTGGCGCGGCGAGGTATAATTTACTGGCCTCCAAGAGCTTGCGCATGATGGGGTGCGCCGGGCGGCGGATGGCTACGCTGTCGCGATTGGCGGTGACCAAGTCGTGTACGCGCTCATGCTTGGGCAATACCAAAGTCAATGGACCAGGCCAGAACGCTTCATCTAGGCGTCGGGCGGCGGTCAGTTGAGACTCATTGAGCTGTGTCAGGTCGTGCAGCTGGTCGAAATCGTGGAGGTGCACGATCAGCGGATCAATGAATGGCCGGCTCTTAATGGCGAAAATTTGGCGAACGGCAGCCTCATTCATGGCATCTCCCGCCAGGCCATATACGGTTTCGGTAGGTACGGCGACGCAATGGCCGGACTGTAGTAGCTGGGCCGCTTGCTGGATCCCGGCCTCGCTGCCGGAGATGAATGCTGGGAGGGCTGCGTCCATAAAAAAAGCGCCATATGGCGCTTTTCGAGGGTTTCGGGTTTTCTAGGCCGACACGCTTACTTCATCAGAAGCATGTTGCGCGCGCGCTTGATGGCCTTGGTGACGCGGCGCTGCTGAAGGGCGGTGAGTCCAGTAATACGACGTGGAAGAATCTTACCCGTGTCAGTGACATAACGGGAAAGTTGTTCGACATCATTGAAATCGAAATCCAGCGGCGTGCGGCTTTGCTTTTTTGCTTCTTCGCTCATGGTGATAAATTGGAAAACGTCCCAGCAAAGCGTTTTCAATAGGCATTGCAAGGAAAAATTTAAACTCCCTTTGCTTAACTTTAGGCACTAATCACTAGCTTAAAATAAGCTCCCTTCAAATGTGGAAGCTTTACTCCTTTCATTTAATCTCGCTAACATGCGTAATTGCTAGTCAATTCGTGCAACCACCATGGTGCTACCTGAGCCATCGAGTTAATATTCAACGATAACGACGATGATGAAACTACTGTCTAAATCTAACCACGTATTATTGGGTAAATTAATCAGCGCATTGCCGCTGTTGGTTGTGGTGGCACCGTTGCACGGTGTGGTCTACTCTTATTCGCTGAATACATCGGGTGCGGGTTGGCTCGATCAGCATAGCTTGCCGGTTATTGGAGACGAGGCCTGCGTGCCCACTTCAGCGACAAACGCCATGACCTACCTGCAAAGCGTGGCACCCGGTTATTTGGGGACTTCGCTGACGGGAAGTAGTTACACGGATTGGACCAACGCCGCGCTAACGGTGGCTGGCCCTAATTATTTAAACACTTCGGCGAGTGACGGCACCGACCTTGATTATCTTCCGCAAGCGATAGATAAGTATATTCGCCAGGACAATGGCTTCACTGGTGTGCAATTGAGCGGCGTGTTGCCATCTGATATCTGGGTAGACTCACCATTTACGAAACCCAGCTACATTACCGATGGGGTGCCGTTGGCTAGCTACTTTCTAGACGCTATCATGAATGGCGCGGCAACGATGTTTTCCATTCAATACACGGATGCGCAAGGTGGTGGCGGCCATGAGCTTTTCGCGACAGGCATCGATTGGAATGACGCCAACAACGACGGCATCGCTCAGGAGTCCGAGAGTGCGATGCTTCACTTTATCGATCCACTGGATCCGGCATTATATGATGGCAGCGGTTCTCCCTCTTCCGGCCCGAGGATCACCAGTGGCAGCTTTCACTATGACGAAACGGATGAGGTGCTGCGATTCTCCTACTCCCAGTATACGGGCGGGCTTCCCTATGATGGCAGCGAATATGGTGATGTGATCGATAGCTACATCGTTGGTGCCTTCACCATGCAGGTGCCGGAACCGAGCGATTACGCGATCATCGCTGGCGCGCTTGCTTTGGCCGGCGCGATGATTCGCCGCCGAATGCAGGCTTAGTCGGCCTTGGGCCGGTAAAATGCCGCGGTCTTGCCGACACTGCCCACGCACTCGCTGTCCGTGCGTTGCTCGATATCCGCGATGGCGGTCTTGATGCCCTCGCGGTCGAGGACGAACTTCACCTTCACCAGCTCGTCGCGCTTGAGCAGTTGATCCAGCTCGGCGATAAGGGTGTCGGTCAGGCCCTGCTTGCCGACATGGACGCCGGCAGCCAGTCGTTGGGCGACGCCACGGAGGTGTTTCTTTTCTGCGGAATTGAGCATGTTTGTGTGAGTATAAAACAGGAAGATCGGGCTTTCGACAAGCTCAGGCCTCGGAAGAACGGGCAGCCGACGCAATGTTATTCTCCGAAGTGGACTTGGCTTACCCGAATTTAGGGCTGTTCATTAAACGGGGGAAGCAGCTTCTTAGCCCTTGGGAAGATATAGATGCCCCAATAGCCGGAGAGCAGGCAGCAACAGGCTCCGAACAGCACAAATAGCCGGATGTCCCCCAAGGCGATCGCCAAGCCGGCATAGACGATGACGAGCGCGAGAACTGGCCGAAAGATTCCCGGGTGCCCGGCATTGAGTAGCGCTCGCCGACGTTTACTTTCTTGGTAGTTGATGTCCTCATCCCCGTTTAGGCCCAGGGTAGAGTAAGTGACGACGGCGGGCACCGACGCTAACGCGCAAAGGATAAAGAGCGCCGCCACCTGACCCATCGTCGAGATCGCCGGAAGCAGGGCGATCAGGGTGATGCACAAACCCAGGACTAAGCAGAAGTAACCGTATGCTTTCATTGCGCGTTAAACTGGTTGTGCGCGATTATGCCAGCAACGGATGCTTAGTCGCGAGAAAGAAATGGGCATGGGTTAAGGCAAATGCTTAGCGGGCTCCAGCAGCGCTATTTTTTAAATGCCTGTTCTTCGAAATGGGCGACAGCGTCGGCCTCGGTTTCAAAATATTCATGCTGTGCGATATTCAAGACTTGCCGAATATGAGGGCTCACGGGGGAGCATACTGCGGCGTCACCTCCCTTGTTGTTAAGGTGTTTTGTTAGAGCACGAATCAAGACTGGGCCATTATCAGTATAAATTTTCAGGCCGCAGAGGTCGGCAATGATCCAATCGAACTCCCAGGCCTTTCGTATTAGGTATTGTTCGACGTGACCGGTTTCGTTCTCTTCAAATCCCCAAAATTCGCCGTGTAATTTGATTCGCAGGTACGCTAATCCTCTAGGCGATTCAGATGGATATTCTTCCACACCCAAGTAGCAGCGGGTGTTGTCTTTGATGCGGAAGATTTCCATCAGGTTGCTTTACGCCACCACTTCCTTCAGCGCGCCGTCGAGGGCTGAGGCGTCGGAGCCGCCGCCCATGGCGAAGTCGGGCTTGCCGCCGCCTTTGCCGCCAAGCTTGGCTGTCAGGTCGCGGATGATGTCACCCGCCTTGTGGCCGGCTGCGATGGCTTCGGGGGAGCAGAGCGCGAGCACCGTCACCTTGGGGCCGAAGACGCCGCCAAGGATCACTACGCTCGGGCCGAGCTTTTTCTGGAGGTCCACGCCGAGGCCGCGCATGTCGTTCGGGTTTGCTACGGAGACCTTGCCAGCGAGCCACTTCAGGCCGTCCTTTTCCACGGCGGTGTCGATCAGGTTGCCGCCTTGGGCTGCGGCCTGTTTCTGCTCCATGGCGCGGAGCTGCTTCTCCAGATCCTTGTTCTGGTTGAGCAGTTTTTCGAGGCGCTCCTCGATCTCGGCCGGTTTGCAGGAAAGCTTGTTGGCCATGTGGTGGAGCTCGGCAAAGTTCTGCGTGGCCAGCTCGAAGGCGGACTCACCGCAGACGGCCTCAATGCGGCGCGTGCCAGCGGCGATGGCCGACTCGTGCTTGATCTTGAACAGGCCCAACTCACCGGTGGCGCGCACGTGGGCACCGCCGCAAAGTTCCTTGGAGTAGCCGCCGATGTCGACCACGCGGACCACGGAGCCATACTTCTCGCCGAAGACCGCGACGACGTCGTCGGGCTTGTCGGAGAAGGGCACCTCGAACCAGTTGACGCCGGCGTTGGCGATGATCTGCTCATTGACCATGCGCTCGATCTGGGCGAGCTCGTCCGGCGTGATTGCGGCGTGGTGGCGGAAGTCGAAGCGCAGGTGGTCGGGCGCGACAAGCGAGCCCGCCTGCTGCACATGGTCGCCCAGCGTTTCGCGCAGGGCCCAGTTGAGCATGTGCGTGGCGCTGTGGTGGCGCTGAATCTTGCGGCGGCGGGCAACGTCCACATCCATGGTGACGTGGCTGCCGACCTTCTCCTCATAATTGCCCTTGGCGACTTGATGTAGGTGGTGGCCAACGCCGTCGGTGATGGTGTCGGTCACGGCGACCTTGGTGCCATCGGCAAAGGTAATGGTGCCGGTGTCGCCCTTTTGACCGCCCATCTCGGCGTAGAACGGGCTCTGCGCGGTGACGAGGAAGTCTGAGTCGTCGCCGCTGAAGGTGCCGACCAGCTCGGTGGTGAAGCCGGTCAGGTCATTCAGGTCAAAGCCGGCAAACTGCGTGCTGTGGAGCTTTTCGTCCTGGTCGACGACGCTGACGATGGTCTTGACCTGGGCCTTGCGCGCGCGATCGCGCTGCTTTTCCATCTCGGCCTCGAAGCCGACAAGGTCGATCACGAGGTTACGCTCGCGGGCGAGTAGCTCGGTCAGGTCGAGCGGGAAACCGTAGGTGTCGTAAAGCTCGAACGCCTCGGTGCCGTAGATGACGCCGTTGGACGGGCCTTCGTAGAGGCGCTTGATCTCGGCAAGGTCGCTGTGGCCGTAGCGTTCGGCGTAAATGGCGTCCACATCACCGTCTTCCCCGGCTTCTTTTTGGATGTCGGCAATGATGCCCTCGAAGTGTTCGAGATCGCGGACCAGGGCGCGGTCGTTGATGCGGTCAAAGAGCTGGAGGCCGCGGTCGATGGTGCGGTCGAAGGATTTTTCCTCACCGGCGATGACCTCGCGAATGACGTCGCGGCGTTTCTCCAGTTCGGGGAAGAAGGGGCCCATCTTGTCGACGAGCGGGTCGACGAGCTTGGTGAAGAAGCCGGGCTTGAGGTCCAGACGGCGTCCAAACATCACCGCGCGGCGCAGGATGCGGCGCAGTGTGTAGTTGCGGTCGGCGTTGCCGGGCAGAATGCCATCGGCGATCGAGAAGCTGAGCGTGCGGATGTGGTCGGCGAGCACGCGGAAGATGACGTCGTTCATCTCCTCGCCGGACAGGTCGTCACGGTTCTCCGGCATGGTGTAGCCGTAGCTGCGGCCGCTCATGTTGGAGATGTGCTTAAAGATGTCCAGGAACAGGTCGCTGTTGTAGTTGCTCGGCGGCTGCGAGTAGTCCGTAAAATTCTTGGTCGTGGCGATGATCCCGGCCACGCGCTCAAAGCCCATGCCGGTGTCGACGTGGCGCTGCTTCAGCGTCTTAAAGGAACCGTCGGCCTCGGCGTTGAACTGGATGAAGACGAGGTTCCAGATCTCGATGCAGTAGGGGCTGTCGGCGTTGACGAGCTTGCCCTGCGTGTCGCCGGCGGGCGTCAGGTCGATGTGGAGCTCCGAGCAGGGGCCGCAGGGGCCGGTGTCGCCCATCATCCAGAAGTTGTCCTTCTTGTTGCCGTTGAGGATGTGGACCTTGGGATCGAGGCCTTCCTTTTCGAAAATGGCGGCCCAGTGGTCGTAGGCTTCCTGGTCGAACTCGGCCGGATCGCCCTCGCCGGGCTGGTAAACGGTCGCGTAAAGGCGCTCCTTGGGCAGGCCCCAGACGTCGGTCAGCAGCTCCCAGGCCCAGGCGATGGCTTCGGCCTTGAAGTAGTCGTTAAACGACCAGTTGCCAAGCATCTCAAAGAAGGTGTGGTGGTAGGTGTCGAAGCCGACGTCCTCCAGGTCGTTGTGCTTACCACCGGCGCGGATGCACTTCTGGGTGTCGGCCGCGCGTGGCCAGGGGGCCGCTTGTTCGCCCAGGAAGTAGGGCACGAACTGGTTCATGCCCGCATTGGTGAACTGCAGGTTCGGGCTGCTCGGCATAAGCGATGCCGAGGGCACGATCTGGTGCTCCTTCGATTTGAAGAAATCGAGGAACGACTGGCGGAGTGCGGCGCTGTCCATCATCTGACTCATGGGAAAAGCGGAGACAATGTCAGGCGTTGGCGCGTGATTAAAGTCTAAAGATTGGGTGATTGTCGGGGGGTGTATCTGGAAATTAAGCCGAATGGCGGCAGGCTAGGGAGAGTGGCGGACTACGGGGTTGACCCTGGGTGCGACAGAATTATCAATATAAGTAGTTTACCCACCCCCTGATTCGCCATTTCCCTCACGCACGAACAAGTCTCCCAATTCTGCCGAGCTTCGGAAGCACTGCTGAAGCCGGACCTCGGCTTGGCCAATTATCCGGAGCGCGCCTATGCATTCATCGAGCAGTTGGCACCCTGCGAGTTTGTGGCGTTTGGCTCGCTGGATTTGGTCAATGGCAACCTGGAGATTGGTGCGAGTCGCGATGTGCCGGGATTTGCTGGAGCCATGGAAAACTTCGGCCAGTTGATGACCCAGTATGAGCTCTACAGCTGGGACCCAAGCATTAATGATGGGCAGCCCTTTACGCGCAGTGATTATTTTTCCCGTCGGCAGTTTCGGGACACGGACATCTACGCGGAGGTTTACCAGCCGCTGGGCATTGATGACCATTGTGCGGTGCACGTGAGTGGGACCGATAGCGAAGTCGCCTTTTTCGGCATCGAGCGTCACCGTGGGCCGGACTACTCGGACGACGAGCGTGATCTGCTGCAAATGGCGCAATCCATCCTCGGCAGTGCGCGCAACCTCGCCCGGGCGCGGGATCGCCAATCGGCCAGCGAGGCCAACCCGGCCGCCCTTTGCCGTGCGGGGCTTAGCCCCCGGGAGGCCGATGTGCTGGCACTCGTAGCCGATGGTAAAACAAACGACGAGATCGGGTTGATACTCGGGATTCAGTCGTCGACGGTTAAAGATTACCTCAAGCAGACTTTCCTCAAATCCGGCTGCCCCAACCGACTGGCCGCTACGATGTGGGCCCTGCGGATCACGCAGATAGACGCCTCCCGTCGGCAACGGGTGCTGCTGCCCAATGTCACGGTGCCGGTGGCCGGCCTGTAGCCCCTAGGCCAATCAGCCCCCTCCAAAAGTGGGATACCTCTACATTGCCTTATCGGGTAAGCTGGGAGCATGTTTAATGCTGCTCATCATCACCGCTACTCGGGCTTTGCCCAGGGCGTTCTCCTCCGGATATTTGTTTTGGTCGGTTTGCAGGCGACGGTATCTATCGCGGATGCGGCGGTCGTTATTAACGCCGCGGAAGTTGGCGGTGACGTAGTCTTCACGGGCTCGGGGACACTGGATACGACGGGCCTGACCAAAGACATCACCGGCGGCTATGCGAGTATCCTCGTACCTGCACAAGGTATCTTTGTCTCTACTACCGGGACCATGGATTTCTATTTCATCAATGGTCCGTTGGTGGCGTTTGGCTCGAGCCTTGGCACTGCCGCTAGCTCGCAGACGGGGGATTCCTTAGGGGTGCTCAATTCTGGGGGCCAAAACTACTTCTTAGTGCCGACGGGATATGGCGGCAGCGCACTGGCATTCTCTTCCACTTATAGTGGGCAGAATATGACCAGCCTTGGCCTGACCCCGGGCACTTACCAATGGACGCTCCCCAGTGACACCGTCACCTTAAACGTGGGCGCGGCCGTGGTGCCCGAGCCGACAACCTACATTGCGATGGCAGGCTTTGCGGGACTGGGTGTCTTCGTTTGGCGTCGCCGTAGCGCCAGGTCGAAGAAGGCGCAATAAACTTTGGCTACTACATACCTCCCCGCGGGGCGTCCTCCTTTGGTCGGGAGGGCGCCTCTTGCTTTACGCCAGGTCTTCCGTGGCCGACTGGTTGTCCGGGTGCAGGGCGAGGAGGCGTCGGGAGAGCAGGCGGTTTTCGATCTTGCGGCATAGGCTGTTGCTCTGCTCCAGGAAGATGGAAAACATGCGGTCGCCGATGAGGTCGTCGCCAGTCAGCTCCGTTAGCGCGAGGTGCTGGAGCTCGGTGGTTTTGCGATGCAGGGCGCGGAGCTCCTCGGTGCAGGTGGTGTCGTTGAGCTCTTTATCCAGCTCGAGCGTGCGGTTGACGAAAATATCCAGGCGCTCCTTTTGAATTTGCAGGCTTTCTTTGCGCTCTTCTTCGCGGAGCTGGCGGTAGCGCTGCCAGCCGAGCCAGAACAAGGCGATAAATGCCACGATCAGCTCCTTAGCGGCGGAAAGGGACTCGAGGAAGCTGGCCACGGTGTCGATGCCGGCGTAGGGCTGCAGGTAATTGTGGCTGGCCGGGTGCCAGTTGGGCGCAAGGCGTTCCTCGGCCTCGGTTTGGCTGAGTAATCCGGGGAACTCCCGCTGCAGGCGCTCGCCAAAGACGACATCCAGCGTGGCGTCGATCAGGGGCTTGGGCGCGCTGCGGAGGACGGCGAGCCGCGCGGTGCTGGAGAGGGTTTCCACTGGCACCGGCGGAATGCCCCGCATGCCGGAGTAAATGCCGCGCGGGATTTCGTTAACCGTGTAAAAGTTGTGGTCGAAGGCGATGGCGCGGGCGTCGTCAATGGGCAGCAGGCGATAGCCGCCGCTGTTCAACATTTGCCGCAGGCCGGGGCTGCTCATGCTGGTGATCTCGATGGCGGCCTCGACTTCGGGCAGGAGCGGCATCTCGTATGTCTCGCCCCACTGGGTGGACTCCGGCGAGGGCGTGATCCCGTAGTGCTCGAAGATGACCTCCGCATGCGCGTGGTCGGCGGAGCCCGGCGGCCCGTAGATGATGTGTTTGCCGTTTAGGTCGGTGATGCGGCGGACATTCGAGGTCGTGGCGGACAATGACATGGACGAATTCATCGTAAACCGGTGCCACGACCGCCATCTGCGCGGTGAGCAAGGTGTCCGCCGAGACCATGGCCAAGTCGACCTTACCGCTGGCGAGCAGCTCGCGGTTGGCGATGGAGCCGTCGGTGTAAATGACCTCCACCTCGGCCCCGGTCGCAGCGCGGAGCTCTTCAGCGATCATCTGAGTCAACTGGTTAAAGGAGCCCCCGCGAATACCGCCGGCAATGGTGACCTTGTCCGGCATGCGCTCCCGCGTCCCGAACCAGACGGCGAGGGAGAGGATCAGCAGGGCCAGCATCAGCAGCGCAATGCTTCGGCGGACCGTGGCGGTTTTAATTTTACTCACGTAGCGGCGTTGTTGGGGTGTATCACAATGGGTCGTGGCGGAAATGTCGAGCCCGGCCTTGCCAGCGCGCCGCTGGGCCACCAAGTTGGGCGCATGCAGGCGGGATCTCTACCTCTGACTCTGGCCCCCGGATGGAAGAACGTTCCACCGCAGGCCACCGGGCGACACTTGGTCTGGAAAAAAGACCGCCGATGGCGCGCCTCGGACACGGATTTCAACAACCCCGGCGACCTCGGCCCATGCAGCCCGATCGACTGCCCCGTGGCCTACGACCCGACCCGCGAGCTCATTTACCGCTACCACTGCGCCCAGTGGGGCGATCGCCGCGACGCCAGCGAGCTGCGCCAAATCCGCGCCGATGGCAGTGGCGACGACAGGCTCTTTGGCTTGGGTCTGAATAAGTGGGCGCTGTGGCTGTGCCGGTTTTTGCCGGACCGGGATGCCCTGGCGGCCCTCGTTGCCACCGAGATGCCGAGCAAGGCCGACGGCACGGTCGTGATCCAACACCAGCTGGCGTGGTTCGATGTCGCCAAAAAACAGTCCCTGCTGGTGAATTTGCCCCGCGACTGCTTTTACCCGCTGGACCTTCACCCCGGCGCGAAGCGGGTCCTTTTTCATGGGGCGGAGGGCTACCAGGTCGTCGATTTCTCCGGCCGGCGGTTGTATCGCCTTGGGCCCAAAGGCCTGCCCGAGGGGCGCGGCGGCAGCTTTAACCCCAACAACCCGGACGAGCTGGTCCTCGGTGGCGGGGGCATCATGCTGGTCCGCCGCGACGCCACCTTCATCCGCCTGCGCGACCGCGGCGTGAACCCCGTCTGGTCGCCCGATGGGCAGGATTTGTTCTTCGCCGAGAGCAGCAGCGATCTCTGGCACCGTGCGGCGGATGGCTCCATCGAGCGCTTGCTCTCAGTCGCCGGCAACCGCTATTCCGAGGTAAATCGCGCGCGCCCGGTGCAGATTACCCGTGATGGGCGATACCTGGCGCTCGCGATCACGCGTCGTGTTCGTCGACAGGCCGTCGAAGGGGCCTACACTCAGGGCGAATCCAGCGGCTGGGCCGAAATACCGGCCGTCTGCATTCTTGATTTGGTCGAGAAAATCGCCTGGCAAACCTCTGCGAATGGCCCGGTTTGCTGGCTGGAGTAAAAAATATGGAATAATTTTCTCCGTTAACGTCTCTTTAATGAGTCACGTGATATTAACTCTCTCGTAACCAAGAGGATGATCTAAGCCTGAGTCCGTTAGGTTATGAGTCTTAATGTCATACGAGTTCCTAAAAAAAAAGTTGCGCTCAAACCTATTTGAGCACATGCTTCGATCAAAATCCACTTACCTGGCCTCACACATCTCCTTAAACTTGTCATGAAACTACTTTCCAAACTTTCCATCATTGCAGGTGCTGCCGCACTCGCGACCCCGATGCTCACCGCCCAAACGACCGAGGTCGCCACCATCCCGGTAGGTGTTGTGGAGATGACGATTCCCGCAGGGAACACGGTTGTTGCTCCAATTTTTGTCAATGCCAATGACTTTCAAGGGAATTCAACTTCACTAGTAGAAGGATCTGGTGTTACGACAGTGAACTTTGGTTCTTCCGTGTTTACTGCTGGTTCATTTAACGAAGGTGATTTTCCCGCATACTACCTAGAGGTTGTTGCTGGAGATGCGGAAGGCTACGCTTTTGATATTATTTCAAACACTGGCAGTTCTGTTGTTGTTGCTGGTCTGCTTAAGACGGACATCATGCTCGACGATGTGGAAACTTTTGCTATTCGTAAGCATATTACGCTCGGCCAGTTTTTTGGACAAGCCGATGCTATTGCACGTCGTGATGAAGTTAAGTTCTTTAATTCCGATGGCAGCATCACAATTGCTTCCTACACGGGCAGTTCATGGGTGTCTTCAGCGGGTACTGTAGATGAAAAGCCCATCTATGCAGGGACTGGCTTTATTAGCACGTTGAGCAACGACATCGCAGTTACTGCCACTGGTACTGTGAAGTCCACTAAAACCGTGGTTCCTATCTATCTATTGGCTCAGCTTAATCTAGTTGCCACTGGCAGCCCCGTCGAAATGTCTGTCGCATATAGTGGGTTGGGTGATCAGCTTGCACGCCGCGATGAAATCAAGTTTTTGGCTCCTGGAACATTAGACACAGTAGCTATTATCAGCGCTAACGGAAGTGGTGGATTTAGTGGCAGTGACGTGACGGAGCTGCCTGCAGGTGAGGCTTACATCTTCACCGTTTCGAATGACACTCACGTCACACTTCCTAGCATTCTTGACAATTAACTTTTGTCTGTTATCTGCTAATTACATTCTATTGAATCTTTACTATGAAAAAAATAGCCGCACTCCTTTCTCTTGCAATTGCGCCAGCCTTTAGCTTCGGGGCCATCACAATCAGTATTTATGCTGAAACACTCGATGGTGTATATCTGAATCCGGATTTGTCGCCTGTTAATCAGACCTATACAATCTCCATTGGTACACTCTCTGGTCTTACTACTTTCTCCGACTTCACCAATCTTTCGGCGTCTGAACAAGCCGATTATTTAGTGAATATTGGTTCTAATTTCGAACCGGTTGGCACTTATAATTTTGAAGCGAATGGGCAGTTGGTCCTCATTCCGGCTTACAATGGTGATGCACCAGCACCACAAGGCACTCAGCTTTATACTTTTGTGAAAGATGCCCTTGGGACTGTTCAAGGTCTCTTCACTAGCGAAGGTACCAATGATTGGATCGTTCCAGCTGAAAACGGTAGTGCGCGTCTCTTTCTCAATGCAGGGACACCTACAGCACTGATCGGTGGCATCAGCGGCGACAATGCAGTTCTTCAAGCAGTTCCCGAGCCTTCCACCTACGCGCTGCTTGCCGGTGTGATGACGCTGGGTCTGGTGGCATATCGCCGTCGTCAGAAGGCGTAAGTATTGCCAATTAATTTTTCCTGTCCCCCTGGCGTAAGTCAGGGGGATTTTTATTGTCTGAATCAGGCAGCTGGCCTAGTTAGGTTATATTAAATCGGTAGGAACTTTCTTGGCCGAACCACCTCTTACATACCATGGAAATGACTTCTCATCGCTTGAATCGTGGGGCTCCGAAGCGTGCTGCCGGTTTTACTCTTTTGGAAATTATCATCGTTGTTGGCTTGATCGCCGCCTTGGCTGGCGCGTTGATCGTCGGTTTGCAGGGCACCGGAACGGCGGGCCAAGTCCAGATTGAGAAGCAATTTGTCACGACTGGAGTGAAGGCTCCGCTGATGGCCTACCGGCTAAACATGGGCGATTATCCTTCTACGGACCAAGGCTTGGCGGCGTTGGTCACGGCTCCCGCTGGTGTCGGCGGCAAATGGGTCGGCCCGTATTTGGACAAGGCAGCCGTGGATTCCTGGGGACAACCTTACAACTACCGTTACCCGGGCACGAACAACAAGAACGGCACGCCCGACATTTGGTCCAACGGGCCAAACCGCCAAAATGAAGAAGGCGGCGGTGACGACGTAAACAATTGGGATCAGTAATTCTGACCCCGGGTCTTAGCAGTTCATGATCCGCCATTCGCGCCAGCTACAGACTCATCGCGGGCGCGCGTTTACGCTGATTGAAATAGTCTTCGCACTGAGCCTGATTGCGCTCATGGCGGGCTTCGTGGCGTCGTATAATTTCGAGAGTCTGCTCAACAACGCCGGGACCAAGCCCGCATACGAGATCTTCCGCGAGGCCACGCACGAAGCGCGACTACAGGCCATCAACGAGGCCAGCGTTGTTTATCTGTCCTACGATCCGGAGTCGCAAAAGTTCCTGCTGCGGACGGATGCGGCCCCCGCCATTCAGGAGGAAGACTCCGGCTTTGGCACGCTGCCCACGGTCAACCGCTATGGTTACCTTGAAGACGAGGAGGACGATGAAGCGGTGGTGGAGCCAGCGTCGCGGACCGAGTTTCAGGTTTACGATGAAGACCTGGAGGTCATTTTTCGCGGGTTAAAGGCTGAAAGCGACGGGGTTGCGGACTTTTCGGGCGAGTATTTTGAGGAGCCGCTTCCATATTTGGTATTTCACCCGAGCGGGGTATCGAGCCTCGCGGAGGTCATTTTGCGCGATGCCAATGGCGATGAATTAGTCCTGACTTTGGATGCTTTTTCAAATGGTCCACAACTTTCTCTGGATGAAGGGGTTGGATTTTAAAGTTTCCGGAAACAACTAGCTATGCCCGCAGTCATTAATGCGGGCCATCTCCATGAACACCTGTCGCCAAAATCGCCGTGACGGCTTTACCTTGATTGAAGCAATCTTGGCGATTGGCTTGTTTGCGGTGGCCTCGGGCATGCTGATTCAGGCGGCGGTTAACTCGGTTTTCGCCTACGAAGCGGTTAAATCCAACTCCGACCAGAGCCAGATTTACCGTTACCTGCTGCGCTCCATTGCGGCCATTGAGGACCAGGAAGAAATGGAGGATGGCGGCGATTGGCAACTACCCGATGACACGACTGCGAACTGGGAAGTGGTCATCGAAGACACCGAAATGGTGGACCTCTTTCACGTTACGGTGGAGATTGAACTGGAAGATGATGATGAGCCGACTTCCTTCGAGCTCTACCTTTACCGGCCGGACTGGTCTTCGGTCGATACCGACCGCGAAACGCTGATCAACGACCGCCGCGAAAACCTGGAGGACCGACGAGATGGATTCTAGGCCACGCAGCGCACGAGGATTCACGCTGATTGAGATGGTCCTGGTGATTGGCTTGTCAGGCTTTTTGCTGATGGGGGCCGTGTCGCTTATCTTTGGGCTGATGATGCTGAAAACCAGTGCTGAAGCCGCGCCTCAGGAGTCGGAACATATTGCCAATGTGCGGCGTTTTCTGGAGTATGTCTTCGCCGAAGCCGAGCCGATCCAGAACCTTGGCGACGAGGGCGGGGAGCCGCCCGAAGAGCCCGTCTCGTGGCGCAACATGCCGGGCAATAGTAATTTAAATGAATTCCTGCTGGCATTTCGCCTGCCGGGCAAGATCCCGCTTTTTGCCGACGACGAGCTCTACGCGCCGGAGGTGGATTGCTACCTGCGGCTGATCGACGACGAGGGGCTTTATCTGTATTGGCAGTCCGACGATATGGCCGACGAGAACATCGATGATTTTCGCCGGAGCCGCATCTCGCCACTGGTGACCAAGCTGGAGTATCTCTGGTATGACGCCGAGGACGAGCGTTGGGATGTGTCCGAGGAGATGGAGGAAAACGACGAAGGCGGCAACGATGTCCCGCAGTTCATTCGGCTGACTTTCGGGCAGGATGAGGACACGGCGACGACGGCGCTTCTGCTGTTGCCACCGGGAGAAGAGGGGGTGCCGCGGTTATGAAATTAAGCGTCCATTCCCAGGCCACTCGCCGCCAAGGATTCCTGCTGCTCGTGGTGTTGGTATTTCTATTTATGGCCGCGGCGCTGGTAGTGTCGTTGTCCGAAAGCATGTTGCGCAACATTCGTTCCACGGCGACGGCCTCAGCGCGGGATGACCTGCGGATCACGGCGTTTTCCGCGATGGAAATTGCCCTCGCGACGCTGGCGGAGATCAAGGAGCTCGATGGAAAGCTGCACAGCCCGTCCCAAGGCTGGGGCAATCCGATGAGCTACGCCCCGGTGCAGTGGCCGGCGAACACGACCGTCACCGTGACGATCACCGACGAGACCGGCAAGATTCCGCTCAACCCGCCCAATCGCGAGCGCATCCAGCAGCTGCTGGACTCGCTCGGCGTGGATTTCAGCCAGGGCGAGGAGCTGATCGATGCCTACATGGACTGGATCGACGAGGACGATTTGGAGCGGCTCAACGGCGCGGAGGAGGACTATTACCGGAATATGACACCGCCTCGCAAACCGCCGAACCAGCCCATTACTTCGCATGACGCCTTCCGCTACATCAAGGGGTTTGACGAGTTGTTCTTCACTGAAAGCGGCGCGCCCAACGCCCTGTTTAAGCGTTTCAAGGACTCGACATCCTTTTACCACGAGCACGAAGTAAACATCAATACCGCCTCGGATGCCATCTTGGGCATGTTGGAGGAAAACGCGGGCCTCGATCGCCACGCGCTGGACGATCTCAAGCTGGGCCTCGACCAAAAGGCGGGCACGGAAGACGATGGCTGGCCGGCCAGTGCGGACGATATCACCATCAACTCCGATGCGCCAGTGGGCTATGAGGCGCACGTTTTCCGCATTACCGTGCAGGTGGAGCAGGGGGACAAGCAGTTCCAGCTCGCCGCGCTGATCGACGATGAAGGCGGCTCCGACTCCAGCAACGGCGGGAACAATGGCGGCAATGGCGGAGGCAACAACGGCGACGTCGCAGGTGAGGGCAATGGTCAGTCGGGCAACGGCCTACTCATCCCAGGCGAGGTTAACGTCGAGCCCAATCCGCAGTCGGATGATGAGGAATCGAAAACGGGTGATTCCGGCGGCTCCAGCAGTCAGAGCGTCGAACATTCTGTTGTTTACACTAATGGCCAATGGCGCTTCTTGGAGCTGAATGAGAATCGACCGGAAGACGGTTGATTTCTTGTGCACATGTCTTGATACTTCGCAATTTTCCCGATGCTGAAACTCCCCGACAATTTAATCCGTGTGGCAGAAGCCCGAGCACCTGAGGTGCTGCTGGCTCCCGGCGGGTATTTTTTCAGTCGGTTGGTTCCATTGCCGGAAGAGGTGGCGCGGCCGGAGTTCGCTCAAATTGCCGAGCTGACCTTGGAGGAGTGCGCCCCGTTTCCGTTGGAGCAATTGGCCTGGGGATTCATGGTCGATGAAGCGCGCCGCGAGCTGTGGCTTTTTGCGGCCTGCCGCCCGCGGATCGGTCTGCACGCCATTGAAGAGTGGGACGACGCAGAGCATGTCTTTCCGGCATTTTTGCCGCTGCTGCTCGCTTTCCCGAAGCCACCGAAGCACTTGGTTTGGCGCTCGGAGGAAGAAGTGCTGCTCCTGGAGTTTGATGACGGTGCCCGCTTTCCGAAGCGCCTGCGGCATCGCAAATTGATCGAGCCCGTTGAAGACGAGGAGACCACCCCGGCCGTGGAGGACCTTGTTGCCGACTTCCTGCGTAGCCAGGGGCTGAGCCCGGATGAGACGCCGGTTTACACGCTGGAGGATACCCAGGTGAGCGCTGACCGGCAGGTCTCGTTTATCATTCGGCGGGATGAAGAAGGTGCCGCGCCGGAGGAGCCGGTTGACATGACCGACATCGAGGCCAGTTGGTGGGCGGACCTGCGATCGCCGGAGTTCATCGAGTCGGAGAAGCGTTCCCGCCGTTGGCAAAACAATCTTTGGACGGCGTTAACGTGGTCTGGCTGGGCGGCGATCTTTTTGATTTTTATGGTGCTGTTCAACTTCGTGGGCAATGTGCTCGTGGAGCGGCGGCAGGATAAGATTGTGGCGCAGCAGCCGGGCGTCATCGCAGTGCAGCAAAATGGCGAGTTCCTCATTAATCTGCGCCAATCGACCGACCGTCCGCTGAAACCCTACGAGGTGCTGGGGCTGACGAATCTCAACCGCCCGATTAAAAACATCTGGTATCGCGCGGCGGAGGTCGACAACAAGGACGGCGTCACGATCCAGGGTTACGCGAATAGCGTGAACGAGGTGAATGACTTCTGGCGCACGCTGGTCAACACCGGGCAGTTCAAGCTGCGCCAGCCGGCCAACGTCCGGAAGAAGGGCAACGTTTACGAGTTCACGCTGCGTATGGATTACATTGGCTCGACGGATGACGTTAGTGAATCCGTGGCGGCGATGGATGCGCCGCAAAGCGAAGGAGGTGCCCAATGAACCTGCGTCAGCTTTTTCAGCGCATGACGTCCCGAGAAAAGACGCTGCTCGTCGCCTTCGTGTGGGTGATCCTGATCATTTTGTTTAGCTTCACGCTGAAGGATTTTCGCACCTTCCTGAGCGGCTGGTCGGCGACAGGGCGTGAGTTGAAGCAGCAGCAGACGTTCTTAAATCAGGCGGCGGATATTAACAGCGGCCTGGATCAAGAATTGGAATTCTACAACTCGGAGCGCATTTACGATTTGGCTTCGTTGACCGGGCGTGTGGACCAGTTGGCCAAGCAGGCGGGTATTTCGAACTTTACGTTCAACACCAACAGCGAGGAGCAGGACATCCACGTGGAACACACCATCCGCCTGAATGTCCGTGATACACCTATTGACAAATTAATGGCTTTGGACGCCGCGCTCAATCTGGAGTCGCCGTATATTAACAAGGCCGGAGTCAGCCTGAAGTCAGACACGCGCAATACGGAGCTGCTCGACGCCACCATCATTTTAAACTCTTTTGAACTAAAACCCGGCGGCATTACCGCCAACTGATAAACTATGTTCCTGAGCGCCATCGCAAACCCCTTCGCTCGCATTTGGCTGGTTTTTACCACGCTCGGCCTGATGGCTGGCGCGCCGCTTCTCGCGCAAAATGACCCCGAACCGGAGCCGCCTGTCGCCGGTGAGATGCCACTGCTTACCGCCCCTGGCGGTAGGGGGGCGCCCATGCGCAGCCCGGCTCAGTCCCGCGCCGAGCCCGTGGTCGCAACGTCGACCCAGGAAGTCGAGCTGATGATGGTCGACATGGAGCTGAACGATGTGCTCCTCAACCTGGAAAAGCTGACGAAGAAGCCCATCATTCGCTCCCAGTCGTTGCCCGCGGTGAAGATCAATTTCGATGGCCTTGGCCCGATGACCAAAGATGAGGCGATCCTGGCCATTAAGAGTTTGCTCGCGCTCAACGGCGTCATCATCACGGACATGGGTGACGGCTTTTTAAAGGCGGTCAATGCGGCCGGCCAGGGTGGTGCAACGGCGCAGGTGCCGGAGTTTATCCACGGCTCCGCGCTGGAGATGCAGCCCAGCCAGGCCTACTACACGAAGTTTTTTAAGTTCAACTACCTGGATGCAGAGAAGGAGGGCACGGTCGTCGTGCAGTCGCTGAGCTCCGGCGGTGTGAACCCGGTTGTGTTTCCGAAGAACAACGCACTGCTCGTCACGGACATGCTCGTGAACCTTCAGCGTATGGAGGAGGTGCTCGATACCGCCGATACGCCCAACTACGACAATGAGCGCATCTTCTTTTTCTCGCTGCGGCACATCAAGGCACCGGACCTGGCGCAGCGCCTAACGAAGCTCACCACCGGCACGTCCGGCATCGCGCGTTACTTTAATAACAACACCATCTTCGAGGCCGATGAGCGCACGAATCAACTGATCGCGATCACGCACCCATCGAACAAGCCGATCCTCGACAACCTGATCGAAGAGCTCGACAAGGACGTGGAGCCGATTACCTCCAGTGAGGTCTTCTATATCAAGCATGCGCAGGCCACCGAGATCGATGCGCTGCTGGAAGAGGTCATCACTGGTCAGCAAAATGCGCGCGACAAATCCGAGAGCGCCAAAAAGCAAAACACCGGTTCGCCGGAGTCCAACACCGCACCCGGGGCGGGTGGCCAGGATGCGCTCGTTGCCGACACCGCGCCGCTGCCCACGCCCACTCAGGGCCTTGCCGTGGCGGAGATTGGCAAGAACCTTCAATTTTCCGACTTCGTAACCGTCGTCGCAGATGAGCGTTCCAACGCGATTGTTGCCTACGGCACGAAGACAGACCTCATCCAGATCGAGCGCCTCATTGAGCAGATCGACGTGTTGCTCGCACAGGTGTTCATCGAGGTGCTGATTGCCGAAGTGACTTTGACCGATGACGCCGTCAGCGGCTTCAGCTCATTTAGCCTCACCGGCTCAAGCGCAGTTGGCGGCTCGGTGCTCGACCCTGCCGCAACGTCGAGCTGGGCGCTGGGGGGCACCGGTAATTCCAATGCCAACCTCGCTTCGCCGTTTTCCTTTACCGCCTCGTTGAATCCCGATGAGTTCCGCGTGATCATCCAGCAGGCCGCGGCTAATTCCAATATCCGCATCCTCTCGGTGCCCAACATCGTGACGACGCACAACCAGGAGGCGAACGTCAACGTCTCGCAGTCCCAGCCGATCATCACCAGCTCGGTGACCAACCTCGCCACCGGTGCCACCAACGGCACGACATCCAACGACGTGCAATACCGCGACATCGGCATCCAGCTGACGGTCAAGCCGCTCATCGGAAGCAACGGCATCATCCAAATGGAGATCGAGCAGATCGTGGAAAACGTTGTTTCGACGACTCAGGTCAATGGCTCTGAGCAGCCGATCATCGGTAAGCGCGAGGCGACGTCGTTTGTCAGCGTATCCGATGGCGAGGTGATTGTCTTGGCGGGTTTGCAGGCCACGCAGTTTAGCAACGGTGACGGCAAGCTGTGGCTCTTGGGCTACATTCCGTTGATCGGCGACTTGCTCAACCCGGAGTCCGAAACCAACGAGCGCCGCGAGCTGATGATCTTCATCCGCCCCACGGTTTACTTCGGGCCGGATGACGCCCATAAGCACGCGCAGGAGGTTATCTCGCGTTTGGATAATGGTGCCGACGTGCAGACCTTCCTCGAAACCGACGACATGACCCAGGTCACCAAGATACAGCGCGAACAAACGCTGGAGCTGCAGGAAGAGTTGGAAAAGCAAACTGGCGAAGACCACCTTTTCAACGTGAACGCGCCGAATACCAACCCGGACGATAAGAAGAACGCCAAGCGCTCGCCCTACTCAGGCAAATAATGGATGACGTGCCAGACAGTTGGCTTGAGCGGCTCGATGAGGAGCAGCAAGAGCACTTTGCCGAAGCGCCCCGCCAGGATCGCGTCAAGTATTTGGCGGGCATTTGGCAGGAGCAGGAAGCCGATGTCTTTCAACGCATCGCCAGCGAAACGAAGACGCCGGTGCTGGAGGTTATCCGCCAATCCGAAGCGCCGGAAGACGCCCTGCCGCTGCGCCTCATCCACGAGTATCAGTGCATGCCGGTACAATTGGAAGAGCATGCTGGCGAGCTTTGCCTGGTGACGGTTTGGCCGCCGTCGCCGACCATGAGTGACTGGGTGCTCGCCGCGACGGGCCGCGAGCCGCGCTGGTTCCTCGGCGATCCATCCGACGTGGCCGAGCTCATCACGCAGGCCTACGGCGTTGGCTCGGGCAGCCTGGATGAGCAGGACATGGAGGGCTTTGCCGACTCCGAGCAGCAGGACGACGAGGAGGACGAGGACGCCGCGCTGATCCGCTTTGTCAACGAAGTCATTTCCAAGGCCATCGCCGACCGCGCGACGGACATTCATTTCGAGCCGCAGAAGGAAACGCTCAACATCCGCTACCGCATCGACGGCGTGCTGGTGGCCGTCCGCGTTCCCGAGAATTTAAAGACCTTCCAGCGCGCGATCATTTCGCGCCTGAAGATCATGGCGAAGCTCAACATCTCCGAGCGTCGCCGCCCGCAGGACGGCCGCATCGCATTCAACTACGGTAACGAAGAGCTGGATATCCGTATCTCTTCGCTGCCCACGATGTATGGCGAAAGCATCAGCTTGCGCCTACTTTCCGACAAGACGCAGCCGGTCACGATCGAAGACCTCGGCTTCATGCCGGCCGACGTCAAGATGCTCGACACCATCCTGCAGCGCCCGCACGGCATCATCCTCGCCACGGGTCCGACCGGTGCCGGTAAGTCGACGACGCTCAGCTCTTTCATCCGCCGCATCCGCGATCCCCGCCGCCGCATCGTGACGATCGAAGACCCGGTCGAATACGAGATCGACGGCGTCAACCAGACGCAGGTGCAGAGCGAAATTGGGCTGACCTTTGCCAGCAGTTTGCGCTCCGTGCTGCGCCAGGACCCGGACGTCATCATGGTCGGGGAAATTCGAGACGGCGAAACGGCGGACATCGCGATCCGCGCCTCGCTGACCGGTCACTTGGTGCTTTCCTCGCTCCACACCAACGACGCGCCGGGTGCCATCACGCGACTCATCGACATGGAGATCGAGCCGTTCCTGATCGCCTCGTCGGTAGAGATGGTTATTGCCCAGCGCCTCGTGCGCCGCATTTGCGGGCACTGCGCCGCGCCGGCAGACATCGAGCTGCACGAGCTCAGCTCCTGCCTCATGGCCATGCACATTCCGGCGTCCGAGGTCACCGAAGCGCACCTCGTCAAAAAGCCAGTTGGTTGCGAGCGTTGCCGCGGCTTAGGCTTCCGTGGCCGCGTGGGCCTGTTCGAAATTCTCCGCATCAACGACGCCATTCACGAGTTGATCATCCGCCGCGCCTCCGCTTGGGAGATCCGCAAGCTGGCGGAATCGCAAGGCATGGCCACGCTGCAAATGAGCGGGTGGAACCAGGTCAAGCGCGGCATCACGTCGCTGCCCGAGGTTATGCGCTACGCCGATGTGATCAGTGAGGAAGAAGAAAAAGCCAGCGACGAACAGCCCGGCAAACCCGTTTCCTAACCCGCCTCACGCATGCCGACCTTCAGCTACAAGGGAATCGATTCCGCCGGCGCCACCGTCAACGGCGTGATCGAAGCGGCGGACCGCAAGCAGGCCTTGCGCAAAATTCGCGCCGGGAAAGTGCGCCCGTTGGAGGTCAAGCTCGGCAAAGGCAAGCCCGGCCGCGCGGCCAAGGCAAAGCCCGTTAAGGCCGATGCAGAGGAGGCGGAAAGTTTCACCGTAAGCAGTAGCGATAAAAAGTCGCGCCGCCTCTTTGCACGCAACAAGCCAAGCCGTAAGCAGGCGCTCCCGTTCTTCCGCAAGCTTTACCAACTGCACAAAAGCGGCATGCCGATCGGCGACGCCATGCAGATCATGAGCGCGCGCATGGGCGATCCCGCGCTCAAGGATTTATCCGGTGCCGTTTACCGCGACTTGAGTGAAGGCCGCACGCTGGCGAGCTCCATGCGTAGCATGCCGGAATACTTCGACCCGACGATGTCCTTCCTGATTGAAGCCGGGGAGGCGACGGGTAACGTGCAGCCGATTCTGGAAAACATTATCGACCACTTGGAGCGCAAGGCTGCCCTGCAAAAAGAAGTGCAGGGTGCCATGGCTTATCCGATCATGATTTGCCTCGTCGCGCTTGGTGTGGTCGCGCTGTTTCTCTTTTACCTGTTGCCGCGCATCCAGAGCATGCTCGACACGATGGGGGGTGAGCTGAACATGGCCGCAAAGATCATGATCGGCGTTGCGGACTTCGCGCTCTTGCAGGGGCCGTTCATCGCGGTGGGCTTGTTCATCATCGCGCTCTCGATTGTGCAATGGCGCAAGACGGACAAAGGCCGCCTGACCACGGATGCCTGGGCGCTGAAGTTGCCGATTCTTTCCGGGCTCTACTACAATGCCGACATCTGCCGCGTCTCCAATATTCTCTACGTGCTCCTGTCCAACGGCGTAAACACCACGGAGAGCTTGCGCCTGGCGGAGAATACTTTGCAAAACAAAGTATTGGTGGCGAAGTATGTCGCCGCGCGCACGATGATCAACGACGGCGCACCGTTCTCCGCTGCGTTCCGGCGCTACGGCTTGTTGCCGGACTTGGATCAGGACATCCTCAGCATCGGGGAAAATACCGGCAGCCTCGCGCCGAGCTTTAATGAAATTTACAACACGCACGCCGAAGAATTATCGAAGCGCCTGAGCATCCTGACCAAGCTGATCGCAGGTCTTGCATTGGGCTTCGCGTTCCTGCTCGTGTTTGTGCTGACGCTGGCCATCGTCATGAGCATCCTGAACATGACGCAGAGCATCATGGCACGCTAACTTTGCATCGCAAAGTATTTTCAGTTTTACCGCTACGACCACTGCTAAATGAATTCTGAAACGATCAGTCCGGAGCAATCGGATAAGATGCGGGAGCTGCTCTGCGCCCTGCAAAACGACTTGCTCGCCACCATCATCCGCGAGCGTAGTGTCGCGCAGGAGCGTGCCCTGCACGCTGTAGCCGAGGTCACGCCGGCGGACACAATCTACCAGATCGATAAGATCAGCGAGCACGCTATCCTGGGCTGGTTTGAGGCGCATTGGCCGAAAGAGTGGCCGGTGGAAATCGTGATGGAAGGCCTCGAAGAGCGCGGCCCGTTTACGTTTCCCACGGTCGATGTTTCGCAGACCAAGTTTAAGTGCATCCTCGATCCCATCGACGGCACGCGCGGCATCATGTACGACAAGCGCTCCGCTTGGACGCTCGCCGGCATCGCGCCACAACTGGGCGAAGCGAACCGGCTGAGTGATATCTTTGTTGCCGCAATGACGGAGCTGCCAACGACCAAGCAGTGGCGTGCGGATCAGTTTAGCGTCGTGCACGGTGAGGCGATTCACGCAGAGTCGATCAATGTGCTCACCGGCGCGCGTCAACCGCTGGGGGCAACGCCGTCGCAGTCGACCGGGCTGGAGCATGGCTTTGCGACGCTGTGCCGATTCCTGCCTGCCGGGCTGGAGCTGCATTCGCAGATCGAGGCCGAGCTTTGGCGACGCATTCTGCCGGGGCGCGAGGCGGACTTGGCGATCTTTTGCGATCAATACATTACCACCGGCGGGCAGCTGTATGAGATCATGATGGGGCGCGACCGCTTCATCGCGGACGTGCGCCCGTGGGTGTTTGCCGAGTTGGGTTTGGAGACGAGCCTTACCTGCCACCCATACGATATCTGCGTATGGCCGCTGGCGGAGGCGGTGGGCGTGATCGTGGAAGACCCGGTTTCGCGCGCGCCGATTCATGGCAAGCTGGACACCGTTAGCCCGGTCGGTTGGGCGGCCTACGCCAACGCCGGGCTGCGTGATTTGATCGCGCCGCACTTGCAGCAAATATTGCGCGACTTTTGCCCATCGGCCGCGAGGGTGTGCAATCCCGTCTTGCGTTAATGGCCTCGCCGCTGCGTTATAGGACGATGGTGACATTCCAACAGTGGCGTGAATCAATTACGGCAAATCCGGCGAAAGCCGCCGATGAATTTCTGAGTTCGGTTGCGGCTCTGCCCGGCAACTTGCAGCGGGCCGTGTTTTATTGGGTGCCGGATCGCGATGCGTTGGTCGAGTCGCTAACGCAAGCGGCGGTCAGCGAGGGTTTGTTGGCTGGATTGCCCTTTGGCTTGAAGGATTTGTTCGACGTTGCGGGCACGCCGACAACGGCGGGCTCGGGCTTCCTTAGCGAAGTGCGCCCGGCACCAGGCGTCACTTCGCCCGTGGTGGAGAAGCTGCGGGCGCAGGGCGCGGTGATGGCCGTCAAAGTTGCGACGGTGGAGTTTGCCTACGGCATGTCGGGCGAGAATGTGTGGTTCGGCGATGTGCCGCATCCGCGCTTGCCGCAATCGCTGGCGGGTGGGTCGAGCAATGGCTCGGCGTTTGTCGTGGGGCGTGGCTTATTGCCGTTCAGTATCGGCACTGACACCAGTGGCTCGATGCGTGTGCCGGCTGCATTTTGCGGTTTGTATTCGTGGCGCGATGTGCCGGAAACATTCGGCGGTGCTGGCGTGGTTCCCTTGGCCAAGAGCTTTGATACACCCGGTTGGTTTGCGAACAACGCAGCCGATCTGCTCACGCTCAACGATGCTATGCTCGACAATGGCGGCGAGATCAGCGAGCCGCGCGTGCTGGATTTATCCGACTACGCGAACGAGGTCGACCCGGACTTACAGGCAGCGGATGACGTCATCTTCAGCAAACTTTGCGATGCAAAGTCAGCCGATGCCGTGGCGCTCGCACGTGAGAAGTTTGCGGAATGTTTTCAGGCGTATAACATCCTCGGTAGCACGGAGGCCTATGCGGTGCATGCGCCGTGGCTGGATGCCTTTAAAGAGCGCTACGATCCCGTGGTTTGGGGACGCATTGATCGCGGTCGTAACTGGACGCCCGCCCAACTTGACTGGGCCAAAGACAAAGAGGCCGCCGTGCAGCGCGTGTTCGATCAACTCTTTGCGGAGTATGATGCGATCGCCTTGCCGGTAACGCCCATCGCCTCTCCGGGCAAAGCGGACATGACGGAAGATTTCCGCATGCGCCTGCTCAGCCTAAACACCCCTGCCAGCCTCGCGCGTTGCCCGGCGTTGACTATCCCCGTCATGTTGGACGACGGTCGCAGCGGTGGCATCCAGGTGTTGTTTCGCAACAACCGCAAGGAAACCGCGCGCACCGTGCTGAGCCGATTGGACGCTTAGCTTTCAGCTTCCCTTTCGGCGAAGCGGCGCATGCGCATCAGGGCACGGTCTTTGCCGAGGGCGCGGAGGAGGGCCAGCAGGTCGGGGCCGCCGGCTTGGCCGCTGATGGCGAGGCGCGCGATCGGGAAGTAGTCGAACTTGCGCTGGTCCATCTTTTCGGCGAGGGAGAGGATGTGGTTGTCGATCGTTTGCTCGTCCCAAGGGTCCACGCCTTCGAGGGCGGGGATCAGCTCCGCCAGCCGCGCCAGGGGCTCGCCCTTTTTGAAGACGCGTTTGTGCGCTTCGGGGTCGATGGTGAAGTCTTCCTTGAAGAGCGGGCCGACGAGCTCGGGCAGTCCCTCGAAGTCGCGCGCTTTCTCTTGGCTGATCGCGAGGATGGCGTGCAGGTAATCTTCCTGCGTGTGCTCATCGATCACGCCGGCTTCGGTGAGGATCGGCGCGGCGAGCCAGCAGAAGGTTTCCACGGGCAGGGCGCGCAGATACTCGGTATTGATGAAGGCCAGTTTCTTTTCGTCGAAGCGGGCTCCTTCCTTTTGAATGCCGTCGAAGTCGAAGCGCTCAATGATCTCGGCGATGGGCATGACTTCTTGGCCGTCCTTCGGGTTCCAGCCGAGCAGACAGAGGAAGTTGCGTACGGCCTCGGGGATGAAGCTGCGCTTGACGTATTCCTCGATCAGGGAGCCTTCGTCGCGCTTGGACATCTTGCCCTTACCGTCGACTTTGAGGATCAGCGGGATGTGTGCAAAGACGGGCGGTGTCGCGCCGAGCGCCTGATAAATTTCCACGTGGCGGGCGGTGTTCGAGAGGTGGTCTTCGCCGCGGATGACATGGGTGATGTTCATCGCGATGTCGTCGACCACGTTGACAAAGTGGAAGCCGTAGTCGCCATTGGAGCGGCGGATGACGAAGTCTGTCTCGACGTTGCGGGTCACGTCGCCGCGAATGGCGTCCTTGACGGTGATCGGCTCGGTGCGGACTTTTTCGATCTCGGCGTCCTTGTATTTGTCGAACTCGACGTAGCGCTCGCCCAGGAGCTTAAAGTAAACGGCACCGTCTTTTTCGTAGGCGCGGTCGGCGTCGAGGAGCTTTTGCAAATATTCGGCGTAGATGTCTTGGCGCTCGCTCTGGAAATACGGGCCGTAGTCGCCGCCTTTTTCGGGGCCCTCGTCCCAGTCCAGGCCGAGCCAGCGCATGCCTTCGAGCAGCGCGGCGAGCGCCTCGGGCGTGTTGCGGGCGGTGTCGGTGTCCTCAATGCGCAGGACGAATTTGCCGCCGGTGTGGCGCGCATATAGCCAGTTGAACAGCGCGGTGCGGGCGCTGCCAATGTGGAAAAACCCAGTTGGGCTGGGGGCGAAACGGACGCGGACTTCGCTAGGCTCGTTCATCCCGCAGTGATGAAACACTGCGGGGCAAAGGTCAATGAAGAGATTTACATGGATTCAGCGAATGGTGCCCTCTGAATTTTCTTTAGGGTAAAAAATCCCCGGCCAACGGATCGCATTTCTGCTGGCATCGCCCAAGCTAAACTTTTCTTGTGTAGGAAAACCTCTATCACAATCAGGGTGAGTGATAGACCGACGTAGGCAATTCCGCTGACCAAATTACCACGACCGTTGCTGGCGGTTAGCATTAATATGCTGCCGTAGATCAACAGGATGCCAGAGACCATGGCTAGCAGCATGACGCCAAACCGAGCGAGCTCTCCAAGTGATTTCCACAACTGAAGCTGCCGGGCTTCCTTCTTATCCAGGTAATGCGTCGTATCGAAAATAAACTCCTTATGTCGGGAGTAAAAAATAAAGAAGAAGTTATCGTAGATACGACTCCACGTGCATCTATAAAGTCGCGCATTTGAGTCGGCTTTAGGGCTTGTGGGTTTCTCGCTCACATATGAGACGTAATATTCAAACGCTTCTTCTTGATCCTTGAATAGGCTAAGGAATTCACGGAAACGCCCAGCATCCAAGTGTTGCCGTGCGAGTTCCATATCCTCGTTGACGCTCATATCTGGCGAACGCTACTTTTTCTCCGGCGGGAAGTCGGCGAGGATCTCGTGGATGCCAGAAACGACGCTATCCACGTTGATCTTCGCGCCGGGGGCGCGCTTGGTGGTAGTCCAGCCGACCCACTCGAGGTCGCGTTGACCGCCGGTGTCTTTGGAAATTTCGATAGCGAGCGTGCCCTGCTCGTAGTTGCGCACGATTTGCTGTGAGCCGTAGGGGTAGGTGCTTAGCCACGGATCGCCGTAGTAGCTGGGCACGTAACCGGTGTCGATGACCTGCGTGCGCGGGAGGAGTTCGCCGTGCATCTTGACGAGGATGTCTGCCGTGGCTTCGGGGGCTTCGGTGTAGCCCTTGGCCTCAAGGCTGCTGATGATGGCCTGCTTGGCCGGACCGGCGAGCTCGACCATCGCGCCCGGATCGGCACCCGTGATCTGCGTGGGCATGGGCAGCACGGCGAAAGTCTTGACGTCCGTAAAGTTGGCTTGCGGATCGTATTGGGACTGGACCTTGGGCACCGTGGTGCAGGCACCCATCAGGGCAACGAATGTGAGAATTAACAAGGAGTGGAGCGCTTTCATGTCGTGGAGATTACCGCAGGGGTTCGCCTTGGCAATACGCTTTGCGCTCAAGTTGTTTCCACGCGCAGCGCCATCATGAACTTGAGCAGATCGGGTTCGAGGTTGGCGTTGCGGTTTCCGGTCATGCGGACTTTGAGGATTTCTCCATCCTGCCCGCGGCAAAAAATGTAGGACACGACATCCTCACGCTCGCCGTCGCTTTTGATGATTTGATACTCCATCTTTTTCATGAGGAAGGAGTCCTTCAGGATGTCGAAGTCTCCGCTCAATGGGACAATCTGCACATTGGCGTAATGGCCGCGCTCCTCGTAGATTTTAACGCTCTTCACGGCGTCCTGCACGGAGCGGCGGATGATGTCGCTGTCGATGCCGTCGGGGATGTCGGCCAAACCCATGTCGAAAACGTAAACGGTGGCCCAGCCGTCTTTGCCTTGGTAGGCGTAGGAGTAGCCGAGGCCAGGCTGGTCGTAGGTGTGTTTGTCACCGCGAGTGTAGGGGCCCAGTTTTTCGGGGAAATTGATATCCGCCTGGGCTGATGTGATGGCGGCGAGCCAAGCCAGGCCGATGATGAGATGGCGAAGTGCGTTTTTCATCGTTAAAGATATCACTTCCTAGCGAAACGTCATGTCCTTAAAAAGACGCAGGCTGTCGTCCCAATGTTCTTCGAGGAGTTTGCTGATGCTGATGGCACCGGTGAGGGCGTTGATGTTGGCGTCCTCATGGCAGTAGGCTTGAATGCGGTCGAGCAGGCCCTCCAGCGCGATGCGGATTTCGCCCATGTATTGCTGAAAGCGATGCCAGTTGACGGCGTTGGGGTCGGGCTCGCCGGAGCTGAGCAGGTGGTGCTGGATCAGGAAGCTCGAGAAAAACCGGTAGAGCAGCTGGTCGACATCGAGGCAGAGGAAAAAGAAGCCTTTGTCCGCGCTGGGGTCGAAGAGGTAGGGGCACTTGGCGCGCGAGACGAACTCGACCAGCAGGGCAAAGACAACCATCTGCGCCGAACCACGGATGGAGTATTGTCCGTTGGCGCGCACGATGACGAGGTCCACCTTTTGAAACGACACAACCTCGGTAAAGTTCTCCAGGAGCCCGGCGACGGCGGCAGCGGCTGGGCAGCGCTCAATGCGCTTTTCGTCCAGCGGGCAGTTCTTACATTGGTGGTAATCGAGGCGCGTCCACTCGGGCAGGCCTTTGACTTTTCCCCATTGCTCAGGGCTCAGACGCTCCGGGCTGTTGAGCTGGATCAGCCGCCCGTCATCCAGGCGCACCTGATATTGCGGAAATGTGTTAGCCATAGCAGTAGCACCACCACGGTCGAGGCGGTCGGTTTAATGGATCAGCGAAAGAGTTCGTCTACCATTGTGTCCGAAAGATCGCTAATACGCCAGCCAAAGGTTGTCCCAAATTGACAAAAAAGTGTGGGTGCCCGTGGCACGTGGTCGATCTTCAGTGCCACGGTGCTGGTCGGCTCGTCGCCGCGCTTTACGCGGGCGCGCTTGCCGGAATATCCCGCCAGCGAGGTGCCGTCGCGCAGGACAAAGGGGAACCGCAGCTGCATCTGCATCAGCTCGATAAAGTCGTCGCGGCCCAGGTCGTCCGCGCCTTGCCAGTAGCGCTCGTATTCGAAGAAGCCCAGCTCCCGGCCCTGCGAATCGGTGATGGTAAATTTCGCGCGCTTGTCGAATTCCCGCCACTCGGACAGCACGTCACGAAACTTGCGAAAGGCGTCCTGCTGGTATTCGACATGGTCGGGCTCGACCAATTGCAGGCGCACATTGGGCTCGATCAACGCATCGTTGATCGCCTCTACCGCGCCATCCAGGTCAAACAGCGCCGGGCGGTTGGTGTCCGTTAACGTGGTCACTCTACCTGACAATGATGTCCGATGCGCGCTTTGGGTCAAGTCCGCGAGCGTGAATAAATCGGTGCCTAATTCGGGCTGTTTTAAACGCAGGACGCCGGCAAATCCGTGAGTTGCAGGCGTTCGCGGGCGAATTGCTGCATGTCCCAGGCCATGGGCGCGCGGAAGGTCAGGCCATCGGCAAAGGTAAGTTCCGTGCAGTGCAGGGCCTGGCGGCGCATGGGCAGATTGGCCTGTAGGCGGTCCGTCCAACCGTGCTCGATGAAGTCGAGAAACAGCGTCGAATCGGGCCCGTAAATCTTATCACCGACGACGCGATGGCCCAGCCACTCGGCGTGAGCGCGGATCTGGTGCTTGCGGCCGGTCTCCAGCTTCACCTCGGCCAGCGTGAAGCCGTGCTGCGCGACCAGCGGCTTGAAATGCGTGATGGCGCGCTGGGAGGAGTTGGAGCGGCGCACGGTCACCTTGGCCGCAACGGGGGACTCCAGGTCTTTGGCGAGGCGCTGGTCCACGCTGACGTCCTCCGTCATCTCGCCCTCCAAAATGGCGTGATAAACCTTGTCGACGGCGCGGTCTTGAAACGCGATTTGCAGCTTGCGCGCGGCGGCCTTGTGCTTGGCCAGCAGGATGACGCCGCTGGTCTCGCGGTCGAGCCGCGCGATGAGGTGCAGCGTCTGCAGGCCGGTCCACTCGCGGCAGGCACCGACGAGGCTCGACCACGGCCCGTTCTTCGACGGGTGGCAGACGACCCAGCCCGGCTTGTCGATGGCGAGCACGTCGTCATTGTTTTCAATGACCCACGTGGGCAGCTCTTCGGGGTCGAGCAGGTCGGCATTCGGGCCGAATTCCGGATAGGTGGTGTAGTGGCGGTTAGCGCTCATGCATGGTTAAAATAACGCCAGTTGGTCGTCGTCTTCGGCGGGGGGCTTGGGGGCGCGTTTGGGCTTTTGCCGGGGTTCGGGGGCTGGGGCGTTGGGCTCGCGCAGGGTTTCGCGGAGGACGTTGCCCTCGCTCTCCAGCTCTTCCAGCACGGCTTTGGCACGGGTGATGACCGTGGCCGGGAGGCCTGCCAGACGCGCCACCTGGATGCCGTAAGAGCGGTCCGCCGCGCCGGGGATGACGGTGTGCAGGAAGCGAATTTCGTCCGCCCACTCCTTCACCGAAACGCTGAAATTCCGCAGACGTGGCAAAGTGTTTTCGAGCTGCGTGATCTCGTGGTAGTGCGTGGCAAACAAGGTGCGCGGTCCCTTCTCGCCAGCGCCATGCAGGTGCTCGACGACGGCCCAGGCGATGCTGAGGCCATCGTAGGTCGAGGTGCCGCGGCCGATTTCGTCGAGGATGATCAGGCTGCGCTCGGTGGCGTTGTTAAGGATGTTCGCGGTCTCGTTCATTTCGACCATGAAGGTCGAGTTGCCGCGGGCCAGCTCATCACTGGCACCCACGCGGGAAAAGATGCGGTCAACGAGGCCCACGTGGCAACGCTTGGCCGGGACCCAGCTGCCGACTTGCGCGAGCAGCGCGATCAACGCGACTTGGCGAATGTAGGTCGACTTACCCGCCATGTTGGGGCCGGTGAGCAGCACGATTTGCTCCTCGCTCGCGGTGAGTAAGGTGTCGTTCGGCACGAAGCCATGGGCACCGCGCAGGCCGAGGCGGTCGGCCTTAATCATCTGCTCGACGACGGGGTGGCGGCCTTGGTCAATGTCCAGCGTGTCGTCTTCGCTGAGCGTTGGGCGGCAGTAGTCCCACTCGCGCGCGAGCTTGGCCCAGCCAATAAACACATCGCATTGGGCAAGGGCGGCAGCGGTTTCTTCGAGCGCGGCGGCGTCTTCCAGAATGCGCGCCACGAGGTCTTGAAACAGCGACTCTTCGCGGGCGAGCGCCTTCTCCTCGGCGTGGAGAATTTCCTTCTCCTTCACGCGCAGCTCTTCAGTGACGAAGCGCTCGGCGTTCTTCATCGTTTGCTTGCGGATGTAGTCTTCGGGCGCTTGTGAGGCGTTGGCCTTGGTGACTTCGATGAAGTAGCCGAACGCGCCGTTGTATTTCACCTTGAGGCTTTTGATGCCGGTGCGCTCGCGCTCGGTTGCTTCAAAGTTACTGAGCCACGTCTTGCTGTCGCGGGTCAGGCTGCGCAGGTAGTCGAGGTCTTCATCAAACTTGTCGCGGATCACGCCGCCGTCCGCGAGGTTGCCGGGCAACTCATCGGCGAGGGCTTGCGCCAGGTGTTCGCGCAGTTCGTCAAACGAACTTACTTTGCGATGCAAAGCTTGTACCTCGCTGCCGGCAAATGCGGCCAGCTCTTCGCGGATCGCGGGCATCGCGTTGATCGTGTCGCGAATGCCGCCCAGCTCGCGCGGGTTGCGAATGCGGTTCTGCAAACGGCCGAGAATGCGCGCAATGTCGCGGATGCCCTTGAGCAAATCGCACAGCGCGGCGCAGCGCGTGGGCTCGGCGTGAAAGTCGGCCACGGCTTGTTGGCGGCGGTTGAGCTCGGTGAGGTCCAGCAGCGGCGCGGCCAGCCATTGCTCGATCAAACGTCCGCCCGCGGCGGTGACGGTTTGGTCGATGGCATGGATCAGCGAGCCGGTGCGCCCGCCTTGCGAGCTTTGGAAAATCTCCAAGTTGCGCAGCGTGGCCGGGTCGAGCAGCAGCGCGCGTTTGGTGTGGTACTCCTTGATGTGGTGGAGGTTCTTTGGCGGCGCGCAAAGGGTGTCCGTCGCGTAGGTAATGAGCGCGCCCGCGCTGCCAAGGGCCGGGTGGGAGACGTCGAGGCCGAAGCCGTTGAGGTTGAGCACGCCGAGGGAATCCAGCACGGAGCGCGCGCCGGCGTCGGTCTCAAACTGAAAATCCGGCAGCACCGTGACGGGCCGCGACTCGCAGTAGTAGTCGAAGTCTTCGTGCCAGTCGCGGAGTTTCTCATCGTGCGCCCACTTGAGGGAGACGTTTTCCGGGAGGAGGATTTCCTTGGGGTCGATCGCGTGAAAGACCGGCATTAGCTGCGCGGGATCGGCCTCCGTGGCGACTTGGAATTCGCCGGTAGAGAGGTCGAGCCAAGCCGCGTGGAAGTTGCCCTTGCGGTCGCTGGTCAGCGCGAGCAGGTAGTGGTTGCGCCGGGCGTCGAGCTGGTGCTCCTCCAGCGTGGTGCCGGGGGTGAGCACGCGCGTTAAATCGCGCTCAACGAGCTTGCCCGGTTTGGGCGTTTCCACCTGGTCGACAATGGCTACCTTGACGCCCTGATTAAGCAGCTTGGGCAGGTAGTTGTCGCGGGCGTGGTAGGGGATGCCCGCCATCGGGTAACCACCACGCTGGGTGAGCGTGATGCCCAGCAGCCGCGCGCCCTCCTCGGCGTCGCCATGAAACATCTCATAGAAATCGCCGAGTCGAAACAGCAACAGCGCATCGGCGGGGACCCGGGGGTCTTCCTTCCGGTAGCGCCAATACTGCTGCATCATCGGGGTCTCCCGAGCTGCTTTTTTCTTGGGGGGCATGCGGGTGCTAGGTGTGCAATTTAGCGGCTGGGCAATGCGCCAAAGCGCGGACGAGCGTTACTTACTTTGCAATGCAGAGTGTGCGTCGTCGCATGCTTTTTTCATGGATGCCCAGGCGTCCTTGAGCTCGGCTTGAACCTTGTCCCAATTGTCCGCGGTGGCGTCCTGCATGTTGTCCATGGCGCTGGAGAAGCTTTTCTTGGCATCGTCCCATTCATCTTCAGCGTCGTCCCACTGCTCCTTGGCGTCGCCCTTGAGGTCCTTGGCTTGCTCGGCGAGTTTGTTCCACTGCGCGTCGAGCTCTTTGCCGGATTCCTTGAACTTGGCCACGGCCTGCTCCTTTTGCTCTTCGGACCAGTCGGCAATATTCTCCGAGTATTCCTTGGCCTTGTCGCTGATGGCGTCGGCGCTGTTCTTAACGCTTTCGGAGAGGCTGTCGTAGGCTTGGGAGGCGCTTTCCTTGGCTTCGTCGGCAGCCTTCTCGGCGTCGGAATTATCGGAGCAACCGGCACCGATCAGGGCAGCGCTGGCGGCGAGAGAAAATATGATATGTTTCATGCGGTAATTGCATGGCAAGCGCCTCGGTATGGCCAGTTTTTTATGCGGATAGTGTTTGGGAAAATGCGGTTGGGTAAATTCCCGGTTTGTCGGGTGTTCCTATCGCTCTCACCTTACCGGAGCGGGCAACGTTCTTCATCGTTGAAGCCTTTAACGGGTGCGCTGGTGCAGTTCTTTCAGTTCGAGTAGCTTTTCTTTGTCGGCACGTGCTTGCAAAATGCTTCTGATGGCGGTGACCTCCTGGGCGATTTTGTAGACATAATAGGGCATGAGAATTGCCATGACCAGCAAGACAAAGCCAATGATTAACAGTATCAACGAGCTGATTGCACCTAATATTTCCATTTGCATAATATGTAATAAAAACTATCCGCTGTAAAGGGTCTACTTGTGGAATGCGCGCCCCTGTATCAGCGCTTCCTGAGCGGGGTTGGTTTAGATTGTCGCGTAGGCTTCGATGGCGTCGGCGAGGTCGTTGAGCGCGGGGGCGAGGGCGGCGGCGCGCTGACGGTCACCGTCATGGCGTAGGTGGCCGCTGTGCTCGTAGTGGATGACGTTGTCCTTGGGGCCGACCCAGGCACCATTGAGCGAGATGGAGCCGAAGCGCCGTGGAAACCGCTGCTGGACGCTGAGCAGGCTCTGCCGAATCTCGGGCAACAGGGCACCGTGGACGAAGCCCGTGTCGTTGCATTTGACGACGAAGGTTTCGTCGAAGGCGGGGTCGCCGGTTTGGATGTCCTGCATGCCCACGGCTTTGCCGATCTTACTAAAGAAGCCCTCGACGCCGAGCTTGAACGTGAGGTCTGTTGACCGGTTTAAGGTGACACGCACGGCGTGGTAGGGGCTGCTGTTTTTGCCGGAGCCGCGGGTGAAATTGTATATCTTTAAATGGCGGCCGCGGTAGCCGCCCTCGATGTAGTAGGGGCGCTTGAGCAGATTCAGCAGCGGGACGGATGGCAGGTAAGGATCGCCGCCATGCAGGGGCGCGCCGAGTTCAGTCGCAAGTGGTGGATATTGGCTCATGGTGCAAGTGTAGCTAAGATCGACGTGGCGCGCGATTACAAGTTGTTCAGAATTTTATACGTGAAGCTTGTCATCGGCCTTGCGCGCGTTCCTGATATGGGCGATGGCGAAACCAACAGCAGCGCTTAAACGAACTGCCGACGTGAAGGGTGCGGTCTTCCTGGGGCTGGGCTCGATTCTGGGCACCGGGGTGTTCGTGATCCTGGCGATGGTCACCGCGCAGGTGGGCGACTGGGCGCTGCTCGCGGTGGGCGTCGGTGCGATCGTGGCGACGTTTAACGGGCTCAACAGCGCGCAACTGGCGGCGGCTTACCCTGTCTCTGGCGGTGCCTACGAATATGGCTACCGCCTGCTGCATCCGTATGCGGGCTTCACGGCGGGGCTCTTGTTTCTGTTGGCCAAGAGCGCAAGCGCGGCGACGGCGGCTTTGGCGATTGGCACCTTTTTCCGGCCGGAGTTTCACGTGGCCTTCGCGGTCATAGCGGTGCTGGTCGTGACGGCGGTCATCGTCTTTGGCTTGCGCCGGAGTAATCAGGTTAATGCCGGCATATTAACGATCACCATTGCGGGTCTGCTGAGTTTGATTTTTGCCCCGGCGGGTGACTTGGTGATCGAAGACCAGCCGCCCTTTGAGCTGGCAAACGTCTTGCAGGCCTGCGCGTTGATCTTCGTGGCCTACACCGGCTATGGCCGCATCGCCACGATGGGAGAGGAGATCATCGAGCCGCGCAAAAACATTCCCAAGGCCATGATCATCACCCTGCTCGTTTCGGCGGCGCTTTACGCGGGCGTGGCGCTGGCCTGGCTGCGCGGCGCGGTGCCGACACAGCTCTTTGAGGTCGCGGGCTACGTTGCCCTGATCGGCGTGCTGCTCAACCTGATCTTGGGTTTGTCGCGGGTGCTTCTGGCCATGGCGCGTCGCGGGGATGTCGCGCATTTCTTCAGCAAGCTCGACAAGAACGGCGAGCCACTGGCGGCGATCCTCGGCATCGGTGGTTTGGTGGCGCTGCTTTGTCTGCTGGGCGACATCAAGCTGGCCTGGTCCTTCAGCGCGTGCACGGTTTTGATTTATTACGCGATTATGAACGCGGCGGCGCTCAAGCTGACCCCCGAACAGCGGATGTACCCTAAGTGGCTGGCCTGGGTCGGGCTGGCGTCCTGCCTTTTCCTGGCCTTCTGGGTGCCGATGTTTATCTGGGGCGTTACCCTCGTTTGCATTGGCGCGGGGATGATCCTGCGTTGGACTATTACGAAGTTAAGCTAAGGTTACGGCCGCTTAACGTGCCAGACACAGTGTCGTCGGTTTGTCGCTAACGATACGGTATTATTACACTTCCGGTATTTTCAAGGGCTGCCCGATGTGTGTCTGTGGGGTATGCCTAAATCTCGTCGTCGTTCCTCTTCCTGGTCCCGCAAAAAGAAGCCCCAGCTTATGGTGCTTGGCGGCGTGGGTGCCATTATTTTAACGCTCGGTGCGGGCATGTTCGCCTTGATCATGCACAAGAATGCCCAGGTCGCCGAGGCCTCGCATGAGCCCACGGAGCACGCCGTTGCCGAAGCACCCGCAGAGCCGAAAGCTGCCCCGGAAAAGGCCGAGCTGGACATCGGCGGCATCGTCTCAAAGGACCCCCTGGAGCAGGTCGTCTTGCGGCATTTTGCGGTGACGAACATTGACGACGTTACCACGCTCAAGCTCAACGCCAGCCTGCAAATGGGCGCAAACCCGGAGCCCGATAACATGCACGAGGTGGTCTTCTATTTCCGCCGCCCGAACTTCGCTCGGCGGGTGATGATGCATGGCGACTTGCGCTTCGACATGGGCTTTGACGGCAACGAAATCTGGGCGCAGCAAGTCGGCAGCAACGGCGCGGTGCGCAAGGTGGACAACATTTCGGAAAAGCAACGTGCCCAGTTCAAAGAAGCCGCCCGCATCGGCAGCTATCTTTGGAAATACCAGCAGGACCCCAAGCGTTTCTCCCTGCATCGCGACACGATGATCGATGGCCGGATGTGCCACGTGGTCGAATACGAGGACGAAAAGGAGCGCGTGCTGACCTACATTGACACCCAAGACTACTACGAGATTGCCCGTGAGCAGCACCCGAAAAATGCGGGGGACGCGATCGCTTTCATGCGCATGACCGAGCACATGGAGAAGAACGGCGTCGTCATGCCGATGAAGATTGAGACGTCCTCCAATGGCGAAGTTTTCTCCACGGTGGTCATCGACCAGATGGAGATCAACGCCGGGGTGCCGAGCTACATTTTCAACGAGCCCAGCGTCCGCTACTCGGCGAAATAGGACCCGCCGCCAACGGCTTCAATGCTGGCGGTTTTGGCCCTTTTGCTGCCGCATTTATTTCCATTATTCGCAGTTGCAAAGGCGCACTGTTGAGCTACAGTCTCAATTTAGAATGATTCTAGATAAGGACAGTTCGACCGCTGCGTGGGACGTAGCGGCGGTGCGCGCGGAGTTCCCCATTCTCGGGGAGTTAGTCAACGGGCAGCCGCTCGTGTATCTCGACAACGCGGCCACCTCGCAAAAGCCGCTTGCCGTCATTGAGCGCCTCGATGCCTACTATCGCGCGGGCAACGCCAATATCCACCGTGGCGTGCATGCGCTGAGCCAGGAGGCGACCGGGGCCTACGAAAGCGCCCGCAAGTCCGTGGCGAAATTTCTGGGCGCGCCCGAGGAGCGCAGCTGCATCTTTACTCGCAACGCCACGGAGGCGATCAACCTCGTGGCCGCGACCTGGGGCCGTGAAAACATCGGCGCGGGCGACGAAATTCTCGTCTCCGAAATGGAGCACCACGCGAACATCGTGCCTTGGCAATTGCTCGCCGAGCGCGCCGGTGCCAAGGTGACGGTGATCCCCGTGACCGACCGCGGCGAGCTGGACCTCGACGCCATTCCGGCCCTGCTGACCGACCGCGTAAAGCTGCTCGCACTGTGCCACGTATCGAACTCGCTGGGGACGATTAACCCCGTCGAGCAGATCATTCCGCTGGCCAAGGAAAAGGGCATTACCGTGCTGCTCGATGGCGCGCAATCCACCGCGCACTTCCCGGTCAACGTGGCCAAGCTGGGCTGCGATTTCTTTGTCTTTTCCGGCCACAAGGTCTGCGGCCCGACGGGCATCGGCGTCCTCTGGGGCAAGCCCGATCTGCTCAACGCCATGCCTCCCTACCAAGGCGGCGGCGACATGATCGACCGCGTCAGCTTCGCCGGGACGACATTCCGCAAAATTCCCGAACGCTTCGAGGCTGGCACGCCGCACATTGCGGGAGCCATCGGCCTGGGGGCCGCCGTGGAATACCTGATGGCGCGCGACCAAGCCTCCCTCGCCGCCTACGAGCACGAGCTGCTGGCCTACGCCACGGAACAGCTCCAGAGCATCGAGGGGCTCAAGATTTACGGCGAGGCCGCGCGCAAGGTCAGCGTCGTGTCGTTCATCATTGCGGGCATTCACCCGAACGACCTCGGCACCATGCTCGATGTGGACGGCATCGCGATCCGCACCGGGCACCACTGCACGATGCCCCTCTGGGCCCGCTTTGGCCTGGAAGGCTCCTGCCGCGCCTCCTTCGCGTTCTACAATACCATGGAAGAAGTCGACAAGCTGGTCGCCAGTTTGAAGAAGGCCCAGAAGTTGTTGGGGTAGAAAATGACCAGTGACGTGAATCTACCATGTGTCTTGGCAAGTGGAGATCGTGTGAAGTGCCAATTGACCTATTGGAATGATAATTCGTTGGCGCATGTGAAAGTCTTGATCTCGGGTAGCGAATACAATGCGTCGGATCATGATTTCTGGGGGGCGTTCCTACTGATTCGCGAAAAGCTTGAGTCAGAGAAAATTCAGATCATCTGTAACGGAACGAGCAAGGATGTGTTTCCTTCGGGAATGTGCCGAGATATGGGCGCAGGGCTGTCGGCTTACCGGACTAGACTGTTTCGTAGATCTTCAAGAGAGTGCTTAGTTCAAGTTTTTGAGCATGCTACTTGGAATTGTTTTGCTACGGTAGAGCAACAGAGGAAGAGATTTGCCTTGTGGCTTATTCTGCCTCGTATTCTGCCACCTAAACCATGACCGACCCCGAGCTACAGCGCGAAATCCTGCTCGACCACGGACATCATCCGCGGGGCGAGGGCTTGCTGGAGCCGTGTGATCTCCGCACCGAAGGCAGCAACGCCGATACGGGTGATGTCGTGCAGCTGACCCTGCGCCTGGAAAATGACGTGATTGCCGCCATTGGCTTTACCGCGCAGGGGAGTACCGTGCTGCGCGCGTCGTGTTCGATGTTGGTCGACTCGCTCACAGGTAAGACCCGCGCCGAGGCCGCCGTGCTCGCGGACCGCTTCATGGCCCTGCTCAAGCAGGAGGTGGACGACGAGGGTTGGGACGGCCTGGGCGACGCCGTTGCCCTCTGCGGCATCCGGCAGTTCCCGGCCCGCGTGCGCTGCGCGATTTTGCCCTGGCGGACCGTTGCCGGGTTGTTGGCGGAGTAGAGGGTGCGTGGTCTGTAGATTGTCGAAGGTGGCGGCCGGTGTCCTCACCGGCCAGAGCTTGAAACGATAAGAAGGAATCGGTCCGCGCTCAGGCCATATCGTCGAAACATGCCAACGGATAATCATTTATCGCCCCGCCTACATTCTGGCCGGTGGGGACACCGGCCGCCACCTTTTGAGAGTGCCCCGGATGCATTTTTCCCACCCCAATGGGCCGAATTCCGCCCAAAACAGGGCCAAAAGTGACGTTCAGGTGAAAATGGGCAGGCGCCTTGCTTTTCCGATTGGGAAAATGCTGAAATCCCGACAAGGTGCGCAGTTCATGCAAACACTGGGCCGAATACTGCTGCTTGGGCTGTTGTTAATGACAACGGCGCGCGGTGCGTTTATCGAGATGCCCGCGACGATGCAGGAGACGCTCCAGCTCGGCGTGCAGGCCTTTACCAATGGCGAGTATGACAAGGCTGCGCAGGCCTTTGACCACCTCACGGAAAAGTTCGGCCAGGAGCCGCAATACCAGCCGCTGATCCCCACCTTGCTCCCAATCCACGGCTACGCTTGTCAGATGAGTGAGCGGCCCGAGGACGCCATCGAGCTGTATAAAAAATTCCTCGCACTGGAAAACCAACAGGAGTCGCGGCGCGCCTTCGTGCTCTACAGCATGGCGCAGGCTTATCAGGCCAGCGGCGACATTCAGGAAGCGGTCGACACCTACCAGCAGTTTATCGAGACGGCGCCGGACTCGCCCGAAGCCGTGCTCAGCGCGATGCGCCAGGCCGAGCTCTATTTCGACCAAGGGGACGACCAGGCGGGCATTGACCGGCTGATCGGCTTTGCCGCCAGTGACAAAGTCCCGCCGACCCTGGGCACACAGGCGCAGCTGCGCGCGTTGCAAAAGGCGCTGGACAACCGCGACTTCAAGCAGGCCCAGTCGATCCTCTTTGGCTACGATTGGAAAGTGGAAGTCATGCCGGAACTGGCGGTGTTGACCTTTGCCGCGCTGGAGGTGGGCAACCACTTGCTCGACAAGCGTGAGTTCGAGGACGCGATCCGCGCTTACCGCCTCGTCACCCCGGCCAAGGTGCTCATGGCCGCGCAGCAGGGCCGCCTGCAGGCGCTGCAATTCGCCTGGAATGAAAAGCAGCAGGAGGCCGGCGAGGGTCACCACGCCGAGGCGATTTGGAACGACTACTACCGCAACCTCATGGGCCGCGTGCAGGGCCAGTTGGAGAGTCTGCAAACCTCGGAAGACTTCACGCCGGGCTTCCAAATGCGGCTCGGTCAGGCTTTCCTTTTTGCGGAGCGCGAGCGCGAGGCGTATATCCTCTTTCGCATGTTGGCCGAGGATGAATCCTTGAGCAACCAACTGCGGGGCTCCGCGCACTACCGTTGGATTCTCGCCGCGAACGCCTTGGAAGACTGGGACGACTCCCTGCGCATTGCGAAGCTGTTCCTCGACCGCTATCCGGACCACCCCGAGGCACCGGCGGCGATCTTCCTCATTGCGAATGCCTATCAGGAGCTCAAGGAATACCGCAAAGCCGTCGAGGTGCTGACCGAGCTGCTGGACAATTATCCTGACCACCGCCTCGCCGTTCGCTGGCAGTTCAGCCGCGGTTACAACCAACTGCTGGCGCAGGATTACCCGCCCGCGCGCAAGGATTTCGAGGCGGTCCTCGCGGGCAAGCCCGACGAATACCTGGCTGCGCAGGCCCGCCTGTGGAACGCGATGTCTTACTTCTTCGCCCGCGATTACGATGAGGCCATGAATCGCTATGAAGAGGCGCTCGCCGCCACCGCCCCGGGCAACCCGTATTACCCGGAGCTCGAATACCGCCGCGCACAGGCGCTCTACTCTGCGCGTAATTACCCGGAGGCGCTCGTCGCCACGGATGAATTTATCGAGACCTATCCGGACAACCTCCGCACGCCGGAGGCTCGCGTGCTGCGTGGCGACATCCTGATGGGCGAGGGCCGCCTGCTGGAGGCGTCCAACCAGTTTGCCCGCGTGGGGCCCGATGCTGACGCGCTCTTTACCTACGCGGTGTTTCAGCGGGGTAAGATTCAGAAGGCCATGGGCGCACACGAGCTGATGGTCGAGCACTTTACCGACTACGTCCGCCGCAAGGATGTGAAGGACAAGACCCGCATCGCCGAGGCGCTTTATTGGATCGGCTGGGCCTACGAGCGCCAGGGCGAGCCCGAGCGCGCGTTCCCGCTGTTTATCGAGGCGATAGCAGTGCATGGCAACGCGGTTAAGGCTGGCGAAACCATTGCCATTCTCCAGGCCCTGCACAAGCAGCACACGCAGTATCACCGCGGCGAGCTGTTGCTCTCCAATGCCGACGGCGATGCGATGGGCCTGCTAACCGAGCCGGACTTTATTCAATGGCTGGACGACCAGCACAAGCTTGCCGTCGAGCGCAAGGAGTGGACCTGGATGGCCCGCATTAATCTCTACCGCGCCATGCTTTACGAGAAGGTCAAGGATCGCGAGCGCGCGGGCAACGCCTTGTTTGAGATCGTGGAAAAAGCACCGCTGAAGGACCTCGACCCCGAGGCATTGGCGAAGGTGGGCACGTTTCTGACCAGCCTGGAAATCGCCTCGGCGGACGAGTATTTCGACTACCTGATTGAAGAGTATCCCAAGAGCATGCAGCTCGGCGCGGCCTACTACGGCATGGCGCAGCTCGCCGTGCAGGCCCGCGAATACGCACAGGCCGAAGCCTGGCTCAACCGCTTTGAGAACGAGACCGCCTTCCATCCGGCAGGCAACGACGCCAAGCTCCTGCGTGGTCAGTTACTGGTTACGCTCGACGAACCCGACCAAGCCATCGAGGTGCTCCAGGAACTGCTTCGGCTCAAGGCCGCCCGTGGCCGCCCCCACGCCAAGGCGCTGCTCGGCATTGCCCAGGCCCACGAGCTCAAGGGCGAGGACGACAAGGCGATCGCCTATTACCAGCGCGTTTACACGCTCTACCGCGCCTACCCGGAGGAAATCGTCGCTGCCTACGTGGCCAGTGCATCGCTCTTTGAAGAACGGGGCGACCTGCGCGCGGCTTACAATACCTGGGAAGAACTGGCCGGCGACCCGCGTTTAACATCGTTTGAAGAAGCCCAGGCGCAGGCCGCTGAAGCCATGGCCCGGCTGGAGCCGATTTTACCACCGGAGCCGGAAGCCGTCACGGCCGAGGTCGAGTCTACCACCGAAGAGGAGGCCCCGCTGTGAGAACCTTAATCGCCATTTGCCTCTTTGCGCTAGCCGCAGCAACCGCGCCCGGGATGACGCTGGAGCAGGCGCAGGCCTCGCTCAACGAACCGCAGGGCCTCGTGCTCAAGGGCCGCCGACCGCTCAGCGGCAAGGCCATGGGCGTGATTGAGAATCAGCTCGTATTCCGCTCGGCGCGCGCGGGTGGATCCCTGGACTACCGCTATAATCTCGACGAGATCGAGCGCCTGCAATTTCCGGGGAACGACGTCGCCTACGCCGCGCAGCAGGCGCTTCGCGCGGGCAACAGCGAAGAAGCGCTCATGCTGATGAAGGCCATGTTTGAGCAGCGCGGCGGCTACCTGCAGTTTTTAACGCCGGGCGAGCTGGAGTTCTTTTATCAGTATGCGGAGCTGGAGTTTCAGGAGGGCGATGCCTATGCGGGCCTTGGTGCCGGGCTGGCCTTGCAGGAGATTGTGGAGGACCCGCGCCTCCTGCGCAAGGTGGACGACCTCGTGCTGCTCGGCCACTACAAGCTGCCGCTCAAAAAGAACACCCGCGAGCTTGCCGAAAAATGGATTACCGAAGCTGAGCCCTACGGGCCCTCGGCGCTGGGCTTTTACGTGGTGGGCCAGTTGGAGTTCGACGCCGAGGAGTATCAGGCGGCGCTGTGGCAGGCCCTGGAGCCCGTTACGCTGAGCAGCCAGTTCCCCATGGATTATTTGAACTACTGCTACGCGCTCGCCATCGCCTCATGCCGGGAGCTGGAGCTGCCCGCAGAGGAGGCCAAGCTCCGCGCCGAAATGGCCGAGCGCAGCCTCACCTGGCCCGATATCGAAGTCCTTGCCGCCTACGAACAACCGCTACCTGAACCTTTAAATACCGAACCAGAACCGTCATGAACGTATCCAAACTGACCAACCGCGCCTTCTTCCTGGGCAGTGCCGCACTGCTGACCGCCACCGCGCTCTATGCGCAAGAGGAAGCCGAGGCCGCTGCGCCCAGCGGCAAAAGCCTCTTTCAGCTGATTGGCGAAGGCGGCTGGGCGATGATCCCGCTGGGCCTGTGCTCGATCTTTATGTTCTTTTTGATCTTCTATTGCTGGAAGGAAACGGTGCGCAAAAAATTCGTTCCTGATGGCGTTGCCCAACAGGCTTCGCAATACCTACAGGCCCGCCAGGTTGCCGACGCGCAAACCATCCTGCAGGGCAGCGACAGTGTGCTCACTCGTGCGCTCGTGCCCGCGCTAAACAAGGCCCGCCCCGAGCGTCCCGACGCCAACCGCGCCAAGGTGGAGACAGTCCTCGTCGAGAATTTAGAGTCCGAGGAAAACGCCGTGGGCCAATGGGTGAACTACCTGAACGTCGTTGCCGCCGTGGCCCCAATGATTGGTCTGCTCGGCACGGTGAGTGGTATGATCAGCGCCTTCCAAACGATTGGCCAAGGTGGCATGGGCCGGCCGGAGCTGCTCGCGGGCGACATTGGTGAGGCGCTTATCACCACGGCGACTGGCCTGGTGATCGGCATCCCGGCGATGGTGTTTTACTTTGTGATGAAGAACCGTTTGGGTAACCAAATGATCGCCACTGTCCAGACCGCCTCCAACCTGATCGACGATCTTGCCGAAGAGCCGGTTTACGCCGAACAGGCTGAGTAGGGGATGACGGCGGGCGTCGAAGGCTATGAGCGCGATGTCGCGCGGTTTGTGACGTCGAGCCAGCAACTGAACTTTCACGAAACGAACCGCGATTTCCTCCCGTTTCTGCCCGCTGCTCCGGCTGCGGTGCTCGACGCCGGGGCTCGCGCGGGCCGCCATGGTGGGGCTGCGCTGCCAGTTCCGCATTGAGAACCAGGCCAGCCTATTCGCTCACAAGCCGGATGTCCGCTGGGCCCGCGTGCTGCTGGAGAAGCCGGCGTAAGCTTTCCACTGATTATTTGCCAATTCGATTTGACTGTATATGCAATAAGTGGAATATTCGTTCCATGGAGATTGTTCAGGTTTACAAATGCATGTGCGACATGCAGCGTTTGAGGATCCTTAACCTCCTCAAGGATGGCCCACTTTGCGTCTGCCACTTGGTGGAAATTCTCGATGCCGATCAGGTGAAAATTTCCAAGCAGCTGCGCTACATGAAGGAGAACGGCATGGTGAAAGCCGAGCGTTTTGCGCAATGGATGATCTACAGCCTCGCCGACCCCGAGAACCCGCTGTTGCAGGACAACCTCAAGTGCCTCCAGGATAGCTTCGGCGACCACACCGCCTTTGCCAGCGACATGCAAAAGCGCGCCAAGCTCGCCGATCGCATCAAGAAGGAAACGCCCGACTGCGCCTGCGCCTTGGAAAAGTAATTTTCCATCACACGATCATGACGAAGCCCAAAGTTCTCATTCTTTGCACTGGTAACTCGTGCCGCAGCCATATGGCTGAGGGCATCCTGCGCAACGCGGCGGGCGACCTGTTCGAGATTTACAGCGCTGGCTCCAAGCCCGCTGGCTACGTGCACCCCAACGCAATCGAGGCGCTGAAGGAGATCGGTATCGACATCTCCGCGCACACCTCGAAGCACCTCGACCAATATATGGAGGCCGGCATCAGCACCGTGATCACCGTGTGCGACAACGCCGACGAAAGCTGCCCGCTCTTCCCTGGCAAGGTCAACCGATACCACTGGGGATTTGAAGATCCGCCCAAGGCCGCTCGCGAAGGCGAGAGTGAGATGGATGCCTTCCGCCGCATTCGCGACGAAATTAAGAAAGTCTTTGAAGCTTACGCGGGTGGTTACCGCGAGGCGTTAAATCATCAATTAGTCAGCTAACGAAACACGGGAAATCTACGATTCCGCCCAGCGCTCCAGTCGGCGTTTGGCACTGATTAAGCAACCATTTGATTTGGCGTAGGTCGGTCTCTACAGAGCCCGATATTTATGGCGGGGCTGACATGCGGATGGCTAATGCCAACCACATACACCGTTACTTCACCAGGATCCGCACGGGTTCGCCCGGGGTGGGATTGGTGGGTGGGGCCATTGGCTGGCCGATGAAGTTGCCGTTGTGCCACAGGCCGGATATGGGCGTTTTGCCGGACGCTGGGTTGAAGATCAGCGTGCCTTCGCCCTCGAAAACGCCATTGGCAAACGAGCCCACATAACGGTCGCCATCGGGAAATTCGTAAACGCCCTCGCCGTGCGGTAGCCCGCGCTCGAAGTCGCCGTTGTAGCGCGCGGTGGTCGGGTATTCGATGGAGCCCTTGCCGTGAGGGAGGTTGTCAACGAAGTTGCCGTGAAATTCGCGTCCATCTGCGTAGAGAATTTTGCCGTAGCCATGGCGTTGGTTATCGCGGAATTCGCCACGGTAGATGTTGCCCTCGGCGTCGGTTAGCTCGCCTTGGCCGTGCCATTTACCGTTGAGAAATTCGCCAATGTAGCTCGCGCCGTCTTCGGTGGTTTGCTTGCCCGGGCCCAAAGCGCGCCCCTGCACGAAACGCGCTTCCAGACGCCCGCCGTTGGGCCCCGTAATGACCGCCTCACCCTGAGTGACGCCGCGGTCGAACTGTCCTTCGATACGTGTGCCGTCTTCGTAAATGAGTACGCCTTTGCCGGCGATTTCGTCGTCGTAGAATTGGCCTTTGTATTCGCCCATGCCGTCGCGAATGTAGCTGCCATGGCCGGACTTTTTGCCGTCCACCCAGTCGCCATCATAATACTCGCGATCGGAGCGGAAGACGCCGCGGCCATGAAATTTACCGGCGCGAAAGGTGCCTTCATACATTTCTCCGGAGGGGCGGCGGCGTTTGCCCTGGCCATCGAGTAAGCCGTTTTTAAACTGTCCTTCCTCCCGCGTGCCATCGGCGTGGATGAACAGGCCCTTGCCCTCAATGAGCCCGTGGTGAAACTGGCCTTCGTAAAAACCTCCATGTCGCCAGGTGAGCTTGCCTTGGCCGTGAAAAAGCCCGTTTTTAAATTCCCCTTGGTAGCGCGAACTGTCGGGAAGTTGCGCCGTGCCGGTTCCGCTCTGCGGATGTTCGGAGCAAGCGGCGACGAACAGCGCAAGCGCGGCGAGGATCAGGCAAATGACGGCGTTTCTCGGCACAGATTAACAGCATGCCAGAAAATAATGGAAACGCCAGTGCGCGCTGCGGGATTTTTTGAAGGGCCAGGCGCAGTTCCGCTGAGTGGGGCAAGCCGTATCGCCGGAGTGGTTCGTTGGCGGTTGGCTTTAGCCATCCGCCTAATTGGCAAGGTCTACATGTCGGCCTCTGAAGAGACCGACCTACGCCACTCCACCGTGGCGGCTTGTCCCGCTCAGCGGGACTGCGCCCTACCTCAGACAGTTGGATTGGCCATTTGCGCAATGCGCAAATCTATCGGTCCAGCCGGAGGCTGGTTAGACTTTGAGGTCGAGGGATTCGATGCGTTTGCGGAGGGTGGCGCGGGTGATGCCGAGCAGCTTCGCCGTCTTGACCTGGTTACCGTCGAATTCCTTGAGCGCACGGATGATCATTTCGCGTTCGATTTCGCTGAGGATGCTTTCATCGAACTGGTCGCGAAGGATTTTATAAAGTGTGTCGCAGGCTTCGCCAATGGTGCCGGCGGGGGCGGCAGAGACCGGCGCGGCGATGGGCTCCGCGGTTGTCGGCGCAGGCGCTGCGGCAACCGGCATGGGCGCGGGCGTTTTGCCTTCTGCCTTGGTCGACGCCTGGTTGGAAGCGGTCGCGGCATCTCCGAATTTGCCCAGGAGCTCGTCGGGCAGGTCCTTGCGCAGGATCGCCTCACCACCGGCGACAACGGCGCTGCGGTAAACGAGGTTTTCCAGCTCGCGAACGTTGCCCGGCCAGTCGTAGGCCGTCATGATCGCCATGGCGTCACTGGAGAATCGCTTGGCGCGCGTCTTGCGGTTGCGGCCCAGCTTTTGCAGGACGAAGTCCACCAGCGAGGGGATGTCTTCCTTGCGCTCGCGGAGGGAGGGCAGGCGCAGGCGGACGACGTTCAAGCGGTAATAAAGGTCTTCGCGGAACTCGCCTTCTTCGACGAGCTTTTCGAGGTCCTTGTTCGTCGCGGCGATCAGGCGGACGTCCACTTTGATCGTTTCGTTGCCGCCGACGCGCTGGATCTCACCCTCTTGGGTGGCGCGGAGAATCTTGGTCTGCGTGGTCAGCGACATGTCGCCGATTTCGTCGAGGAAAATGGTGCCGCCGTCGCACAGCTCGAACTTACCCCGGCGCTGGGTGGTGGCACCGGTGAAGGAGCCCTTCTCGTGGCCGAACAGCTCGGACTCGATCAGGTTTTCCGGAATCGCCGCGCAGTTGACCGCGATGAACGGCCGGCCGTTACGCAAGCTGTGCTGATAAATGCAGCGCGCGACGAGCTCTTTGCCCGTGCCGCTTTCGCCGGTGATCATCACCGTCACATCGCTTGCAGCGACCTGGCCGATGATTTTAAATACTTCCTGCATTGCCTCGGACGTGCCGACGATGCCTTCGCGGTAGTCCTCGCTGTTGAGCGTGGGCTCGTATTCGTCCTTGGACTCGTGGAGGTCGGCGTAGGCGGCGAACGCCTTTTCGATCAGGCCAAGGATCTTGGCGATGTCGAACGGCTTGATGATGTAATCAAACGCGCCGAACTTCATGGCCTCGATCGCCGTCTGCGTCGTGCCAAAGGCGGTCATCAGGATGACCATCGAGTCCGGGCTGGAAGTGCGCAGGTGTTGCAGCGTTTCGATGCCCGTTATGCCGCCCATACGGTTGTCGAGCAGGATGACCGACGGCTTCTCTTTTTCAGCGACTTTCAGGCCTTCCTCTCCGGATGAAGCCTGGATGATGCGGTAGCCGCGCGCCGAGAGCACGCGTTCGAGCGAGTAGCGAAGGCCCTCGTCGTCATCGATAACCAATATGGACTGTTCTTCGGACATAGTTTGCAGTTCTCCCCAAACGGCGCGCTTTCCCTTGCGCGCAGTTTGTATGCAACTAACGTAGAGCTGAATTGTCGAAGCGCAAGTGTCTAACACATCGTGGAAAATTGGCCGTTTGTTCGGCATTCAGCTGGAAATTCATTTCACGTTTTTCCTCCTGCTGGGTTTTTATATATACGTCGGCCATCAGGCGATTGGCTGGCGGGGTTCGCTGACGCTGGGTATCATGATCGTGCTGGTCTTTGTATCGGTGGCGCTGCACGAGCTGGGCCACTGCCTGACGGCGCAGCGCTACGGCATCAAGGTGCCGCGCATTGTGTTCATGGCCATTGGCGGCATGGCGCAGATGGGCAGCATCCCGCGCGACCCGCGCAAAGAAATGATCATCACCATCAACGGCCCGTTGGTAAACTTCGCCATCGCGGCAATCCTCTTCGTGGTGCTGTGCATCACTTACAGAGATGTGGGCTACGTGGCCGAAGGAAGCGTTAACTTGCTGCGCAAATACTTTACCGACGACTACGTGCGTTCGCCGTACAACCCGTGGTCGCTCAGTTGGGTGAGCTTTGCCTGGGGGCTGCTCGGGTGGAACATCGCGATGGGCCTCTTTAACTTACTGCCGATCTTTCCGATGGACGGCGGGCGCCTGCTCCGCGCCGCGCTGGCCAAGAAGTTTAACTACCTGCAAGCCTCCAAGATCGCCGCGACTGCGGCCAAGGTGATCGCCGCGGTGCTCATCGCGTGGGCGCTGCTGGTGTCGCAGCATTACCTGCTGGCGGTGCTGCTGGTGTTTATCTGGATCGGGGGCGACGAGGAGCTGAAGTATGTCGCCGTCATCGAGCAATACGTGGGCAAGACGGTGAGCGATGTCATGGTCGATCCGCCGAAGCTGCCCGACAATACCCCGATGTCCAAGCACGCGCTGCAGGCGCATTGGCTGGTGGACGACCATACAGCGGAAATTTTCTCCAGCGCCGCCGCGTTCCCCGTCCACGCCGAGGGCGAGCTGGTGGGTGTCGTTTACCCGGACCTGCTCTGGGAAAAAGCCGGGCATTGATTTTTCAGAAACAGTTGATTAACTGCACGAAACTTTAACCAAATCTACCATGCCCTCTATTGTTCAACCTTACGTCTTTTTTAACGGCCGCTGTGACGAGGCCCTCAAGTTTTACGAAGCCGCGATCGACGCCAAGATCGACTACGTCATGCGCTTCAACGAAAGCCCGGAACCCGTGCCCGCTGAGCAAGTCCCGGCGGACTTCGATGACAAGATTATGCACTGCAGCTTCAAGGTCGGCGACTGCGTGATCATGGCCTCCGACGGCTGCGAGGAAGGCGTCGATTTCAAAGGCTTCAGCCTGTCCATCACCGTCGAAGACAAAGCCACCGCACATCGCTACTTCAACGCCCTCGCCGAAGGCGGCAAAGTAGAAATGCCGATGGGCAAGACTTTCTGGTCCCCCTGCTTCGGCATGGTCACCGACCAGTTCGGCATGAGCTGGATGATCGGCCTGGCCGGGGAGATGTAGTTTGAGTCGACAATCGCGAATTGCTGCGTTACATTTTTCCTATGAGTGTTAAAGAAATGGCCATGGAAACGATCTCTCACCTGCCGGAGGACGTTAGCTGGGAGGTTGTCAAGGAACGCATTGACTTCATGGCTGCCATTGAACGAGGCATGCAGGAGCTGGATGCTGGGCAAGGAGTTCCGATTGAAGATGTAGAAAACGATCTTCGGGAATGGCTTTCAAAGTAATCGTTGCGCCATCGGCTCGGCAAGATCTCAGTCTGATCATTGAGTATATTGCTCAACGTGATCCAGCTGCGGCCGAGCGCATTGGTTTATCGATCATCTCCACGATTAAAAGGATCGGAGAATTCCCGAGAATTGGGCGTATCGTTCCTGAATTTGGGTGGGACACGATTCGCGAGATCGTATTCAAGAACTATCGACTCATCTATCGAATCAAGGATGAGGAAATGAAGATTGAAGTAGTCCGCATCTGGCACGCCAAACGCGGACATCCGTTAATCCCTTAATCCTCCAACTGCACTTCCTTGTTGCGGTGGCGGGGGCAGCCGGCGCGGAGCCAGCCGTTGACGAATGGGTCGAGGTCGCCGTCCATGACTGCTTGCACGTTACCGGTTTCGACGCCGGTGCGCAGGTCCTTGACCATTTGGTAGGGCTGGAAAACGTAACTGCGGATCTGGTTGCCCCAGCCGATCTGGCCTTTTTCGCCGTAGAACTTTTCCATCTCCTGCCGCTTTTCGTCGAGCTTGAGTTCGTAGAGCTTCGACTTGAGCTGACGCATGGCCTGGTCCTTGTTTTTGTGCTGAGAGCGCTGGCTCTGGCAATACACGACAATGTTCGTCGGCAAGTGGGTAATGCGGATCGCGGACTCCGTCTTGTTGACGTGTTGGCCACCGGCACCGCTGGCGCGTTGGGTGTCGATGCGCAGCTCGTCCGGCGGGATGTCCAGATCGATGTCGTCATCGACTTCCGCAACCACGTCCACCGCGCAGAACGAAGTGTGGCGGCGGCTGTTGGAGTCAAACGGCGAGATGCGCACCAGGCGGTGAACGCCGCGCTCGGCCTTGGTGTAGCCGTAAGCGTTGACGCCTTCAAAGCGCAAGCTGACGCTGGAAATGCCGGCTTCTTCACCCTGTTGCAGGTCGAGAACTTCGACTTTCCAGCCGCGGTTTTCGGCCCAGCGCGAATACATGCGGTAGAGCATGTCGGCCCAGTCGCAGCTTTCGGTGCCGCCGGCACCGGCTTGCACGGAAAGAATGGCGCTGTTGCCGTCCATCGGGCCAGTCAGGAATGAGCCGATTTCGAGGTCGTCGATTTGGCTGTAAAGCGCCTTGGTCGACTTCTCAATTTCGGCCATGTATTCCGCGCCCTCTTCCTCGTCGGCTTCCTCCACTAGCTCGACCATCGCATTGAGGTCGTCCACCAGCGGTTTGAACTTGGTAATGTCCTCAATGGCGGCCTTGCACTGGTTGCTCTCGCCAATGACTTTTTGCGCGGCCTTCTGGTCGTCCCAGAAGCTCGGCTCGCTCATTTTTTCTTCGAGCTCGCCAATGCGTTTTTGCTTACCCGCGACGTCAAAGATACCTCCAAAGATGCCCCGCGCGGCGGGTGATTTCTTCGATCTGGGAACGGACTTCGGGCTCAATTTGCATGGCGTGAAAAGAAGAGCCAGCACCGCGTGTTTTGCAAGCAGGAATGTTGGCGGTGGGGATCTGGCCGCATTGCAAATCGTAGCATAGGCGTCCCGCCTGTGGCCTACTCAATCATTTATTAAATCGTCGTTCAGGGTACAGGCGCGACGCCTATGCTACGGCCATGTTAGATGAAAAATGCTCTAGCCATTCATCGCCACCGTCACGCCCCAGCCGATTGCGATCAGTGCGAGCGGTAGCGCGAGCATGGGTTTGGATTTGCCCAGATCCGGCCAGCGGCGTTGCAGCCAGAAGCCTACTGCACCCAACGGCACGCCGGCGGCAAAGCCCCACACGTGCGCGAGCACATCGGTGTTGCCGCCGCTGAACCCCGTCAGCAAAAGAATGACTATCCCGGCGCCGAGTGGGATGGCACGGTGCTTGAGGCTTGCGCGCTCGGCGGGGGAGAATTTACCCGCCATCGCGTGGCCCACCAGCATGCCCAGTGCGCCGAAGATCGCCGTGGAGGCTCCGAGCGAGCCGTGGTATTCCGGCCAGTAGAACCAGGCGTTGAGCACGTTGCCAATGTAGCCGCTGAGCACGAACAGGGTCCACCCGAGGCCCGCGCCAAAGATGCGGTTGATCAAAAACCCGAAGCACACGCCGGAGACGAGGTTGGCGATCAGGTGGTCGATGCCGCCATGCAGGGTGAGCGCAGTCATCGGCAGTTGCCATTGGCCGTCGCCAAAAATCCGGGTATTCACGCTCACGCCCAGTTCCGTGAAGCGCGGCCAGCGCGACTGTGCCGCGAAGAGTGCGATGATCACCAAAGAGTAGCCCACAAGGCTCAGGGGCGAGGCGGGCTTGTCCGACGGCAGGGCGGTCAGCGGGCGTGGCGGCCAGTTTTTGTTTTCGCGCTGATACTTGCCGAGCTGGTCGTAAATGTCGTCCTTGTGTGCCTCGTCGATCCAGAGGTAGTAGCCGCCTTCGTCGCCGGGCACGAGCTCGTAGCTCAGGCGCATGGAGAGGATGACGAGGCCGTGGTCCTTCGCACGCTTGGGCGAGGTGTAGGGGCCGATGGCAAACACCCCCGGCGGCGGCGCAGGTTGCGGTTCATGAATCTGGTCGGCGGAATCGGCCACGGGATTCACAGGAAAATGCATTGCGACTGCCGTGGAAAGCTTCAAACTGGCCTCAACCGCAAACAACCACGCCATGAGCCTATCCGCACCTGATTCCGTCAATCCGACCGCCGAAGCCGCCACCTTGCTGGACCGTATCGAGGGTGCTGTGGCTGCCGGGGGGGATCGCCCGTCGTGGGATGAGTATTTTATGGCGACGGCCTTGCTGATCTCGTCGCGTTCGTCGTGCGAGCGCCTGCACGTGGGCGCGGTGATGGTGTCCGCCGGGGCGCATCCCAACCGTATCATTGCGGCGGGCTACAATGGCTTTTTGCCGGGCCATCCGCACCAGTCCCGCGTTCGGGACGACCACGAGCAGGGCACCGTCCACGCCGAGCAAAACGCCGTGGCCGATGCCGCGCGCCGGGGCATTTCCGTGCAAGGGGCGACGGCCTACGTCACCCATTTCCCGTGTATTAACTGCGCAAAGATTTTGTTGTCGGCGGGCATTGCGTGCATCAAGTATCGGCACGATTACAAAAACGACCCGATTGCGCTGGAGCTGATGCGCGAAGCTGGCGTCGAAGTGATAAAATTATAAACAATGAAGCGAACCCCTTTTTACCTGATGGCGCTGGCTGGCGCGGTCTCCCTGTTGGCGAATGACTCAATCGACGGGCCGCCGCCCGCTGCCGAGACTGCCGCGGAGGCCCCCGCACCGCAGCCGCACATTGGCCGCTTTCAACTGAGCGAAGCCGGTAATTTTCAATTGGTCATCGATACCGCCACCGGCCGCGTGTGGCAGGTAAACCGCAAGATGGGCGAAGTCACGATGAGCCCCGTCCACTACGAGCATGCCGACGAGGCCAAGACGCCGCTGCCGGACTACACCCCGCCGCCCAAGCAAAAGTGGAGCCCCGTGCCGCTGGACCCCGAAGTCGAGGCCGAGCGTCAGGCCACGGCACAAAAATTTGTCAACGAGACCATCCATGCCTCGATCATGACCTATGCGACGCAGGTCGGGCAGTTCCCAGGCAGCTTGGCGCAACTGGCGACCAACCTCGGCCGCAGTCCGCGCTGGCAGGGCCCTTACATCAACGAAACGCTGATCGATCCGTGGGGCAACCGCTACCAGTATGTCTTCCCCGGCGTGAACAACCCCGACACCTACGACGTGTGGTCGCTTGGCCCGGATGGCGTCATGAGCACCGACGACATCGGCAACTGGTGAGCGGCTGGCAAAACGCCGTTTTCACTGGCAATCGGCAGGGATGCGCGTAGCTTAAACTTGTGAAGATGAGTGATTCCAAGGCCGATTTCGCCGACTTGTCGGGGCAGTTGTTAATCTCGCACCCGTCCTTGCTCGATCCGAATTTCCGCCACACCGTTGTGCTGATCTCCGCTCATACGGACGACGACGGCGCGCTCGGAGTCATCATCAACCGCCCGCTGGGCGTCACGCTCGGGGAGAAAAATGACGACTTCACTTTCGGCCCCTTGTCCGATGTGCCGATCTACGAAGGCGGCCCCGTGCAGACCGATCAGGTAATCCTCGCCGCCTGGTGCTGGGACGACGATTCCCGCGTGTTCCGCCTCCACTTTGGCCTGAGCGAAGAGGCCGCGCGCGAGATGAAGCTCGCCGACGAAGATGCTGAGATCCGCGCCTTCCTCGGCTACTCCGGCTGGTCGCAGGGCCAGGTGGAGCACGAGCTGGAGCAAAACGCCTGGCTCGTCAGCCCCGTCACCGAAACGCTGACGGCGGAGGAGTCCGGCGAAGAGCTTTGGAAGACTTACTTGCATCGCTTGCGCCCGGAACTGGGATTCCTCGCCGACGCGCCGGACGATCCGTCGCTTAATTAATTTCTCCCGTATGAAGCTCCTGAGATTCTTTTTTATTCTGGCGTGCTGCGGCATGCCGCTGTTTAGCCTTTTGGCCGAAGAAGTCGAATACGTGTGGAACGTCACGGTGGATGTGAACAACCGTGATCCGCAGGCCAGCGATGGTGATCCGACCACGCCGTTTCGCACGATCCAGGCGGCCGCGACCAATGCGATGGGCTATGCGCGGGCGGGGAAGTCGGTCCTGGTGCGGGTGCACCCGGGCGTCTATCGTGAGTCGGTTACTTTGCGTGGCAAAGTAGATGAGAGCAATGCCGCGATTAAATTTGAGGGGACCGATCCGGGTAATGTCGTCATCAATGGCGCGCAGATCGTCAACGGTTGGGACATTGGCGAGTTCGATATTTTCGAGCTGCCCTGGATACCGACCAAGGAGAACCCGGCCGTCTTTGTGGAGGGGGCGCGCTTGGTGGAAGTCGCCTCGCCGCGACAGGTCATGCAAGGGCAGGTGTGCTTTGTGCGTGGCAAGGAGCCGAAGATTTATCTGCTGCCGCCGAAGGGAGGAGTCGTGAAAAACGGTACGGTGGAGATCAGCGGAATGGGCGTGGGCATCCGCGCGGAAAATGTCGATGGCCTGTATTTGGAAAGCCTGGCCTTCGAGCGTGGTTTCGACGCGGCGATCGATGTCCACGGCGGCGACGGCTTGATCATTAACAACGTGGCCATCGAATACGCGCACGGCGATGGCCTTCGCCTGGCAGATTTGGACAAGGTGCGCATTCGCCGGTTGATCGTGGATCGCTGCGGTGGCAATGGCATCGTGCTGGAGCGCCTTGGCGCGCTGGCGATGTCGGGCACGGAGGTGAAGTTAAATAACTGGTCGCGGCGTACGGACGATTTGGCGGGGCTGAAAATCTCGGGCTGCGGTCAGGTCAAGGTGTGGTCGCTGAAGGCTTCGGAAAATCACGGTGCCGGGCTCTGGATGGCGGACACTACCCACCAATCCGCGCTGAGCAAAGTGGTGGCGGTCAACAATGGCACGGGTGCGATCTTTGAGAATAATCAGGACATCGCCTCGCTCACTGAGTGCCAGTTTGCGTATAATCGCGATGGCGGGGTCGTGCTGAAGGGCGGCGGGCTTTACCTGATGGCCAATGTTTTCTACGGCAACGGCGGGGCTCAAATTACGCTGGCGGATTGTGATCAGCGCAGCGAGTTGCAGGCTTCGCGCAATATCATCGTCGCGCGCAAGGGAGAGCTCCTCATCGATGTCGAGGCGCGCGATCACGGCCTGCTGGCAGAAAAGAATCTTTACGAATCGCCGTCCAAGGAGCCGTTCCGCGCCCTGGGCGAGCCATTGACTTTTATCCAGTGGCAGGAGGTGGCCAGCCTGGATCTCGACTCCTATCTGGGCGAGGCCAAGCTGCTGGACCCGGAAAACTACGGTTTCACGCCGGCACCGCAAAGCCCCTACTTCAAGATGAGCAGCTGGCCGGTGCGAGAATTGGATTGATCCAGCGCGCAATTACGCTTGTTTAGGCGGCTTGTCTGAAACCCTCCAGCATTACCCTCTCGGGGCCACGATTCCAGACACCGTGCATGCGGTGTGCTGCAGCCTGCCCACGATGGACGACGTGATCGGCTACGAAGAGAAGCGACCGGAGACGATCCGCCAGGTCAAATACGCCTACCCGCGGTTCGTGCTGCACGACTATGTGGTGCAAGCCATGAATCTCGCTGCTGAGCGCTTGGGCCTGTCGGGCAAGTTACTCTACCTGCTGCCTTCGGAAAAGGCCGCGCGCGACTGCATTCAGTGGCTGGGCGCTGAAGCCGAGTTGCGCGAAGAGTTCGATTTCTTTTGCGTCGTTTTGGACGACACCGAGGAGCTTCGCCGTAAGGGCAAGGCGTTCTTACAGCACACGGGCTTGAGCATTTCCTCGCGCCATGCCGAGGATTACTTGAAGTCACACGGTAAGCTAGGCGCTGACGCGAACTTTGCACCGCAAAGTAACTCTGCGCGAGAAAGTAAGGCGCAAGTGTTAAGCGTGCTCAAGCGCTACCTGCCTACGGAGAATATTTATTTGGCCAACTGCGGGATGAACGCCTTCTACGGTGCCCTCCGTGCGGCTCAGCAGGTGCAGGCTCCCAAGGGGCGTCATCACTATTTGCAGCTCGGCTGGCTTTACCTGGACACGCAGCGCATTCTGGAAAGTTTCCTCGATGCGGACTCGAAGCTGACTGTTCACTACGACGTCTTTGACGAGGCATGGCTGCGCGCATTTTTCGCGGAGCATGGCCACGAGCTGGCGGCCATCGTTACCGAGCTGCCAACCAATCCGCTGATCCAGACTCCGGACGTTGCGCTGCTCGATGAGCTCTGCCGCGAGCACGGCGTGGTGCGTATTTTTGATCCGACCATTGCCAGCATTGCGAGCGTGGATGTGCTCCCGCATACGGATCTGCTGGTGACGAGCCTGACGAAGTACGCTTCGCACGAGGGCGATGTCATGATCGGTGCCGCCGCGGTGAATCCCGGCAGCCCCTTTGCCCGCGAACTGGCGGAGGCCATGCCCGGGCAATGCGAGCCGCCCTATGCGCGTGACCTCGCCAAGCTTGCCGCGCAGATCGATAAGATGCCTGAGGTGGTGGACCGCCAAAACGCCAACGCCAAAGCGCTCGCCGAATGGTTTGAAGCGCATCCGGCGGTGAGCAGGGTTTGGCATCCGCGCGTGGGCAAGTCCGCGAAAAACTTCGACGCCATTGCGCGCAGTGCCGACTCCTGTGGCGCGGTGTTGACGATCGAGCTCAACGTGCCGCTCACCCAATTTTACGACCGCGCCCGCGTGGTCAAAGGCCCGAGTTTTGGCACATCATTCACGATGATGTGCCCCTTCATGTATCTCGCGCACTACGATCAGGCCAGCACCGAGCAAGGCCGCGCGGAGCTGCGCGCCTGCGGCTTAAACCCGGAGCTGATCCGATTGTCTGCCGGAGCTGAAGATATTGAGGCGATTAAGCAGGCCCTCGGAGAGGGTTTGGAAGATTAAAGTGAGCAAATTAAAAATTAAAGAGTAGCGGCTGCTAGCTGTTTAGAATCCGATCTCTTTAATTTTTAATTTGCTCACTTTAATCTCCACCCACTACTTCGTCTTCATCACGAAGACGCCGTCCCAGTTTTCGCCCGGGGGCTCTTCCATATAGTAGAGGCAGCGGGCCAGGAGGACGTCGCTGGGAGTGGTGGGGGCCTCGGCGTTTTTCTCCGGTCGGTTGGGCTCGAGTTCCACGGATTGCTCAAAGTATTCGATGGCACCGTTGAAGTCCTGCTTGAGGTAGCGTTCGATGCCCTTTTGATAAATTTCCAGGCAGCGCTCGGTCTCGCTGTCGAGGTCTTCACGCAGGCAAACGAGCTCATACATTTCGGCGGGTTGGCTGCGGCCTTTGACCCGAATCTTGTCGAGGTAGCGGAAGACGCAGGCGTCGCTGGCGGCTTCGCAAGCGGCGCGGGTTTCGCCGGTGACCATGATGTAAACGCCGTAGGACTTCGCACCGGATTCACTGCGGGCGGCGAGGTTTACGGTGTCGCCCATCATGGTGTAGTTAAAGCGTGACTCCGAGCCCATGTTACCAACGACGGCGGGGCCGGTGTTGAGGCCGATGCGGGTCTGCATCTTGGCTACAATGTCGGGCCAGTCGTCACCTTCTTCCCGCCATTTGGCGCGTAGCTCGAGCTGTTTCTTCTGCATGCGGGCGGCCGCCATGCAGCCGCGCAGGGCGTGGTTCTGCACCGGCAGGGGTGCGTTGAACATCGCCACCATGGCATCGCCAATGTATTTATCGAGCGTGCCCTGCTCCTCTTGCAGGATGTCGGTCATTGCGGTGAGGTACTCGTTCATGAGCGTCACCAGACGGTCCGCCGAAAGCAGCTCGGAGAAAGTGGAAAAGCTCTGAATGTCCGAGAAAAACGCGGTGATCTCCACCTCTTCACCCCCGAGCTTGGGCTCCTCGCCGGACTCCACCATGTTGTTCACGAGGTCGGGCGACAAATAGGCACCAAACATCCCCTTAATGCGGCCGCGCTGCTTCTCCTCCACGATGAGCTGATACACCGCGCCGGCGAGTGTCGTCGTGATCGCCGAAGCGACAGGTGCCACCAGCGGAATGACCAGGTGGATGGAGCTAAACGCGGCAAATGCGATGAAGATATAACCGAGCAAGACGGCCCCGCCCGCAAACTTCATCCACACGTTATGCTTGCCGTTGTAGGTGCCTAGCGCGGCGACGATGTAAGTGATTACCAGAATGATGACTGCGTGCTGCCACCAGTTGAGTCGCTGGATGAATTTACCAGAGAAAATGGTTTTCACTGCGTTGCCATGCAGGCCGACTTTGGGGACCGGCACGGTGTCGAACGGAGTTGGTGCCAAGTCCTGTAGCGTACGGTCGACGGGACCGATGAGCACCACCGCATCTTTAAACATCTTAAAGAATTCTTGTGCCTCTTTTTTTTGCTCTTCGGTGCCGTGAAGCATCATGTAGTTGGCATCCATCACCATCCCAAAGCTGGCTCGCGGGTTGTTCTCATGATCCAGCCATGGCGAGAACCAATTCACTTCGGTCAGCTGGCTATGGCTCATTGGAATGCTTCGGAACGGCTCGCCGTCCTTCATGAAAATCATCTCATCCTCGTTGATGACGATGTCGTCCTGGCTGATGCCCAAATGCTTTCGGGCCAGCTCAATGCTGAAGTGGTAAAACGTCTGCTCGGTATTGAGTGGGAAAAGCTCGGTCTTGCCATCCATTCGGAAGACTTGCACGGACTCTCCCGGTGGCACGTCTTCGTCGGTCAGTTGAAGGAATTTTTTATTGTCTGAGGTTTCTTCGGGTGAGTTTTTAAAGATCGTCTCTCCGAATTTCAGCCCCATGTGATTTTCATAACCCTCGGCTAAATTGAGGGTGTAGTATGGCCCTTCCGCCTTTGCATAGAGCGGAATCCACCGGGGAACGCTGTCGGCTGACAGGCTGGAATCTTCTGCGATTAGTCCAATGCCGTCTGTCTGCGTATCGAAATCAATCAGCGGGTAGGTCGGCATCTCCGGGAAGGTATTGCGTGGGGTGTAGAGGTATTGGGCCCCATATTTTTCGCTCATGTAAACCAGGGGCATGTTGCGATTGCCCAGCTCCACCAGCTCACCCTTTTCCGCCTTCTCTCGTTGCTCAAACGTCGGTGGCATGGGCACCTCCGTGTAGTTGGCGGCCATCACGATGTTGTCATGGTTTTCGAGAATATTTCTGAATTCCTGATCGCTCTGTCGTACATTGGCGATGGGCACCATTTCCGAGCTGGTGAACTCGGAGAAAATAAAGTCAAAGCCAACTACGCTGGCGTCGCCATATTCCACGAGGGCGTTGGCGACTTGGGCATAGCGGTGGCGGGGCCAGGGGCGTTCGCCGAGCTTGGCGATGCTGGGCGCGTCCATATCCACATAGACCACCTTGACCTCGGGTGACTCAATGGGCCCGCGCACGCGGAAACGCCAGTCCATGGCGAGGTTTAGCAATTGCTGGGAGAAGTCTTTTGCGAACGATGCTTCGGTAAATACAATCCAGAATAGCGGGATCGGTAGCAGGCAAAGGAGTAGCTTGAGTCTGCCGCCAGTAGAGTTAGCTGCCATGATCTAGTGTTTATAAGGGTTTCTGGCATCGGGAAAAGCCTAAAGGGTTAACCACAGGCCCTTTGAAGCAAACCATCGACGCGTCGTTTCCCGCCTGACTGTAGGGGGTCTGGGGGCTCCCCTGTAGGGGCCTGAGGTATTTTTAGCTTGAGACTACTTTCTCAGGGGAGATAAAACCCTCTACGTTCTTGCTATGTCTGACGCCACTCTTGCCGACCTGATCCAACTGGCTGCCGCCGATGGCGGCTTGTCCTCAGAGGCGGCTCATAACGCCGCGCAACACCTGGTCTCCGCTGAGGTTTCCGCGGAAGAAAAGGCCACTCTGCTCACCACCATGAACGAGCGCGGGGAAACCCCCACTGAGCTGGCCGCCTTCGCCGCCGCCTTTCGTGAGATGGCCCGCGACCCCGGCCTGGGGGAGATCGCCAGCCGCGCAATCGATATCGTGGGCACGGGTGGAGACAAGTCTGGCAGCTTTAATATTTCGACGACTTCGGCCTTTATTGTCGCCGCTGCGGGAGTGCCGGTGCTCAAGCATGGTAACCGCTCCATCACCTCCAAGTGCGGCAGCGCGGACTTGCTTTCGGTCTTGGGTGTGGACTTGGAGGCATCGCTGCCGACGATCCGCCATTCGGTGGAAGAGCTGAACTTTGCGTTCTTTTTTGCTCCGGCCTTTCATCCGGCGTTTAAGGAGATCATGCCCGTGCGCAAGGCTTTGGCCGAGCAGGGGCGTCGCACGATTTTCAACCTGCTGGGACCGCTGATCAACCCCGCCAAGCCGGCCTATCAACTGCTCGGCGTCTACCCGGCGCGCTGGGTGGGCCCCGTGGCTTATGCGCTGGAAAGCGTGGGCCTGAAAAACGGCTTGGTCGCACATTGCGAGATCGGCGAAGACTCGGGCATGGATGAGTTTTCCACGGCAGGCATCAACCTCGGTGCGGGCGTTGGCCAGTTGGGGCCGTCGGGCGAAGACATTCGCTGGACCGCCGATGCGCCGCTCGATCTGGCCGGGCTCGGGCTCGAAACGGCCGGCGCGAGCGACCTCAAGGGAGGCGATTTGAATGACAACCTGCTGATCCTCGACCGCCTCATGGCGGGCAAGGCACCCCAAGGCCTCGAAGACACCGTGAGCCTCAATGCCGGCGCGGCGCTGTGGGTGGCAGGTCGCTGCAGCTCGCTCAAGGAGGGCATTGGCGCGGCGCGGGAGATCATGACCGGTGGCGCGCTACGCCGCTGGTTGACGCAACTTAAAGAATTTTACGCGGGATGAAGCTAAAATATTTCGGCACAGATGGGATTCGCGACCGCGTTGGCGGTGAACTGCTCAACGACGCGTTTGTGCGTCGCGTGGGCTATGGCGTGTCGGCCTTTTTGCGCAAACATAACCAGGCCAAGCCGATCACGGTGGTTGTTGGCCGAGACACCCGCGCCTCCGGTGAGCATCTGGAGGCGCTGATCACCGAAGGCTTCTGCCAGAATCAGATTCACGTGATCCACCTCGGCGTTGTGCCGACACCCGCCGTGGCCATGAGCCTGCGCGATCTGCATGCGGACTTCGGCGTCGCGATTACCGCCTCGCACAATCCGGCGAGCGACAACGGCCTGAAATTCTTCGACAACCGTGGCCTGAAATTTTCCCAGGGTGCCGAGGCCGAGATCGAGAACTTTATCGACAACGTGGAGATCAACCCCGCCAAGCAATGCGCTGACTGCGGCCACGCCAATGATGGTGCCGCGTTCTACGTCAACGTCATGCGGGCGATGATGCACCAGGGCTGCCTCAAGGGCTGGAAAGTCGTCCTCGACACCGCCAATGGTGCCACGGCGTTTACCACGCCCAAGGTGTTTCGCCATTTCGGCGCGGAGGTCATCCAATTGGGCGGTGAGCCTGATGGTAAAAATATTAACGACGGCGTCGGCAGCGAGCACCCGGATAAGCTGGCGGCGGCCGTGCTGGAGCACGGGGCCAAGCTGGGCATTGCGCACGATGGCGACGGCGATCGGCTGGTCGTTTGCGATGAGCTGGGCCGCATCGTGCATGGTGATTGCCTGCTGGGTCTACTGGGCCTTTATGGGCTGACCACCGGCCGTTTGCGCAAAAAGACCCTCGTGGCCACAATCCACAGTAACATGGGCCTGGACCGCGCGATCATGAACGCCGGCGGCAAGGTCGAGCGAGTCGACGTGGGCGACCGCAATGTGCTGCATCGCATGATGGAGGCCGATTATAACTTTGGCGGTGAGTCCTCCGGGCACCTGATTTTCCGCGACTATTCGGTGGCTGGAGACGGCCTGCTGGCCGCGATTCAATTGCTCGCGCTGATGCTCGACACCCGCAAGCCACTCTCCGAGCACGTGAATGCAATCGAGCTGTTTCCGCAGGTAACCCGCAATGTGAAGGTCGCCGAGAAGATTCCGCTTGCCGATTGTCCAACGCTGAGCGCGACGATGCAGGAGCTGGAGCAGGAGTTAACGGGCCGTGGACGCATTTTGGTGCGCTACTCGGGCACCGAGCCCAAGCTGCGCCTCCTGGCCGAGGGCGAATCGGAAAACCTCGCCACGGAAGCCATCGGCCGCCTGGAAAAGGCTGCCCGCGCCGACTTGCAGGTGGTGGGGTAGCAACTGCCCGCGAAGCTTGCCTTCTGGCAATTATCGCTAAGTCTGTTGGGCATGGCAGAGGCATCGCAGGCTCAACCGGTATCCCGTGCTCGTTGGTGGGCGGCGGTTGTGCTGTGGGCCGTTAGTTGGCCGCTGGGTTGGTTGATTGGCGGCGAGTCGGGGCGCTTGCTGCCCGCGCTTTGGCCCAGCATCGTGGCGCTGGGGGTGGTTTACCTGACGCGGAATGCGCTGCTCGGGCTGGTGGCCGGGGCCGTTGGCGGGGCGGTCATTTTGTCTGACGGGCGGCCACGGACGGCGTTTCTCTCGCTGATGGGCGATCACTTTGCCCCGCATTTTACCAGCGAGTGGAAGATGAGCGCGGTCGCCTTTACCCTGTTGTTGGGCGGGTTCGCGGCGGTGCTGGAGCGCAGTGGCGGGCTGGAGTATTTTTTGCGGCGATTCCTGCTGCGTGGCGGCGAAAGCCCGAAGCGGCTGCAAGCGGGCGCAGCGGGGCTGGGGCTGGTGTGCTTTTTTGACGGCCTCGCTAATAGTGTGCTCGTGGGGCGGCTCGTCAGCCCGATGGGCGAGCGGCACGGCGTGTCGCGGGTTAAGCTGGCCTACATCGCTGATTCGACCAGCTCGGCCGTGGCCTGTGTGGCGTTTCTTTCGACCTGGATTGCCTACCAGCTCTCGATGATCCGCGAGGGCTTCGCGCAGATCGGCGAGGAGACGAACCCCTACGCGTGGTTCTTGCGTTCGCTGCCGTATAACTACTACTGCTGGTTTACGCTGCTGATGGTGGCGCTGGTGATCTTCCGCAATTTCAACCCCGGGCCCATGGGTGCCTACGAGCGGTCAGCCCGGGAAAACATCGGCCATGGCAAGACATCCGCGCCGGAATCGACCGCCAAGGCTGGCGGGCTGGTCTTCTGCGCAATCAGTCTCGGCAGCCTTCTGCTCACGCTGCTCATCGGCCTCTATGGCTTTGGGCTGCCCAGTGCACTGGGAGAGGGGGCCGCGTATTTTCCGATAACCGCCGACAAGCTGACCGCTGCCTTTGGCAGTACTGCCGGGGCTTTCGTGTTGGTCTTTGGCGGGACGATTGCCTCACTGATCGCTCTCGGGCTGTTCCCGATGAGCGGGCGCAGCTACCCCGAGGCGGGCCGTGCGTTTGGTGCCGGGGTGAAGCACCTGCTCGCGCCGGTGACGATCCTGGTGGGCGCGTGGATGCTGAGCTCGACCCTGTCTGCGCTCAATACGGGGGATTTGCTCGGAGAGCTGGTCGGGGCCTGGGCACCGCTGTCGCTGCTGCCGGTGATTATTTTCCTCTTTGGCGCGTTGATCTCGTTTTCCACCGGCACTTCCTGGGGGACCATGGGCATCCTGATGCCGCTGGCGATCCCGCTGATTGCCAACCACCCGGATGCCGTTAACGCCGACTTGGCTCCGTTCTACGCGGCGGCCGTGGGGGCGGTGTTCAGTGGGGCGGTTTTTGGCGACCACTGCTCGCCGATTAGTGACACGACGCTGGTCAGCTCGATCACCTGCGATGTCGCGCCGCACGACCACGTGCGCACACAGCTGCCCTTTGCGCTGATGTCGGCGCTGGCGGCCGCATTATTGGGCTTTATACCCGGCGGGTTTGGGCTGGCTCCCTGGATTGGTCTGGCCTTGGGCGGTGCTGCCTTGATTAGCGTGACCTTTATAATTAAGCCTGCCCGCTGACGCCTCCCGCATTGCCATTGCCGGAAATTTTGTTTTCATGAGCACTGTGAAACTTACCCGGCTGCTTTGCTTAACCTCGATCCTTGGGATGGGCTTGGTTGGTTGTTCCCGTCCCGGACCCAACAGCGCGTTGCGGCCACGCGCCGATGACCGGGCTGAGTCGATTCGCGCGCAGTATATCGACCGGGAGGCAACGGTCGAGGCGTCCATGGAAGACCGAATCGCCTATCAGCCGCAGCCGCTGGATGAGTATTTGCGGCGGCAGTTGCTGCTGGGGCCAGAGTCATTAACCAAGCTGCCCGAGGGGAAAACGCGCGAGGAGTCCCTGGCGGATAACCGGCATTTCATCGCGAAGCATGTCGAAGAGCCGAACTGGACGGACAATCTCGTGGTTGCCCAAGCGTGCCTGGCCCTGCTGGAGGACGCCATTTTACTCGGGCAAAAGCCGGGTGACGAGGATTACGAGCAGGCGATAACCTGGCTGACGGAGATTATCAACGCCTCCGGCCGCTTCGCCGAGCGACCCGGTCCCGTCCTTGAGTGGGATACCATTAACGCCGCGTTGATCCGTGCTGCCTATCGGTCATCTCTGATTGGTGACAACCGACTTAAGGACCAGACGTACTTTGCCTTTCTGCCGCTGTGGTACATGCATCATTTGCAACCAAGCAGAGAGGATGGGTCCTATGAAACGCTTCTGGCGCTGATCAACAACTCGCTGATTGACCAGAGCCTGCTTTACCCGTCGGCCGATATCAAGTGGTGGCTGGAGACTATTCCCGAGGAGCCGGTGAACTCAGCCTTAATCCCACCAGCGCTGGCCGCGGTCGAGATCCCTGAGGATTTTACGCCTCCGCCGCCGTTTGCCGTTTATCCGCGTGCGGCAGTGCTCTTCTGGCGTTCCAACTGGGCTCCAGGCGCGGATGGGTTGGTGGTGTATGGTGCCCTTGATGACGATCTCAGCACATTCGAGCGCGCTGGACAGGTTGAGTGGATTGCGCACGGCGACCCGGTGTTGATTCAGGCAGCCCAAGCGTCGGAAGTCGTTGCGGTCGAGGCCAAGCCAAATCCCGACGGCGAGCTTACCCCGCAGTTCATTCCGAAATACAGCACGATGCTCATCGGTGACAACTTGCCTAAACCAGGGCGGGCACCGATCATTGCCCGTGACTTGAACGCGCTCGGTGGCAATCTTCGCGTGGATGGCTCGGCGATCTACCCGGAGTTGAGCCTCTGGCATCGTGATTTATTCTGGGAAGCCGGCGGCGAGCTTCGCATCATCGACACCGTGCGTTTTGACTTCGGTCAACGCGACCGGACGAGCTTTTACTGGCATCTCAGCGCCACTGAGCCGGTGACGATCGAGACCGACCGCTCCCGCTCGATTGTGGAGTGGGGCGAAAATGCGATCGTCTTTCAGGGCAACTCCTTGCTGGACCTGGAGCAGTTTCTCGTGCCCGACTCGGAAACGGGCGACGGTGTGCACGTCGTCATCCGGCTGAGAACGATTGGGCGCCCGCATTCACTGCGCCTGCTGACCCGCGTCCTGCCCCGCGAAGCCCCGGAAGAGGTGGCGGAAACTGACGCCAGTTCGCCGGAACCGATAGACAACTAAGCGCGCGAGAATAACGCGGTGCCGATGTGGGCGCTGAGGGCGATTTCGCCTTGGCCCTTTTCGCTGGAGGCGTCGACGAAGGCAAAGCCCAGTTTTTCGAGTTTGGCTTTTAGCTCCAGGCCGGGCTGTTCGGGCTCGTGCCACTCGATCAGGAGGTGCTTGGCCTTGGCGGCGAGCCAATCGCCCCAGTGTTCCAGCAGGATGGCCTCGGCCCCTTCGATGTCGATTTTCACCAAGTCAATCTGCTCACCGAGCTTGGCGGCGAGCTTGTCCAGGTCGGCCACGGGGCGGGTGACCTTCTTCCCGCGTGAGCCGAGGGAGGTCAGGCGGGATTTATGCGAAGTTTTGCCCTCGTAGAAGTCGATTGTCGCCACGCCGCGGGGGCCGACAGCGGCTTCAACCAGCTCCAGCTTGGTCTCGGGCTTGCTGATGGCAATCGCGTCGCGCGCGGCGGAGAGCGCCTCGGCGTTGGCATCGATCAGCACGGCCTGGCGTGGGGCAGCCCAGCCGTTTTTGCGGGCGGTGGACTCCATCAGCAGGCTAAACATCCCGCAGTTGCAACCGAGGTCGAGCCAGTTGGCCACAGGGCCGATTTTGGCGATAAAGGGGTCGTATTCTCCCTCGATGAAAATTTCGCGCAGGATGAGGAAGTCGCCGCGATTGCGCAGGACCACGGTGCAGCCCGGCCCGAGCTCCAGTTGGAGATTGGTCCAGGGGAAAAGGCGCCAGGCCAGCGAGCGCTTCAGGTCATCCAAGGCTTTCATGAGCTACGTTAATGGGGGCGTGGCCTGATGATGGCAAGTCCAAGCATTTTCGGAACGGCAGCCGGAAATTCGGGTCTATAAAAATGAACCAGCGGGGCGACCCGGTATGCCAATTGCTCAGTTACATTCGGCGGCAAACTGCATTTGAATGTTGATTTTCCGGCTTACTTCTTCAAATTAACACCTAACCCGAGAGGGCCAACCCATCATGAGTGCTCACGATTTCGATAATTCATCCGACGGAGATTGGGAAAACAGCGAAGAACTGAGTTGGAACGAATTTGATTGGCAGCGCTACCTCAAGCAAAACGAGAAGGAAATCGCGGAGTTTTTGGGGCATTATCACCGCCTCAAGCACAAGCCCGGCCACCTCGACGAAATTGCCCAGCTGATGCGCTGGGAAGTCGAAGACTGGAGCGGTGCTGATTTTGACGATTCCGACGAAGACTTCGAGCAAGAGGAAAAGGACGCAATCGACGCCAGTGATTTCGACCCTTACTCCGTGCACAAGCACCCGGTCTACATAGTCAGCCACGGCCTTTACCAACACCTCTTTCACTGCTGGGAGCATTTCCTGACGCAGTCCAAGGGCACCGTTGACGCTGTCATGGGAGCGCGTTTTGCCTCCAGCCTGCACGCGGGCGAGTTCAATGCCGTTATGGGCATCAATGCGCTCGACATGGGCGACTTCAATTTGGCCGTGTGCCACCTGAAAAACGGCCTCGCCGCGGTCAACCACACCATGGCCGTCCTGCAGGAAGTCCGTTGCGAAAACGTGCGCCTGCTCCAGGCCTTCCAGGGTGAAGTGCTCCAGGTGCTCTTTGACCTGCGCGACCTCTGGCTCCGCGTCATGAACGACTGCCGCGAAGAAGAACGCCGCCACAAGGAGCGGTAAGCCAGCCGGAGGCTGGCGTTGGAAGGTTTGAAAAGTTCGAAGGTTGGAACGTTCGAAAGGTTAGAATGTTGTACGTTGGAACGTTTGGCGGATGATCTCGGTCTGAGTGGATTGTTGTAGATTCTCGGGCGGAAGCTTGCGTTTGGGCGAATTGATCGTTGCCAGAACATTCGAACCTCCAAACATTCATACCTTCAAACTTCCCATTTTCGACTTTCCATTATGGCGATTAAACCCCGTTGCTTTTTCACACTTTTCCTCGCGTTGGCTTTAGGCCTGGCCGCGCATGCCGTGCAAATTGCGTCCGGGCCGATGGTCGGCGCGCCGGAGATGCGGGCCATGCCGCTGTGGGTGCAGCTGGATGGTCCCGCCAAAGTGTCCTTCGCCTACTGGCCGCAGGGACAGACCGGCGAACGCCAAACGACCACCCCGCAAGATGCCACGGAGGACAACGCCTTCGTGGTCGAGTCGATGGCCGGCCCGCTGACGCCCGGAACCGTTTACGAGTACGAGGTGCTTATTGACGGGCGCAAGGCGTCGGTTGATGCCGAGACGAAGTTCAAGACGTCGCCGTTTTACACCGACCGCGCGCCGCCACCGGACTTCACCGTAGCCCTTGGTTCGGGCAACTACGTGAACGAGGCCGCCTACGATCCGCTCAACCGCACACCGGGCGGCGGCTACGAAATCTTTCTCGCGATCCAGGCCAAGCAGCCGGACCTGATGATCTGGGCCGGTAACAGCGTCCACCTGCGCGAGCCCGACTGGGGTTCGCGCCCGGGCATGCTGGCGCGCTACTCGAAGAACCGCGCACAGCCCGAGCTGCAGCCACTGCTGGCTTCCGTGCCGCAAGTTGCCGCCGTCGGCCAAGGCGAGTTTGGCGCGCCGCACGCGGGCAAAAACTTTCGCAACCGCGAGGATGCGCAGGATGTGTTTCAGCTGTTTTGGGCCAATCCGCCGACGGTGAACGGCCTCGACAGCCTGGGCACCACCGTTCGCTATGGTGACGCCGAGTTCTTCCTGCTCGATGACCGATCGAACCGCGATGTCAGCCACGATCTGGAGAAATTCCGTGCGATCCTGGGCAAGGCGCAGGTGGATTGGTTACGGCAGGCGCTGCGCGAAAGCACGGCGGATTTCAAGGTGATCGTTACCGGCTCCTCCGCGCTTAGCCCCTCGAAGTCCGAGCTCAATCACAAGCTGGCCGAGTCCGAGCGCGACGACATGCTGGAGCTGATTAAGGGCGACCGCATCGGCGGGCTGGTCTTCGTTTGCGGCGGTAAGGACTTTGGCGAGCTCACTAAAATGGTCCGCGCCAATGCGCCCGACGTTTATGAGCTGAGCCTGGGCCCGCTAACGGCGCGCCCCACCGACTCCACCCGCGAGCTGAACTTCTACCGCGTGCCCAGCACCTCGACCTTCCAGCGCCAGTTCGCGCTGATGAAGTTTCACGGTGCTGAGAATGACCGCCAACTGACCGTCACGGTTTACAACGGCCTCGGCGATCAGTTGTGGACGCAGACGCTCGCGCTGAGCAGCATGCAATTTTAAATGACAGCCGGGCGGGGCGAACGTGGAAGTTCGCGATCCGTTTGGCACCTCAATTTCTTTAGCAAATACTATGGCAACTCCCGTAAATCCCTTTGCCGGCATCAATCCGGATTTAGTTAAGAAAAACGCGGGCAAGGCCCAGATGGCGGGCATTATCCTGATCGTGCTCGGCGTGCTGGCGGTCATGTTGCCGGGGCTGTTTTCGCTCGGGCTGGAGTTGTTTCTGGGCTGGCTGATCATCCTGGCCGGCTTCACCCAGATCGCCGCCGCGTTCTCGCACAAGGGCGTGCATGGGCAGGGTTGGGCGCTGCTCAACGGCGTGTTCGCAGTCATCGCAGGGGGGCTTCTCGTGGCCAAGCCAGTGCTGGGTGTCATCGCCCTGACCGCGCTACTAGGGATTTTCTACGCAGTCGACGGCGTCTTTAAAATCATCGCTTCGATCCAGGCTCCGAGCCAGCCCGGCCGCGGTCTTGTGCTGATCAATGGCGTCTTCGGCCTGATCATTGCCGGTATTGCCTTCTCCGAATGGCCCTCAGCGGCGCACTGGTTCATCGGCATCATGGTGGGCGTCAATTTTCTCATGGTCGGCATGACCTTGCTCAGCCTAGCCACCGCTGCGAAGAAAAGCGTGTAGCCCAGCGTTCTGCTGGACCGTGGTTAGTTAGGAGGTGGCGGCCGGTGTCCCTACCGGCCAGAGGCGAGTTCGAGTAGAGGGAATCCGTCCGCGCTAAGCCTATATCCGCGAAACATGTTTTCGCTAATCACGACTCTTTGCCTACATGATGGCCGATAAGGATATCGGCCGCCACCTTCGAATTCGTGGCGATGACGCATTTTGCCAGCCTAATTCTTGCTCGATGCTTCGTTGCCGGGTGGATTGAGGCGGCGGGATTTGGGCTCAAAGGGTTGCAGGAAGGCTTCGCGGAAATCGTAGCCGCCGGCGAAGTCCTCGGGCTGGTCGTTTTCGGTTTTGCCCAGCACGCCCCATTCGACGAGGTTAAAGACGATGTCGCCAAAGTCCTCGCAGCGCTTCACGCCCCAGTGGCTGAGCAGCGTGTAGGCGAGGGGGCCATACTGGTCGAGCGCATAATCGCGGATGCCGGAGAGCAGCTCATGCCCGGAAACATGGCGCGTTTCGCGCTCGGGCTCTTCCTTGAGGGACTTGATGGTGTGATCCAGCCCAAGCCGCACAAAGTGGTAGGCCCCGGCTTCAAAGCGCGAGTCCTCTTTGCGTATCAGCGATACGACTTCATCAAAATCCTTCGAGGGCATGGCTCACTAATCAAAATCCTCCCGGCTTCGGGGTCAAGGCCAAGCGCGGGATTGCTGGGGGGCGGATACTTGTAATTCAGATCAGCTATCCGCGCGAATGATTTCGAAGACTTTAACTTCTTTCACGGCGTGGTCAGGATAATAGCCGACGGCATAGGCACCAATTAACTTTGTGAAAATGGTGCGTCCTTCACGGTCAGTTTCGGGGAAGTCGCCCTCCTGGAACGGGTCCTCCGCCAGCGAGCGAATGAAGCTCCGAATCTCGTGCTTGTCCTTAGAGCGCAAGGTCATCAATACGTCGATTGCCTCATCATCGACGAAGATTTGGTAAGCGCTGCTCATTCACAACCGAGGCGCTTTTCCATTTCTTCAAGGCTAACCCATTTTGTGTCCTTTGAGTCCAGTTTATCTGCGATCCTCGCAGGCCGTTCGGGGTCCATCACCCGGCGAAGCTGGAGAATGTAGCTGGTTAGCTCCTGAAGAGCGGGGGCCTCCATGCGCCTTAACTCTTCTTTGATTTCCTGAACTGACATGGAAACAAGTTTATCCTCAGTTGGCCTTGCTGCAAGTGCAGAACTGCATGAGGCGTTGGGTGATTCGCAGATGAATCTAGGCCAGAAACTCTCTCAAATCAAGGCCACCCTCACCAGAACTTCGAGATGAAATACCGATTGTTGGCGACGCGGCGGTAGCCCCATTCGCTGAGGGCGCGGAAGAGGCGGCTTTTTTCGTAAAAGCGCTTCGTCCAGCGCCAGCCGGGGGCGTGAGCGAGGGCGCGGTAGATGGCCTCAGCGGAGTGGTAGATGCCGCCATCGGGCTCGACGAGGTGCACGGCTTTTTCGAGCTCGGCTTCGGGGATTTCGGGGAAGCGCTTGAGCATCGTCTGGTAGGCGGCGTAGTCGATCTGGTCGCCAGTGCGGCGCTGGAGGCGTTGGGCTGAGCGTTTGCAAAAGCCGCAATCCCCGTCCCACAGCATGAGCGGTTTGTCCGGCGGCGATTGCACGCGTTGCGTCATGCGGGCAATGTGGAGGCCGGGCCAGAATTTGTCGAATGAAGATGCCGGGTGGGGTAATCATTGCGGAAAATTTCCAGGGTGGCGGCCGATATCCTTATCGGCCAGAGCCTGTAACAAACAGATGGAGTAGGTCCGTTGCTGAGGCTATATCCGTCAAGAGTTACTTTCAGCCAATCATTTAGGTTCGAACTCGCCCCTGGCCGATAGGGATATCGGCCGCCACCTTATTGTGTTTACTGGCGGTGCAGCCCGGTGAGGTGATATTGTCGCTTTGCAATTTATTGAACACTGCCTTAATTGTGAGGTCACGTTGATTGCCCATGAGTCGTTCCCCCACGATTGCCAGTCTCCTGTTGCTAGCTGCGGCACCCTTGTGCGCGGCGGGTGGGGATGCCTTTGCCGCAGGGGAGACGCTGAGCTGGCATGACACGCGCATGCTGATGGCCGAGTATTGCTTCGACTGCCATGGCGGGTTCCTGACGGAGGGTGGGGTGGACCTTGTCCAGACGCAGTTTGAGCGCACCGTCGCCGAGACGCCGGAAAAGTGGGAGAAGGTCGTTAAAGCGTTGCGAATTCACTACATGCCGCCGCTCGACCACCGGGAAATGCCGCCCGAGCACCGCGAGGCCCTGCTGCGCGCCGTGGACGCCCGCCTCCTACAGGTCGCGGAGAAATCCACGCCCGACCACGAGACGCTGCGCCGGCTGAATCGCTACGAGTTTGCCAACACGCTCAACGACCTGTTGCTGGTGGACTTCCCCGCGCGTGAGCAATTGCCGGGTGATGACACCGGCTACGGTTTCGACAACAACGCCGACGTGTTGAAAGTTTCCCCGCTGCTCTTGGAGCGCTACCTGAGCCTCGCGGCGGATGCCGCGGAGTGGGCGGTGCCGCTGCCCGCCAAGACGCGTGCGGATCGCTACGCGGGCAGCATGTTTGACGGCAGTGGCGGCGACCGCGGCTCGGGCCAGAGCGTTTACGCGAGCGGTATGGAGCAGGCGGCCAAAATCGATCTCTCCTTGCCCGCGCGGGGTGTTTATCGGGTGAAGCTTCATTTGGCGGGTGACCAGGCGGGCGATGAACCGGTCCGCGCGCGGGTCCATGGCCTGGGCGAGGCGCAGGTGGTCGACGCGCCTTCGGCCGACATCGGTGCGCCCACGATGGTCGAGCTGGAATTCTCGCAAAACCAGCCTGGCGAGCGCCGCCTCGCCGTCGAGCTGGCCAACGATTTTTATGACGAGCACGCGCCGCCGCCGAATGACCGCAACCTGGTCTTGGTTGCCATGGAGCTGGAGGGGCCGTTTCAAACCGAGGCCGACTTGATGACGCCGTTTCTGGAGCGTCACTTTGGTGGGCTGCCGGAAGCCGTCGCCCCCGCGCAGATGCGGCAGGGGATTCAGCGTTTCGCCAGCCGCGCCTTTCGCCGCCCGGTGACCGGTGAGGAGCTGAATTCGCTGTGGATGGTTTACCAGCAGGAACTCAAGCGGACGGATAATGACCCCCGCCGCGCCTTGCATGCGGTGATGGACACCGTCATGGCCTCGCCGAACTTCATTTACCGCGTGGAGCCCGATGATGCGGCCAACGAATACGCGCTGGCCAGTTGGCTCTCGTATTACCTGTGGGGCTCGATGCCGGATGACCGCCTGTTCGAGCTCGCGCGCAAGGGCGAGCTGCGGGCGGGCCTCGACGCCGAGATCCAGCGCATGCTGCGCGACCCGCGTTCGCGTACGCTCACGGAAGAGTTCGCCGCGCAGTGGCTGCAGTTCCGTGATTTGCACAGCCTGCAAGTCGACCGCAAGACCTACCCCGACTACAACTGGCGGCTGCGCAACGCGATGTGGCAGGAGAACACGCGCTTCTTTAAAGACCTGATCGCGCAGGACCGCTCGATTCTGCGGGTGCTCGATGCGGACTACACCTTCGTTAACGACATCCTGGCCGAGCATTACGGGCTCGCCGACAAGCCCGGGCGTGGCTTTAAGCGTGTCTCGCTGGCGGACACCAACCGGCGCGGCATGTGGAGCCAGGCTGGGGTGCTGACCGTTACCTCGCACCCCGACCGGACCAGCCCGGTGCTGCGGGGGAAGTTCATTCTGGAAAATTTACTCGGCATGGCCCCGCCTCCGCCCCCGGCGAACATCCCTTCGCTCAGCGCGGCCAATGACCACCCGACGCCCAAGGATTTCCGCGAAAGTCTGGCGCTGCACCGTGCTGATCCCAACTGCGCCTCCTGCCATAACATTCTGGACCCGATCGGTCTGGCGATGGAAGGCTACGACGGCATCGGTGCCGAGCGCGATGAGGCCGCCCCGGCCGAAACCTTGTTCGATGGCGCGGTGATCGACAGCCCCAGCGCGCTCGTGGCCTACCTCGTCGAGACGCGGCGCGAAGAGTTTGTGGCGACCTTTACCGAAAAGCTGGCGACTTACGCGACTGGCCGCGGAGTCAACTACCGCGACCGCCCTGCTTTGGAGCAGATTGCCGCCGAAACCGCCGCGCAGGACTACCGCATCGGCGCGCTGATCACCGCCGTGGCCCGCCACTACGCCCCGGGCGGGGCGAACTGATTTCGCTTTTTATTTTAAAATAACTGGATATACTGCGTAGCTCATGTCCACGCCCATCCCATCCCAAGCTTTGCACCGCCGCACGTTTTTGCGGGGGCTGGGGTCGGTGGTGGCGTTGCCGTTGTTTTACTCGCTGCCTGGCAGTGCGCTGGCGGAGTCGCTAGCGCCGGCGGTGAAGCCGATTGGGCTGACTCCGGATGGCAAGCCGCTGCGAATGGGCTTCATTTACCACCCCAACGGCGTGATCAACGAGAACTGGTTTCCGGCGGCCACGGGGAAATTATCCTCATTGCCGCCGACGCTGGAGCCGCTGGCCGGAGTCATTAACAACGTGCGCGTCGTTTCCGGGCTCAAGCACGACAAGGCGGCGGGCAATGGAGATGGCGCTGGCGATCACGCCCGCGCGAATGCCACGTTTTTAACCGGCATGCAGGCGCGCAAGACGGGCGGCGAAGACATCCAGATCGGCCAGTCTATCGACCAGGTGCTCGCGCGTAAGATGGACGGCGTCACCGATCTGCCGTCGATGGAGCTCTCGTGCAGTCGCCAGCGCAAGACGGGCTCTTGCGACAGCGGCTACAGCTGCGCCTACCAATATAATCTTTCCTGGCGCACGCCGACCACGCCCAACGTGCCGGAGGTCAACCCGAAGCAGGCCTTCGAGCGGATATTTGGCGCGAGCGACCCAACCAAGCGCCGCCAGATCGAGGAGCGCTGGGCGCGCCGCCAAAGCGTGCTCGATGGTGTGCGCGACGACACCCGCCGCCTCTATCGCCAGCTTTCGGCTGAGGAGCGCGACAAGCTGGCCTCGTATTTGGAGTCGGTGCGCGCGGTGGAGAGCCGCATCCAGAGCAACCTGGAAATGCCGCGCCCACCCGAGGATTACGAGCTGCCGGTGGGCATCCCGGCCGACTACAGCGAATACCTCGACGCGATGTTCGACATCATGGCGCTCGCGTTCGCCTCGGACTGCACCCGGGTGGCGACCTTTATGCTCGCGCACGACGGCAGTAACCAGATTTTCCCCGAGATCGATATTCGCAGCGGCCACCACAACCTGTCGCACCACGAAAACGACGGTAGTAAAATCGAGCAGCTCAAGAAGATCGACCGCTTTTACCTGGAGGCCTACGCGCGCTTTTTGGAAAAACTCGCGGCAACGCCCGATGGCGAAAACGGCCGCCTGCTCGACTCCTGCCTGCTGGTTTACGGCGGCGGCATCAGCGACGGCAACCGCCACAACCACGACAACCTGCCGGTGCTCCTCGCCGGCGAAACGAAAGCCATCGGCGGTGGCGAACACGTCCGCGTCAACCACGAGCCGATGTGCAATCTCTACATCGACTTGGCCGAGCGCTTCGGCGTGGGCATGCAGTCCTTCGGCGATAGCACCGGGCGCTTGCGGATGGCGTAGGAGCGGACGTTTTCCAGCGGAACGATTTCTTAACCACGAAGGACACAGAGAGCACTAAGTTGCTTTTATGGTTAAATACTAAGAATCGTCGCCAAAACCTTCGTGTCCTTCGTGCTCTTCGTGGTTAAATTGTCCTGCCTCCAAGTCTTGTTGAGTCTCTGCTCAAATATCGGTTGATTTGCGTCATTTTTATTTAACGCAAAAGTGATTGAAAAAACTGGGCTGCCGGTCTTTAGTAGTAGTCTGATTTTTATGCCTAAGTATCCATTCGTTAGTTCAACGAACTCTAACCAAAGCGAGACCCCACGCGTTGGCGGCTCTCTGCGATCCACCGATTCTTAATGGGAAAAGCGCCATTTGGAAGAGGACGCGGCCGCAATTTTAATCGCGGCCCACGCAAAAACGAACGCATCCGCGTGCCAGAAATCCGGGTCATCGGCCCGGACGGGAAGCAGGTGGGCGTCATGAAAACCAAGGACGCCCTGGACTTGGCCAAGCAGGCCGGGCTGGACTTGTTGGAAGTTTCTCCGAACGCGCGCCCGCCGGTCTGCCGTATTCTGGACTATGGTAAGTTCCAGTACGAGCAGAGCAAGCGCGAGAAGGACAGCAAGAAGCACCAGGCCGCCACCCGCATGAAGGAGGTCAAGTTCCGCGTGCGTATCGAGGAGCACGACTTCATGACGAAGCTCCGACGCGCCGAAGAATTTCTCGATCATGGCTCGAAGCTGAAGATCACCCTTATGTTCCGTGGCCGCGAAATGCAGCACCAGGACTTGGGTTTCGTGGTCGTCAAGCGCGCCATCGAGGATCTTAGCCACATTGGCCATTTGGACAGCCCGCCGAAATTGGTCGGACGCAACATCACCACCACGATGTCGCCGCTGCCTGCCAATAAGAAGCAGCCGCTCAAATACAGCCACCACCACGGCGAAGATCCGGACGAGCACGACGACGAAGAGCACGAGCACGACGAAGAGCACGACGAGCAAGAAAAGGAGTAATGACCTTTCGCGCAGGCCAGCCCGACATGTCCTCACTCGCGTCGACGCTCCGCCGCCTTCATCTGAATCGCGTCATCTGGCTGATGATCGCCTGCATCGTTGTGGGCGCATCACTGGCCGATGCGGTGACGATCAATGGCCACCGTTACGTCTCGCTGCCCGATGTGGCCACCCGCTTTGGTATGGACCACTCGTGGCTGGTACGCGGCAAGGAGGCCCAAGTCGGCAGCCAGTGGTCGGACCTGCGCTTTACCCTGCACAAGCGGGACATCACCTACAACGGCGACAAGATCTACCTCGGTGCGCCGGTAGCCCTGCACAACGGTGTGCTGCACATTACCGAGGTGGACTACGAGCAAACGCTCAAGCCGCTCTTTTTCCCGCAGCAGTTCGACCCGAAGCCGAAGCTTTACCACATCGTGCTCGACCCCGGGCACGGCGGTAAGGACGGCGGTGCACAGAACCCCAGCCTCAAGCTGCAGGAGAAATACCTGGCGATGGACCTCGCCAACCGCGTGAAAAGCCGTCTCGAAAGATATGGCTACAAAGTCTCGCTGACGCGCACGACGGACAAGTATATCTCGCTCAGTGAGCGCCCGGCGATCGCCAACCGGCTCAATGCCGACTTGTTCGTGAGCCTGCACTTTAACGCCATTAACAACAGCAAGGTCGACGGCATCGAAACCTTTGTCATGACGCCGCCCGGCCATGCCTCGACGAATTCCACCAGCGCCGACAGCCGCAGCTACGCGGGTAACAAAGATGCGCCGTGGAGTCTCATGGCCGGTTATTATATCCAATCGGCAATGGTCGAAAAAACCCGGGCCGACGATCGCGGGCTTAAGCGCGCGCGCTTTGCGGTGCTCAAGTCACTGGAGTGCCCTGGCGTCCTGGTGGAAGGCGGCTTCGTGAGCCACCCAACCGAGGGGCGTAACATCGGCAGCTCGGCCTACCGTGACAAGCTGGCCGACGCGATCGTCACCGGCATCCTCAATTACCAAAAGGCGATCAACCGCGCGCGCGGCATCGATTCATGAACGCGTCGCAACTGCTCTACATCGCCATTGGCGGCGCGCTGGGCGCAGTCAGCCGCGCGATGGTGGGGCATTGGCTGAAGTCGGATTTCCCCTGGCACACCTTTACGGTCAACGTGCTGGGCTCGTTCATTATCGGGGTAATCTTGGGCTGGTTCAGCATCAAAAGCGACGCCCCCCACGCACTGCGTTTTCTTTTTGCGACGGGTTTTTGTGGGGCGTTTACAACGTTTTCCACGTTCAGCTTTGAGACGCTGGCCCTGCTGCAGGAGCAGCGCTGGGCGGCGGGCTTTGGCAACATCGCGCTCAACGTTGTCCTGTGCCTGGTCGCGACTTATTTCGGGATCAAGCTGGCCATCAGCCTGGGCAGCACCTAAGTTCCGCGCCATGCGTTTCTTTATCCACACCCTGTGCCTGCTCTTGGCGGTGAACCTCTTTGCGGTGGAGCCGCAACAAGTTGTGGTCGTCGCCAACGAAAACGACCCGGACTCGCTTGCCATTGCGGCGTATTACATGAGCAAGCGCAAGATCCCCGAGGCGAACTTAATCAAGATCGCGTGCTCCAAGGAGGAGCGTCTGAAGGGGGAGGAATTCATTGAGCAAATTTTCAATCCGCTCCGCGAAAAGCTGGTCGAAAAAAAGTGGCTCAATGCGGTGCTTTCCAACGATTACGACAGCGCCGGTCGCCGGAAAATGGTCCCCATGGGCCACAGCATCGGCTACCTGGTGCTGTGCCGACTGCCCTATCAGGTGGATGGCTATTCGGAGGCGACATTGAGAGGTTTGCCGAGTGATACTCAAGGCGCGATGGCCAACAGCCAGGCCTCCGTCGACAGCGAGCTGAATTACCTGGCCGTGGTCGACACCCCGCTGGCCGGCCCGGCCAAGAACCCGCTGTTCAAGCAAAAGACGCCCGACTACATGCAGCTCAACAGTATGGTGAAGGTTGCGCGGCTCGACGGGCCCAGCGTGGCCGCCGTGAAGCGCCTCATCGACAGCGCCCTCATTGGCGAGGCCAACGGATTGCGTGGCCGCGGCTACATCGACAAGGGCGGCCCGCATGCCCAGGGTGAAAAATGGATGGACGAGGCCATGGCCCAAATCAAGCAACTGGATTTCCCCGTGAGCCTCGATGAGAACAAGCCCCGCTTCCAGTGGACACACCAGTTAGACGCGCCGGCGATTTACTTCGGCTGGTGGACGCATCCGCCGGACGGCCCGTTTGAAGACCCGGAGTATCGCATGCCGCCCGGAGCCATCGCGATTCACATCAGTAGCTTTTCCGGACAGGCTTTGCGTCGGCCAAGCGCCCGCTGGACGGGTGCCTTTGTCGAGCGCGGTGTCGCGGCCACGGTGGGCAATGTTTACGAGCCCTACCTGCAACTGACGCACCAGCCCCACCTGTTCATGGAGGCTCTGGCCGACGGCATGCAAACCGGCGATGCCGCGTATTACTCGATGCAGGTCTCGAGTTGGATGGGGATGTTTCTCGGTGATCCGCTATACCGGCCCTTTAAGGTGGGTTTAGCCAAACAATTGGAGCGCCTCGACCCCACGGATGAGCTTGCCCAATATGTCGTCATGCGTGAGGCGGAGAAAATCCGCAAAGCCGAGGGCGACGATGCCGCATTTGCGTATCTGCGTCGGCAGTTTCACTACGCGCCCGGCCTCTCCATCGCTTACGAAATTGCCCTTGGGTGGCAGAAGCGGGACGAAAGCGAGAAGGCGATTGCCCAGCTGGAGTTTGTTTCGCAGATGACTTCCTTTACGCCCGAGAATGCCGGGCTGGCGTTCCAGATTTCCGAGCTGCTCATTACCCTAGGTGAGCGCAAAATGGCCTACCCGATCATGCGCGCATTGGCCGAAGGGGCCAGCGTACGCGGTGAAAAGCTGGCGTTCCTTCCGCAGGCGATCCCGCTGGCCAACCAGTATGGTGACCGCGTGCTTGCCACCAAGTGGCAGGAAGAGCTGGCCGCCGAACGCCAGAAAATCAAAGAAGAAGCCGAGCGCCGCAAGGCCGCGCGCGAAGCCGCGAACAAAAAATAAGGCGTGGATTGCTCCACGCCTCATTGGGATAAAATTTAATTCGCCGGCTTAGAGCGGGCCTTCGAAGATCGCGTCGGCCAAGCCGTATTCGATGGACTGTTGGGCGTTGAGATAGAAGTCGCGGTCGGTGTCCTTGCGAATTTTCTCGATGGATTGGCCGGAGGCACGGGCGAGGATGCTGTTGAGCTCTTCGCGGAGCTTTTCCATCTCCTCGGCCTGGATGTTGATATCGACTGCGGGAGCGACGATGCGGCCCATGATCAGCGGCTGGTGGATGAGCACGCGGGCGTGCGGGAACACGAAGCGACGGCCCTTGGTGCCACCGGACAGCAGAATGCTGCCCATCGAAGCGGCCATGCCGTGGACGATGCAGCTGATCGGCGAGCTGATGATCTGCATGGTGTCATAGACAGCCATGCCTGCGGTGATCGAGCCGCCGGGGCTATTGATGTAAAACTTGATCTCCTCGCCGGGTTTCTCGGCCTCGAGGTAGAGCATTTTTTCCATGATGGTCTTCATGGACTCATCATTGACTTCGCCCCAGAGAAAAATCTTCCGCTCCTCGAGGAATTTTTTTTCCATCTGCAGCTGGATGCCGCCCTTACCGGCGTCTTTGCTCTTCTCGTCGTCGCAGTCAAAAAGTGGAGTTTTCGCTTTGGATTCGATCATGATGGGTAATGTGATGCGGAAAGCGCAGAATTTCCAATCAAAAAGGTGTTTTGCGGGTAAGTCTCTCGACCATCGTAGCATAGGCGTCCCGCCTGTGCCTTAAATCATCACTTATCTTCAAGTTTTTCATCAATCCGATCAGTGCCGATCGCATCTTCCGCTAAATCGAGTCCCGCCTTGTTGGGATTCTCCAAAATGTATTCGCGGTAGTGCCGCAACTCAGCTTCATCCCGAATAATTCGACTGTAAGATTCACTCTGCCACACCGCGCCAGCACGTTCGGACGGCCGATTCAATCGCTTTGCCGTGAAGGATTTCCATGAGTGAAGAATGTCCGATAGCGCATGGTTGATGAAGGGAAGCACGATCAGATGCACATGATTCGGCATGATCACCCAATGATCGAGATGGTAGCGTTTGCCATCGAAATGCTTCCGCGCGTTGGCGACGGTTTCAATCGCTGGCCTTTCGGAAAGCAGGCAACTGCCCATGCCAGCGTCGAGCCAGGTTTCCAAACGGGCGGGGAAACGCTCATCATAGGCGGCCTGCTGCTGGTCGGTGGTGGGTTGACCATGCTGTGCTAACCAGAGATCGCGTTCTTCGCGCCATTGCCGGAGTTTGGCGGCTGGGATGGAGTCAGCTAGCCGAAAGGTGACGAAATAGAGGGCGTCGTCCTGCCGTCATTGAGGAAGGTTGCGATGGGTCGTTTCCAGTTCCTAGTGTGGATTAAAGAACACCGTTATGGAAATGATGGATTAGGGCACAGGCGGGAAGCCTATGCTACGGGCGTGCGTTGGTTAGTTGGATTTGGGGCACAGGCGGGACGCCTATGCTACGGCGCTTTTGCTAGATCAGGCCCAGCTCCATTTTGCCCTCTTCGGTGATCATGTCTTGGGTCCAGGGTGGGTCCCAGACGATGTCCACTTGGGCGGAGGTGACGCCGGGCACCGACTCGACGCGGCCTTTGGCGTCTTCGGCGATGGCCGGGCCCATGCCGCAGCCGGGCGCGGTGAGCGTCATTTGCACGGAAACATGGTATTGGCTGGCCTCTTCCATGACTTCCATGGAGTAAACCAGGCCCAGGTCGACGATGTTGACCGGGATTTCCGGGTCGTAAACAGATTTGAGTGCATCCCAGACGGCTTCGTCCGAGGGCGGTCCCTCGTGGTCGTCGCCGCCAGCCGCGGCTTCGGTCTTGGCGGAGTCGGGTGTTTCCTCGCCAAGGGCGTCGGCGTCGGTCCCGAGAATGCGGAACATGCCGTAATCGCAGACGACGGTAAAGTTGCCGCCGAGGCGGTGCGTGATGTCGACTTTGGAGCCGCTGGGCAGGGTGACCTTGTCACCGGCCGGGATGACCGTGGCTTCGACGTCGCGGGAGAGAACTCGCTGGTTGTTGGCGCTCATGATTGGGAATTTTCTGATTCTGGCTTTGGCTCAGGGGCGGCAGCCTCGATTTGAGGAAAGGGCGCCACCTTTTCACCCGCAAGATGAATCGTTTGCGTCGGAAATGCAAACTCGATGCCCGCTTCGGCGAAGCGACGCATGATTTCCTCGTTCACGCGCTGGCTGAACTCCATGAAATCCCAATACAGGGGCGGGTGGAACCAGTACATCATCAGGATGTTGAGCGAGTCGGCGTTGAATTCGTTAAAGAACACCCGGGGCGGAAAGTCCGGTTGGTTAATGCGTTCATTGGGGTGCTCCTGACTCTCGCCAGGCGCTTCCCCCTCGGGCAAGGCCAGGATTTCGCGGATGATCTGGACTGCGAGCGGGATTTTCTCCTGTGGCGTGTCGTAGGTGATGGTTATGCTCGACACGCGGCGGATGTAGGGGCGCATGCCGATGTTTTCAATGGAGGCATCGGCGACTCTCTCGTTGGGGATCGTGGTTACGTGGCCGTTGAGCAGGCGAATCTTGGTCGAGCGCAGGCCGATCTCTTCGACGGATCCGTCAGCACCCTCTATTTTAACGCGCTGCCCTACGCGGAAGGGCTTATCGAGCAAGATCATCAAGCCGCCAAAAATATTGCGCAGCATGCTTTGGGCGGCGAGCGCGATGGCCAGACCCGTTACGCCGGCACCCGCGATCACGGTGGCCAGGGAGAAGCCGACGTGCTGCAGGCCTTTGATTAATATCGCCAGGCAAATGATGATGCTGACGATGCGAATGCCGATACGCATCAGATGAGAATCGAAGCTTTGGTAACGGTAGCGTTCTGCTTTGACGGCGAGGTCGGCCACCAGCGTGCCAATCATGTAGGTGATGATAATGGCAGAAATCAGGATGATCGAATAAGCCACATAAACGACCACCTGGAACACATCTCCAGTGATAAAAATTTTGTCGTCGATCAGGTCGTAGGCAAAATAACAAATTCCGATCGCGTAGGCTGGGATGATGAGGTGAATCGCGTGGCGTGCGGTGGGTGCCATTTTCCTACTAATGCGGCTAATGATGAGCTGCATTAGCCAAACGGATAGCCCGGCCAGGACGATGACAATGAACATTGAAGCCCACTGCCAGACGGTCTGCTCGTAGAAATCCAATAGTGCCCAGTCCGGCAGGTTATCAATCCACTCCGACGGGATAACCGGGTTGGGCGTCAGGAAAAAATAGTAATAGAAATCTTCCGCAGCCTTGGTCTTGTAGGGCATGTCACGGATTTCGTTGAAGAGTGGTTTCACCTCTTCGATAGTTTCCTGGCTGAAGACGTAGTGGCCCTCCTCATCGCCGCTATCGACGCGGATGATTTCAAACGGCATTTCCGGCAATTGCCACCGCGCCGGGAAACCGTTCTTAATCGCCTGTTGCATGATGCGCTCGTCGGGAATTTTGTCGATGGGTGGCAGGCCGACGCGGTCGATCACTTCACGCAAATAGATCGCACTGGCCGAGGCGTAGTCGGCACGGAGGGACGGTGCGATGTTGCGCAAATCAAAGAAGTCCTGCATCTGCCCGAAGAGATGGAATACTTCCACGCGATCTTGGGGAGAATAGTTCTCGCTGGAGATCAAGTCATGAAAGCGCTGCGTCATTTTCATGAAGCTGATCATGGTGTCGCGCGGGCTGCTGGTGTTGGCCGGGTGCAGTTGGTAGGCTTCGCTTAAATGTTCGTCATCGGTGGCGGAGAGCTCGCTCAGGAGATCGAGGATTTCAGTCGGATCTTCGTAGGGAGTGACCGGGTTGTAATCCTCTTCTTGTGCCAGCAATAGCGCGGGCTGGGCAATGATGAGGCAAATGATCAATGCCAATAGTTTATGCGGCTGCATGATGGCGCTTAGCATCGTAGAATGTTTCACCTTGCTCAATGCTCTATTTGCTCTGTTGGGTGTCATGGCTGTCTGGGGGTGTCGCCCTTGATTTGTGGAAACGGTGCGGGGTTGGATTACCCGAACGCCAAGCTGGCAGCCCAGAAAGATGAATAACCAATAATAGTCCGCAGTAACATGCGGCTCATTGTGTGATAATTCTCCGACTGGCCAAGCCCGAATGAGCCCTTGACCCTGCTTTGGCGACAAAATGGCGCGTGGTCTCGTCGCGAAGATATCGCTGGTGAATCGGGAATTGAAACCTGAAGCGCGTGCGGTCGTAATGGCTGCCCATGAGGGTCTCCATGCGGCAGATAGCCAAGCAGCTTGGCGTCAGCATCGCCACGGTGTCGCGTGCGCTTAATCACGACCCGCGGGTGAAGCCGGAGACGCGTGAGCGCATCGAGCGGCTGGCGGAAGAGCTCGGCTATGAGCCCGATCCGGCGCTGTCGGCGCTCAATGCCTACCGCCACGAGTCGCAGCGCCATGCCTTTCGCGGAACGCTGGCTTGGCTGACGAATTACCCGGAGCCCGAGGGCTGGCGCAGCGTCCCGACGAGTGTGCGCCTGCACGACCACCTAAAAGACCTCGCCCCCAAGCGCGGCTACAACCTGGATGAATTTTGGCTGAACGCCGATGAGATGCCCGCGCGCCGATTGGACCAGGTGCTGCGCTCCCGGGGCGTGCGCGGCATATTTCTGTCCTCACTGCCGGTCGGCGTGAACGAAATCATGTTCCCATGGGAGGGCTACAGTGTCGTCTCTCTCAGCGAGACCGTGCAGCGCCCGCAAACCCACAGCATTCAAAAGAGCACGTATTTCGACGTGCGGCGCTGTGTGCGTCGGCTGGTCGAGGCGGGTTATCGCCGGCCAATTCTGGCTGTGCACGATCGCTTCCACCGTGGGATGCAGGGCGTTCACCAAGGCGCGTTTTACGCCGCGACCCAGGAGTATCTGGGCTACGATTGCCCCTGCCACGTAGCTCCGATAGCCGAGTTTCATCAGCGCGTGGAGGGCTGGGCGAGAGATTTCCAAGCGGATTGTCTGCTCAGCTCGCTCGCTCCGCCAGTGGATTACGAGTCGCACCGCATTCCGTGGATCGGCTTTACGGGAGATCTGCATCCCAGCCATCAGGCCGCCATCGTGCACGATTTCCGCAACCTCGCCAAGGCAGCGCTGGATATCATGGTGGTGAAAATCCAGCATTCCGAGTTTGGCCTGCCGGAGGCACCGCTCATCCTGCGTATCGCGGGTAAGTGGACCGAAAATGGCCTGCAACGCCGGAGCTAGCGGCCTTTTCTGCCCAAAATGTTACAGTTTGCATAATCGGGCGCGGGACTTTCCGGCGCTCATGGGTTTGGATGTGTGTATTGAGCCGTTCGTGGAAGTCACCTCCAGTCGACCGTCAGCCGACGGCTCATGTTTCAATCCTCAACATCCCCAAGCACAATGTTTACACTTAAGCAAATCTCGGGCGTCGCGCTTACTTTGGCCGCGTCTTTCAGCCTCCAAGCCGTCGTGATCTTCCAAGAGGATTTTAACGGAACACCCGGCTCGAACCTCGATGGCACGACGCCGACAATCACTACTGGTGGCGCGACCTGGAATGCCAATCCGGTTTTTGACGCCGATGGTTCCGTGGCCGATACGGCCGACGGCGGGGCCTGGCTGGCTTTCGCTCCGCAGGCCGGCGAGATTTATCAACTCACGGCAAGCTTCGATGTCACCGGCGGCGGCACGAACTGGCTGAGTCTGGGCTTTGCCGACACCACTGCCGACCAGCGCGCGGTGATTACGGGCTACACTTCCTATTTGCAGCGCAACAACGCCAACGTGGTAACCTTTACCGGCTTGGGCGTCTCGGCGGGCCGCATTGATTACGACGGCGTGCTGAGCAATGCCAACGTAACCGTCACCATGGTGCTGGATGCGACGGATGCCTCTTCGTCGAACTGGACAGTGTCGATCTTCGCCGAAGACTCATTGGGCAACACCGTCTCACGCCCGGCCTCCTTGGTGGGCAGCGGCAACTACGACGACATTTCCGCCGTTGGTTTCAGCGTCAACGAAGGTGCGTCCGCGCAAATCTCCAGCTTCGAGCTGAGCACAATTCCCGAGCCGCAGACGACTGCCCTGATGCTCGGCGCGCTGGCCATGGGCGTATTGCTCGTGATGCGTCGTCGCCAGAGTGGTCGCTAACGGACTCCGTTCAAAGCAAAGCATTTCAGCAGAAGCGGTGTTCGCCGCTTCTGCTTTTTTGTAGGAATTTCAAGCCGCCCACTGCCTAGCTGGCGAACTTCTTTTGGACGAGCTTGCGGACGTTTTCGCGGAGCTCTTCGTTGCTGATTTTTTCGATGATTTCCTCAAAGAAACCAAAGACCAGCAGCTGGTAGGCGGTCTCGCGGGGGATGCCGCGCGCCATCAGATAGAAGAGCTCGTTTTCGTCGACCTGGCCGGTGGTGGCACCGTGGGAGCACTTCACGTCGTTGGCCTCGATCTCCAGGCCGGGAAGGCTGTTGGCCTCGGCGGTTTTGGAGAGCAGCAGGTTGCGATTGGTTTGATACGCGTCGGTCTGCTGAGCGTCCTTGGCGACCTTGATCAGGCCGGAGAAAATCGTGCGCGAGTCGTCGAGCAGCGCGTTCTTAAAGAGCAGGTCGCTCACGGCGTTGGGCGCTTCGTGGATTTGCAGCGTGCGTTGGTCAAACTCCTGCTCGTCGCGGCCAATGGTCAGGCCATACATTTTGACATCGGCGCCGGGGCCCACGATGCGGGTGTGGTTCTGCAAACGCGCATACTTAGAGCCGAGGTTGACGGCGATGGTCTTCACCTGGCTGTCGCGGTTGGCGATGTTGGCCTCCAGTTGAACGGAGAGGCATTCCTCGTTGAAATTCTGAACGATCTTGCGGAAGACCTGGGCACCCTGGCCGGCGTAGATCGTGCCGACGCCGCAGGAGAGGGTGGAGCAGCAACCTTCGTCGAGGCTGCCGTAGTAATCCACAAAGTCGACCTTGGCGTTGTCTTCAGCCACGAGCAAGGTGTGCGGGAAAATGGCTTCGTTGCAATCAGCTGACCAGTAGTAGGCGCAAAGCGGCTTTTCGATTTCCACGCCCTTGGGGACGTAGAGGAAACTGCCGCCGTGGAAGAACGCGTTGTGCAGTGCCAGCAGCTTTTCCGAGCCGAGTAGATTCTCCTCTTCGAGGAAATACTTTTTAACTAGCTCCGGGTGCTCCAGTACCGCTCGCTGGAGCGGCATCCAGATGACGCCCTTGCTGGCGAGCTCTTCGCTGACGCCCTGGAACTCCAGCAGGTAGTTGTCGCCAAAGACGAGCTTGCCAGCGTAGTTGCTGACGATGTTGCTGCGCTCAATGGCGTCGGCTTTCTTGGCTTCACTGGGCTCCTGCGCCGGGCGGTAGCCCTCGAGCTTGAGCTTGCGAATGTCCGTAAAGCGGTAGCGCTCGTCGCTGCGGGTGGGCATCGGCAGCTCTTGAAAGCGCGTCCAGTTTTCTTCCTTGAGCTCCTGCACCCAGGGCGCGTTCAACCAGAAGGCATCCAGGTGGTGGCGGAAGTTTTCCTCGGTGAATTTTTCGGTGTCAGGTGTGGTCGTGACGACAGACATGGTCTTTTTATTCTAAAAAGTGTGCTTTGGTTTTTGGTTCTTAGTGCTTGGTTGGTAGCTCAACATAGAACTAAGAACCAAGCACCAGAGCACAGTTGGCGTTAGCCAACCGAGCCTTCCATTTCCAGGTCGATCAGGCGCTTCAGCTCGACGGAGTATTCCATCGGGAATTCGCGGGCGAGGTCGTTGATGAAGCCGTTGACCGCGAGCGACATCGCTTCGCCCTCTTCGAGGCCGCGCTGCTGCATGTAGAAGATCTGCTCGGCGCTGACCTTGGAGACGCTGGCCTCGTGCTGGACGGAGTTGTGGTCGCCGCGGACGGTGATCGCCGGGTAGGTGTCGGTGCGCGAGTTGGTGTTGATGAGCAACGCGTCGCACTCGGTGTTGTTCTTGCAGTTGGACAGCCGCTTGGGAATGTGGACCTGGCCGCGGTAGGTGCTGCGGCCTTCGCCGATGGAGATCGACTTCGAAATGACGTTCGAGGTCGTGTTCGAGGCGGCGTGGATCATCTTCGCGCCGGTGTCTTGGTGCTGACCGTCGTTGGCCAATGCGATGGAAATGACTTCACCGCGGGCGCGCTCGCCCTTGAGCACGACGCCGGGGTATTTCATCGTCAGGCGGCTGCCGATGTTGCAGTCGATCCAGCGGATCTCGGCATCTTCCTCGGCCATGCCACGCTTGGTGACGAGGTTGAAGACGTTGTTGGACCAGTTTTGCACGGTGATGTATTGGATCTTCGCACCCTTGAGGGCAACGAGCTCCACGACGGCCGAGTGCAGGGTGGCGGTCTCAAACTTCGGTGCGGTGCAGCCCTCCATGTAGGTGACTTCCGAGCCCTCGTCGGCGATGATCAGCGTGCGCTCGAACTGGCCGAAGTTTTCCGCGTTGATGCGGAAGTAGGCCTGCAGCGGTTGCGCTACCTTCACGCCCTTGGGCACGTAGATGAAGCTGCCGCCGGAGAAGCAGGCGCTGTTCAGCGCGGAGAACTTGTTGTCGCCGATCGGGATGACCTTGCCGAAGAATTTCTTGAAAATTTCGGGGTGCTCGTGGAGGCCTTCATGGGGGCCGACAAAGATCACGCCGAGCTTTTCCATCTCCTCCTTCATGCGGGAGTAGGCGGCCTCGGAGTCGAACTGTGCTTCCACGCCAGCGAGGAAGGCGCGCTCCTGCTCGGGGATGCCCAGGCGCTCGAAGGTTTCCTTAACGTCGTCCGGCACGTCGTCCCAGGTGCGGGATGGCTTTTGCCCCTTGGAGAGGTAGTAGCGGACGTCCTCGAACTTGATGGAGTCGAGGTCTTTGCTCGCCCAGTGGGTCGGCATGGGCTTGTCCTGAAAGATCTTCAGCGCCTTGTGGCGAAACTCGTTTACCCACGCTTCCTCGCCCTTGACCTTGGAAATGTAGTCAATGGTGTCGGGCGAGAGGCCGATGCCGGCGTCGTAGGCGTAATCTTCGGCATAGGAGAAATCTCCCTTGCTGCGGTCGATGTTAATTTCTGGTGCTTCGGTGCTCATGGCTGAAATAAGTTGGAAAGTTCGAAGGTTGGTGGGTTCGAAGGTGGTTATTCGGTGGTGCCAGCATTGGCTGGTTTTTTAGGCATGACGCGGCGGCGAACCATTTGCGGTTGTTTATTCTCCAGCCTGTCGATCACGGCCTTGGCAGCGCCTTCGGCGGAGGCCGGGTTCTGCCCGGTGATCAGGTTGCCGTCGACAATGACATTGGGCTCGAAGTTTTTCACGCGGACGTATTTGCCGCCCAGCTCGACGATTTTGTCTTCGAGCAGAAATGGCATTTCGTCGGTCAGGCCAACGGCGTCCTCTTCGGCATTGGAGAAGCCGGTCACTTCGCTGCCGGCGAAAATCCAGTTGCCGTAGTCGTCAGTCGCGGTGAGTAGGCCAGCGGGGCCGTGGCAAACCGCGGCAACGGGCTTACCCACGCCGTAGTGCTGCACGACAATCATGCTGACCTCCATATTGTTGGCCAAGTCGAACATCGGGCCGTGCCCACCGGGGATGAACACGGCGTCGAAGTCGTTGCCAACCACGTCGTCGAGCTTCAGGGTGCTGGCGAACAAGGCCTGGGCCTGCTCGTCGGCCTGGTAGCGCTTGACGGATTCCGTGACGCCGCGGCCTTCGAGGCTACGCGGGTCGATGGGCATCGCGCCACCCTCGGGGGAGGCGACCACCACTTCGTAACCCGCGTCGACAAACGCATAGTACGGCGTGGTGACTTCCTCCAGCCAGGCACCGGTAGGCTTATCACTGCCATCTCCCATCGTCCCCATGCTGGTGACGATGAACAGGATGATCATCTGGACGGTTTCGGTCATGAAAGGTTCGTAATGTTCGTACGTTCGTAAAGTTCGAAAGGTTGTTCGGGTTCGCTGGTTTGAAATTTAGCACCGCGAAAATCTGTATTCCGCAGATACTTGATGAGGCCGTTGATGCGGACCTCGGTCATCGAAGCATCGTTGTAGATATTCTCGAATTGTGCTTGGCCGATGTGCCCCACGTCCAGCAAGACGTAGAGTTGGCTTTTAACTTCAGCCAGGGAGCCGCGAGCGATGTGCAGGAAGTTTAGAAATTCCTTTACCCCGCCACGGGCAAATCCTTCGGCAATGTTAGACATTACCGAAACGCTGCTGCGCTGAATTTGATCTCGCAGTCCGTAATCTTTAGCGGCACTACCCTGATTGGTAGCCGTATAGACATTACGAGTCAGCGTCCGGGCTTTCTGCCAGGCGTCAATCTCCTCGAATGTCGTCCACGTTGCCATAACTTTACGAACCTACGAACATTTCAAACTTTCGAACCTTACGCCGCTACGCAGTAGCGCCGGCAAACTCCTCCTTCACCCAATCGTAGCCCTTGGCTTCCATTTCGAGGGCCAGGCTCTTGTCGCCGGTTTTGACGATGCGTCCGTCCCACATAATGTGGACCACGTCTGGCACGATGTAGTCGAGCAGGCGTTGGTAGTGGGTGATGACGAGGAAGCCACGGTCGGGAGAACGCATGTTGTTAACGCCCTCGGCGACGACCTTCAGCGCGTCGATGTCGAGGCCAGAGTCGGTCTCGTCCATGATGACATACTTCGGGTCGAGCATCTTCATCTGCAAAATTTCGCAGCGTTTCTTTTCACCGCCGGAGAAGCCGTCGTTGACGGAGCGGGCGGAGAAGCTGCGGTCGATTTTTAGCTCGTCCATGATGGCGCGAAGCTGCTTGTAATACTCGGTGGCGACGATTTTTTCGCCCTCTTCCAGGCGTGCCTGCAGGGCCGCGCGGATGAAGTTGGCGATGGTCACGCCGGGAATTTCCACCGGATACTGGAAGGCGATGAACAGGCCGAGGCGGGCAATTTCGTCTGGCTCCATGCCGACGATGTTTTCGCCGTCGAGCAGGGCCTGACCGCTAGTGATATCATAGTCTTCGTGACCGGCGAGGGCCTTGGCCAGGGTGCTCTTACCCGTGCCGTTGGGGCCCATGATCGCATGGACTTCGCCTGCGGGCACTTCCAGGGAGAAGTCGCGCAGGATCTGCTTTTCGCCGATGTTGACGTTGAGGTTCTGGATTTCGAGTGACATGATTTGTAAAGGTTCGAAACGTTGGAATGTTCGAAAGGTTGGAAAGTTGGGAGGTGTGGAAGTTGTTTCGATAATTTTCAGTTGGACGGTAACCAAGAACTAAGAACCAAGAACAAGGGCACTGTCATTATAAGGAATTGGTATCCAGATCTTGAGGGGCGTATCCGGTGAAGGTCAGCTTGACCTTGTTGGCCTCGAAGCCCTTTGGGAGGATTTGCGAAACCATGCTGCGGAAGTTCTCGGGGAGCAGGATGTCGTAAACGCGGCCATTGGCCTCGTCGAGAAAATGGGCGTGCTCGCCGTCGTTGGGGCAAAAGCGGCTCGGCTCGCGCTCGTAGTTTAGCTTTTTGACGAGGTTGCAATCGACGAGGGTTTCTAAGCAATTATAGACGGTGGCCAAGGAAATCGTGGGCATGACTTCCTTAGCGCGCGCGTAGACTTCGTCGGCCGTGGGGTGGTCGCGCCGCTTGAGTAGCACTGCATAGATTTGCTCGCGCTGACGCGTTGACCGCAAGCCACTGCTGGCAAGCGCGTCATCAAGGTGGGCCTTGGCTGCGTCGGTTAAATTAATCATAATCTTGTAGGCTAAATTGGAATGATTCCAAAAATCAATCTTATTTGAGAACTAATTTCATTCCAAATAGCGGATTTTCAACCGCGGGTTCCGAAAATATCGTAAATAAATCTAATCGGGTGAAATATTCATTCTCAATTACCCTTCACATGGTAATATAGCCTTGAAATTGTAACCATGCATCTTAGTCTTTTCCTCTCCAGTCTTCGTTAAATGAAAATATCCCCCTATCTTGCTTTCCTGGCAGCGTCTTCGCTTGCCATCACCGCCAATGCCGCAACCACGGATCCCATGGGTGGAATGGTTATTCCGGTTAAAGGTGAATCGGATACGCGTATTAGCGTGCCATTCAGCCGAGCGGTGACTTTCGAGGGGCGCATTGATTCGATTTCTGGCTCAACGCTCACCATTCTGGGCAGCCCTAGCTGGGATGACGGAGAATTCCTCTACGGCGACGCGGATTCCAGCGATCCCGCCAACACCTACTATGCGGTGTTTCTAACGGGTGCCAAAGAAGGGCTGGCCCTTGAAATCACAGCCAATGACGCAAACTCCATCACCGTAGCCTTGGGCGATGAAGACCTGACCGGCGTCACGTCCGAATCGGCAGATGGCTCAGGCAATGGCGACATCATTCAAATTGTCCCTTACTGGACCCCCGCAACATTGTTCTCCGGAACGACTGTGCCGGAGGGTTCAATATTGTATCGCTACATTAATTCTGGTAATGCTGTTAATCGCTCAGCCGCTGATGTATTAACCTATTTTGATGGTTATGGCTGGTACGATAATGGTGGTAATTTATCTGATGATGATACTCTGGATATTGCCGAAGGCGTTATCATACGTACACCAGCTGGAAGCTCTGATTTTGATCTGATTCTTTCGGGTGCCGTGCCAATGTTTAAAACACGCTACATTTTCTCTACGGATGATTCCGGGCAATCCAATGATATTATTTTCAGTGTTTATACTCCTGTAGATGTATCAATCGGGGATTCGGGGCTTGGTGGTGTAGCTGATCAAGCAATACTCTACGCCTACAACAATGACAGTGCAGACTATAATAAATCTGCATCATCTGTTTTGACTTATTTTGAAGGCTACGGTTGGTATGACAATGGTGGGAATCTAGTTGATAACACCTTTCAATTGGAGCCTGGCCAAAACTACATTCTGCGTAAGCCTGGAACCGTATCAAATGATTCTTTTGTTTGGTCCTACTTGCCATCCTATCTCGAATAACCTTACGTGCACTACTTTATACCTACACTTTTATGAAATTTAAATATGTACTGTTAATTTGCTCGGTAGCTAGCTCTAGTTTGCTTGCTACTACGTCGTTCCAGATTAATCAAAATGGTTTTACTGATTCAATAGGAGGTAGTGCAACTCCTGGGATGTCATGGGGTCTGCTGTTTGATGTTAACGGTGATGGTCTGACTTTAGGTTTGTATGATCCTTTTGATATTACCTCAAATTATGTAGAGCTCACCGCAAATGGTCTAGCTACCGGCGATGTTTTTATTTTCAGCGGAGATGCGTCATCCACAACGCCACCAACGACTCTTAACTTTGGACCGAATCAAGGTCGCGTTACTGGAATTGAAAATGTGCTTTACACCGGTCCTAATGGCTCGCCCGCTCTAAGTGATAGCCAACTAACTTCTTCGTTTGGAGTTATGTGGTTTCCATCTAACACTGCAGTAGCTGGATCTACTTACGGCTATGCAACTAATGTCGAAATGAATGGCATTCCTGCAGATGGCGAAAACTTTTCAACGACTACAGCAATCGCTCCGCTCGACCCTTTGTATACGGTTGTTCCGGAGCCCAGTACTTACGCAATGCTTCTAGGTGTCGCGATTCTGGGCTTCGCGGTGTGCCGCCGCCATCGTTAGTGTCTGTGAGACTTCTTTACCGAGCCTTCCTCCACCGTGGGGAAGGCTCTTCTGTATGTTGAGCTATGAATTTCTACCGTCAGATTCTTACTGCCTCCAGCTTCATCGCCACATTTTCGTGGTTAGGGGCAATTGGCGTCTACACACAAGGATTACATGAAATCTCAGAGAATGCATCAACGGTAAATCAGAATCGGTCTAAAGTGAGTTCGGATGTTCGGTCATTAATTCTAAAGCACCGAAAGGCTATGTTTGGCCAGCGCGACTCGGATGCGATTGTAGCTTTTCGTATGGATGGAATTTACGAGTTTGGTGGGGAAAGATATCCATTCGTAGTGCGGAAAATGAGGCCGCAATTATTCCGTCTGGAATTAACAACGCCAAACGGGATAATGATTCAGGGTTATGATGGCTCTCGTGGCTGGTTGACGCCGATTGGTGCTGATCCGTTGAAGGGTAGTCAATGGATGGACCGACATGGTGATTCGTCAATGCAGCGGGATGCAGTTTTGTTCAACTATTTGATAGAGCAGGGCAGTGATTCGATTAAAATGGATCCGCTCACGAATGATGCGGGTGTGCCCGGTGTTAAGGTCACGCTGCCCAATGGGGGTTTGGTCAATTACTGGTTGAACCCGGAGACGATGCTTGTGCAGCGGGAGATGAAGACGGACTTTGAGGATGGGGCGGTAAAGTTTCGAACGATTGAGCTGTCGGACTATCGCGAAATTGATGGCGTGCAAATCGCTCACCGCGCCGTGGGCTATGTGAGCGGGGAGCTGGAGTCGGTGATGAATCTTGAGCAATTTGAGTTTGTCGATGGTTTTGACGAGGCGATTTTTCAGTTTCCCGGTGCACCAAAACTCGAGGCTGACTAGTTTTTCTTTGCCTTGTTTTAATGGCTACTTATCCAAGCTTTATGGACATCGAAATTTTCCCGAATCCCGCCCCTGGGCGTAACTATGTCATCCAGCACGTGGCGGAGGAATTTACTTCGCTTTGCCCGAAGACTGGCCACCCCGACTTTGGCACCATTGTGCTTACGTTTGTGCCCGATGCGACTTGCGTGGAGCTCAAGGCCTACAAGCTGTATCTGCAGGATTTCCGCACTAAGGGCATCTTCTTTGAAGCGGCTTCTAACTCCATTTTCGACGAGATGTATAACCTGCTCCAGCCCCGCTGGATGCGGCTTGAGGCGATCTGGCGCGGTCGTGGCGGTATCCGCTCGAACGTCATCGTGGAAAACGCCAAGGAAGACTACGAAGGCCCGATCCCGCCGTATTTTGAGTAATGTTCGAAAGGTTTGAAATGTTCGAAGGTTCGTAAAGTTTGCTACCAAACTACCAACTTTTCGAACCCTACTAACTTACGAACATTTCGAACCTCTTAAAGAACGCGATACAGCTTGTGCATTTGCCAGCCGGCGCGGAAGGGGGTGCCGCGGAGGCGGACGGTTTCTGCAATCAGGGCGAGGATGTCCGGGTTGTCGCGTTGATCCCACTCCGGGTGCAGCCAGACGTGGCGGTCGGTGCGGGTTAGCTCGTTGCCGAGCTTGTCTTCCCAGTAGCGGATGCTGTCGGCGTTTTCGATGATCAGCTTCAGCTCATTGGCGCGCTGGATCAGCTCGGGCAGTGGGTCTTTGTAAACCTTGGGGCTCACGGTGACCCAGTCGAAATCCCCTTGCAGGGGAAAGGTGCCGCTGGTCTCGATGTGCACCGGAAGCCCGGCGGCATGCAGACCGTCTGTGAGCGGGCGCAGGTCGTGCACGGCGGGCTCGCCCCCGGTGATGACCACGAAGTCCGGCCGCCCGCTGCTGGCGAGGTCGACCAGTTCGCTGGCCGTCATTTTGGGCACATTGTTGGGGCGGTGCTCCGGGTGCCAGGTGTTGGCGGAGTCGCACCAGGGGCAGCGCACCGGGCAGCCATAGGTCCGGATGAAGTAGGCCGATCTACCCGCATGTACCCCCTCTCCCTGAAACGTATGGAAGTGCTCCACTAGGGGGTATCGTCGATTGCGCGCTTGTAAATCGTATGTCATAATTATCTTTACAGCCATAGGGGTTCGACATTCTATTACGATATACCCCTATAATATTCCTCAATTCTCTCGATGACTCTACCTCAGCTTAAGAAATTTTTAAAAACCGCTACCAAGCAGGATCGTTGGTGGGTGGCTGTCGGCGAAAATGTGTTGGACGAAACGCAGACGATGTCGGAGATCAAGGCCCTCAGCGAAAAGTATCCCGACTGGGAGATCTGCATGCTGCACGAATCGCAGACCGACAAAGACGGCGAATGGATTCTGCTGACCGAGGAAGAGGTGGAGGGCGAGCATAACCCGTTCCGCCCGGCTGGCCCGATCGAGACGATGCTTGGCGAAATGTCTAAGCTCAAGGCCGACTTGGCCGACGCCCACCGCATCGTCGACATCCTCCGCGAGTTTACCACCTTTAACGATCAATACACCGCGCGCAAGGAGGAGCTCGAAGAACGCGAGCGCTATTTGCAGGAGTCGGAAGACGCCTTGATGGAGAAAGCGCAGCACCTTGAAGAGCTGCGTGTGGAGCTCGAGCACAAGCAGGAAAAAGCGGCGGCTCGCGCTCGCTAACAGGCTACTGTTTGGCGGGCGGCGCATACGTGGCAGCGTTTTTACTGTCTTCCTCGATCTCAACTTGGGCGACCCACACGCGGCCGCCGGTGTGTTCGCGCACGAGTGCGTTGAAGACCTCGTAAACATGGATCGCCAGGCCTTCGTTGGAGCAGTCGTCAACCACGTAGACCTTCCATGCTTCCGGTGCGGCGTTGACGAGTTGGTCGAGCAGCGGGTCGTCCTTGTGGAACACACAGGCGTGGTCGAGGTTGTCGTTGATCCAGTCTTTGAGGAAGCCCAGCTTGCCGTAGTCGACGACAAAGCCATTCACGTCTCGCTCGGTGCAGGCGAAGGTGACCGTGATTGACCAGTTGTGCCCATGGATGAACGAGCAATGCCCGTCGTGAAACGGCTGACGGTGGCCAAAAGGCACGTCGTGGTATGTCTTGCGGCAAGTGATCATGAAAGCCTCCAGAATTGTGCGACGAGTTCCTCGACGCTCGGGGCGTCGGCCTCGTAGGGCGTCGGGTCGTCGACTTCTGCCAGATAAAATGCCTCGCGCCGCTCGATGCAGGTGCCGCAGCGGCCACAGTGCTTTTCGCCGCCCTCGTAGCAGGACCAGGTGTCGGCAAAGGGGATGCCCAGCTCGCTGCCGCGCTTGGCGATGTCGGCCTTGGTCCAGTCCACAAATGGCCGGTAGAGCTTCACGGCGTGCCAGTCGGCCAGTTGGATAGCGGCATCGAGCGCGTCGGCGAATTCGCGTCGGCAGTCCGGATAAATGGCGTGGTCACCCGAGTGCGCGGCGTAGGCGACGTTGTCGGCCTTTTGGCTGATCGCCCAGCCTGCGGCGACGGACAGCATGATCATGTTGCGGTTGGGCACGACGGTGGCCTTCATCGTGGCCTCGGTGTAGTGCCCTTTGGGGACGGCGGTGTTGGGATCCGTCAGGCTGTTGTCGCCCAGCAGCGGGGCCAGCGTGCGCAGATCGGCCTCACGGTGCTCGATGCCCAGCGCGGCGCAGTTTTTGCGGGCGCAGTCGATCTCGCGGGCATGGCGTTGACCATAGTTCACGCTCAGCGCGGCGATCTCAGTGCCGGCGGCGTGCAGGTGGTAAAGGAGAACCGTGGAATCCAGGCCTCCGGAATAAATAATGACAGATTTCATGGCGCATTCAGTTACGTTGCCTTCGTTGGCGACCCCTGGGAATGGCTTAGCAGGGAGATGGCCAATGTGAGGCGCGGCGCGGCCAATGTCCATCGAAAAGCCCCGCGGCAGTGAATACTTCGCCCGATTCCGTCCTTCACTTTATCGGTGAACAAGTCTTGCGCCCGCGGGTCCCAACGTCTTACCTACGGCCTTTCCAATTCCTTGCACACCACGAATTTCAATTGCTTGAACTACCGCTACACGATGCCTGATCAGGCCCGCCGCGCAGCAAACGCGTTGGCCCGCCGATGGAAGAACCGGTAGTTGAGCGCCCAATAAAATACCCATGGATATAGCACTTGTGACCGGCGCCGAGCGCGGCATTGGCCTGCAGATCGCCCGGAAGTTAATTGAACTAGGATTTCGCGTTTACGGATTCGCTCAGGACTTTTCCAAATGTCCCTTTGAGCATCCGGACTTCATCGGCGTCAACTGCGACCTTACCGCGCGCAGCGAGCTCGAGAGCGCCTTTGCGCAAATCCAGGAGCGCGACCCAATGGTCAACGTGGTCGTCAACGCCGCCCGCTACACGCCGGCTGAGTCCTTTGAGGCGACACCGCTCGAAGAGCTGGAATACGCGCTCCAGACCGAGCTGCTAAGCGCCGTTTACCTGACGCGCCTCGCCTTGCCGTCGCTGATCAAATACCACGGCTACGTGATCAACATCGCCTGGAACGGCCAGGGCAACGCCGCAAGCGTCACCTCCGCCGCTGGTCAGGGTGGGTTGCATCTCTTTGGCCAGCAGCTGTTTGAGGAAGTGCGCGACACTGGCGTCAAGGTCAGCACGCTTTACCCGCAGCCCAATGCTGGCGAGGCCGATCCCAAGGCGCGCGTCCAAATGGAGCCGCAAAGCGCGATCGAAAACGCCCTCTTTGCGCAGGCCGTGGAAACGGTTCTCCGCTTTAAGGAGAACAACTGCGTCAGCCAGATCGTCATCCGACCGCAGGGCACGCGCGAGGAGCCCAAGATCCCGGTCGCCGTTTCCCCGCTGCCCAAGGCCGCACACAAGGTCGTGCTGCCCGAGCGCAAGAATTACCCCGTCGAGCCCGAGCTCATTTACACGCCGCCGCGTCAACGCCCCGCCGACGCCCCGCCCCCAGGCGAGGACGACGATTGGGACGATGATGATGAATGGGAAGAGGACGACGAGCTCGACGAGCTGCTTGAAGAATCGCGCCGCCTGATGAAAAAGCAGAAGGAAGAGGCGCGCAAGCAGCTCGACCGCACCCGCGAGCGCAAGCAGAAGCAAAAGGACCGCGGCCGCGACAACCGGGGCCGTGATCAACGGCAGCAGGACAAGTCTGAAGGCTCCCAGGACGACGATCAGCAGACCGGCGATCAGTCCGGCGGTCAGCCAAACCAAAACGAAGACGACCAAGAGGACGGCAACAAGAAGCGCCGTCGCCGCCGTCGCCGTGGAGGCCGCAACCGCCGTAATCGCGACGGCCAGGAAGGCAATCAGCAAGGTGGAGACCAGGGCGGAGATCAGTCGCGTGGTGATAACCAACAGCGCGGCGACCAGTCCCGCGGGCGTCACCAGGATCGCCAGCGCGGCGATAATCGCGAAGGCGGCAAGCCGCAGGGCGACCAGCCCAAGCGCGACGACAACCGATCGCGCGAAAGCAACCAACCGCGCCACGATCAAAAGCCCCGCGAGTCTGATCAACCGCGCCAACCGCGCTCCCCCAGTGAGCTGGTGAAGCCGAAGTCTTCCGACGCCCCTAAGCCATCTTCCGAGCAATCTAAGCCATCTGGCGACAACTCTTCTGCTGAAAAGCCCAAGCCGTCTGCCGAAAAATCTTCGGAAGACAAACCGAAGCCAGCGAAGAAGGCCGCCAAGAAAGCGGCGAAAAAAGCAGTCAAAAAGGCCGCTAAAAAAGCGACCAAGAAGGCTGCGAAGAAAGCCACTAAAAAGGCCACGAAGAAGGCAGCGAAGAAAGCCGTGAAAAAAGCGGCTAAGAAGAGCGCTGAGCCGGCTGAGTCTTAATCAGGCTCGCCAAGTGGCAATAGAGGGGTTATGCGTTTGGGCGCGTAACCCACACCACTATTTGCCATGAAGAAAGCTCACCTTGTTTCGCTTGCTGCGGGCGCATTGCTCGCCGTTCACGCCTTTGCTTTGGACAAGACTTTGGTCCAGGCCGAAGCCAATCATTGGGAGACCAAGGAAGGCGGGGGCTGGGGTGATTATCCGGCTGCACTCGCCATCGATGGCGAGGTATCGGGGAAGTCCTCTTGGCGCGGCGAGATGCAGCCTGGCGTTGAGGGCGCTTTGGATCAGCCGCCGACGATCACCTTCACTTTCCCCGAGCCGGTCACGCTCGACGGCGTGACGATTATTTTCCTCAAGCACTTCGAGCGCCAATACACCATCGATATCCTCGGTGCCGCCAGTGACACCGCCGAGTGGAAGATGCTCGAAAAGGGCGCGAAGAATCCCGGCGAGGGCGAAAACGAAACCGTCTTCGACTTCAAGCCCACCAAGCTCAAGAAGCTCCAAATCGTCGGCCACGGCAACAGTGACCAAAAGTTCGGCGACTGGACGAACATTATTGAAATCTACTTCAACGAGCCAGCGTAGCGCGCAGGCAGCGCTTGTCGTAGCATAGGCGTCTCGCCTGTGCCTGATTCGATCACTTTTTTAAATCGTTGAATGGGGCACAGGCGAGACGCCTATGCTACATCTACGACTACCGGCCCAGGAACTTATCCCGGCCCGCGACGAGGGCTTCGATTTTCCGGTCAGCGACGGAGCGCTTGAGCATCCAGAAACCGCAGTCTGGGTGGACCCATTTTACGCGGCCGGGGCCGAGGGCTTGGACCGCCTTGTCGATGCGGCTGGCGACTTCGTCCGCCGTTTCAACGTGGTTGACCTTGATGTCGATCACGCCGATGCCGATGGCAATGTGCTCGCCGACTTCCTTGAGCGCGTCGAGGTCGGAGTCTGGCCGGTGCGCCAGCTCCAGCACGACGTGGTCCGTGTGCAGGCCATTGAGAAAGTCCACGAGCGGCTTCCAGGCACCGGACTGAATCGTCTGGCCGCCGTAGTTGCCAAAGCAGAAATGGACGGCCTTTTGCGCCGTGACTTTGTCGAGAATACGGTTGATCGCGGCCTGCGCGAGCGGGGCCTTGTCGGGCGCGCCGGGGACGTTGGCTTCGTCGACTTGCACGCAGGCACAGGGCAGGTCGGCGACTTGCTCAGCCAAGGCGTCGGCAATGGCCAGGGTCAGGTCGTCGAGGTTGCCGTAATGGTTGTCCAGCAGCGTGCGCGCGAGCATGAACGGGCTCGTCAACGTGAACTTCAGTGGTCCGCCGGCCACGGACGCCGAGCGCGAACAGGCTTCGTAAAGATCAAGCACACCTTCGGTGATGGGGCCTTCGACCACCGCGGCCGGCTTGCGGCGAAAGGACATCTCCTGCTTGGCGCGGAAGGCGGTGCCGTCACTGCGGCCCACCTCGGAGCGGATGCCGCCCAGGCGCGAAACGAAGTATTCAATCATCCCGTTGGTGTCGGGGTGGCTCGGGTCGTAGCGGTAGAGCTCGCCATCGGTCGGCAGGTCGATGCCGGCGCGCTTTTGCGTGTTGATCACGACCGAGGTCGCGTCGAGGACGGCCTGCTCGCTGGGTAGCGCGGCCAGCCAGTCAATCGGCGAATACGACCCAACGGTTGTTGTGAGAATTTCGGGTGAGGTGGGTAACGACGGGGTGGTCATACGTGTTATGAAAACATGCGCTCGCGCTTAATGCACGCCTTAACTGCGCGGCAGGCGGTAGGTGATCTCGTCTTCCTGGCCGCCCTTTTTGATGGTCAGGGTGATCTCGTCACCGTCGGCGTGGTTCATCTTAAACCACGTCAGGAACTCGCGGGTGTTCATGTCCTCGCGCATGCCGTTGACGGCAACGATTTCCGCGTTGGGCGTCAGGCCAGCCTTGGTCGCGGGGTGGTTGGGCTTGCCCTTGGTGAAGGCCTTGAGCGAGAGCGAGCCCTTGCCCTGGTTAGGCCCCTTGAGCGGGAAAAAGCCCGGGCTCGGGCCGATGGGGCCGTCGTAGATCGACTTGCGCCAGTAGTTTTTCGTTTCCTTCCAGTTCTCGTCGGTTTGCAGGACGGCTTGTGCAGGCTGACCGTTGCGATTGTAGTAAACGGCGATCGTGGCCGGGCCATTGCTGGCGCGGTGGAGCGCCCCGCGAAAATCGGTGCTGCTGAAAAGTTTACGGCCATCGGCGACCATGATCACATCGCCCTTTTGCAGGCCGGCCTTGTCGGCAACGCCGCCCGGGGTCACCTCGGTTACGAGCAGGCCTTCGTCGATGTCGAGCTTCATGCCGACGTTTTCCGGGAAGGGCCAGTCGTAGAAATCGGTGGCTTTGTTGAAGTCCGGGCTGGCCATTTTTTCCGAGCGGATGATGTCGTTGACCTGGTGGCAATGCAGGCAGGGCTGGCTTTTAAGACCAGGGCGTTCGCGCAGGTAGCTGCTGGCTCCGGGGAAGTCATACGGGGTGACGGGGCGGCCGCTCAGATTGGGAATTTCGCCATCGATGTTCCACTGCGGGCGACGCGGATCGTAGTGGTGGGCGAGCACGCGCTCCATGGCATTGGCCAGGCCGTCCTCGCTGATCCGCGTCTGGTCGGAGACTTCGTCTTTGCCGCCATAGACGCCGTAGATCTGGCCGTCGGGCGAGAGGAAGTAGCCCCACCAGGACATGTCGAGGTCCTGGAACTCGCGCACTTTGAAGACACGCTCATCGAGGTATTTGGCGTCGGTGATGCGGGCTGTGACGAACTGCTTGTAGAGCGGGGTCAGCGTGTTGCTGCCGCGCAGGACCACGGCGTCAAACCACGAGCATTGGTCGCAGGGCGGGCAGCGAAAGGTAACGAACAGCGGGCGGTTTTCGCGCTTGGCCTCGGCAAAAGCGGCGTCGAGATCGTCGCGCCACTCGACGTTTTGCTGGTAAGGGGCGGGCACGGTCCCCTCGTTCGGGCCCATGACTTGACGCCAGTCCGTGGCGGCAAACGAAGTGACCGCGACCAGGCTTACGGCGAAGGATAAAAAGCGACTACGAAGGCTCATCAGTAAACGGGGTAAAGGTGGATTGGATCAGTAATCAACCGATGAATATAACCTCAGCTAATCCGTCTGCAAGCCGCATCCTATCATGATATGCAGTCTCACTGCTTCCAGAGTAGGTCTCAGTTTCGAATGGGTCCGTAGCCCATCTTGGGCAGGGTGGTGCGGCTCATGGAACATCCGCCCGCGATAGAAAAATTGCATCCGAAGCTTGAGGCGGGGGCGGCGATTTCCATGATGGGTAGCTTGTCCAACACCATCGACAGTTCCACGGCACCGCAGATCCGCGTGCTGCCCGACCGCGTCATTAACCAGATCGCGGCGGGCGAAGTCATCGAGCGCCCGGCGGCGGTGGTCAAGGAGCTCGTGGAAAACTCACTCGACGCCGGCGCGACACGGGTCGAGGTGGAGTTCCGCCACGGCGGCAAGAGCTACATCCGCATCGAAGACAACGGCTGCGGCATGGCACCCGACGCCGCGCTGCTCGCCATGGAGCGCCACGCCACGAGCAAGCTCCGTGAGGCCGAAGACCTGCATAAAATCACCAGCCTGGGCTTTCGCGGCGAGGCCCTGCCGTCCATTGCCAGCGTGAGCCGGTTCACCCTGAAGACCCGTCCTGCCGACCGCGAGCACGGCACGGAAATTTTCATTAACGGCGGCAAGTTCATCCACCAGCGGGAGTGCGGCATGCCGCCGGGTACGCGCATCGAGGTGGCGCATTTGTTCAACAGCGTGCCTGCGCGCCGGAAGTTTTTAAAGACCGACAACACCGAGGCCGCGCACATCATCCACCTCGTGCGACTGCTCGCCGTGGCGCGGCCGGAGACGGCGTTCACGCTGATTGAGGACGGGCGCACGGTGTTTCAATCCCCCGAATGCCCGACGATGAAGGACCGCGTCGCGGAGATTTGGGGACGGCAACTGGCCGGGCAACTCGTGGAGCTCCCGGAGGTCTCAGGCAACAGCGGTCTGCGGCTCAAGGGGCTGATCGGCCAGCCAGGCGTCGGCCGCACCACGCGCAAGGAAATGATCGCCCTCGTCAACGGGCGCGCGGTGGACAGCCGCACGCTGAACTACGCGCTGATCGAGGGCTACCACACGCACATTCCCAAGGGACGGTTCCCGCTGGCGTTTCTCTTTCTCGAAATCGACCCCGCCGCGATCGATGTCAACATCCACCCGGCTAAGCGCGAGGTGCGCTTTCGCGACGAGGGTGGGGTGAGGCGCTTCGTGCTCAACGCCGTGCAAGACCGCCTGCGCGAACTGGCCACCTTTGAACTGAAAAAATCCGTGCCCGAGGAGCCGGTGGATGACGCCGCGCGCACCGCCAAAGAGCAGCTCGCCAAAGCCAGTTTGCCGAAGCCGGCGATTACTCCGCCTGCGCCTGAACCACCCGTCAAACCGCCGGCGCCCTCCAGCTACCCGCGCACGAAGCCCAAGCCTGTTTCAGAAGATTTTCGCGCGAAATACGTCGCCAAGGAATCGCCCGCCAAGCCGGTCGCGAAGAAGCCGCTGCCCGACGAGCCCGCAAATGCTGAGCTGTCGACGTCCGCTTCGTCGACACCGCAGTCCCCCGCAAGACCGCCTTCGGTTAAAGCCGAGTCCGCTCCAATAGAAACGCCCGAATCCGAAGCACCGCTAGCACCCACACCCGAGCCCAAGGCCACGCGTTTCAAGTGGCGTTTTCTCGGCCGGTTCAAGGTGGACTTCGCGCTCTTTGAGACCGAGACCGCGCTCACTCTGGTGCGCCTGCGCGCCGCGCATGAGCGCATTTGGTATGAGCGCATTGCGGGTTACTTTGCATCGCAAAGTCAGGCACGGCAGCAGTTGCTCTTTCCCGTGCCGTTGGAGTTCGAGCCGCGCACGGCAGCCGTGATTCAGGACCACCTGGACTGGATCGATGAGCATGGCTTTACGCTGGAGGAATTTGGCCGCAACTTCTACCGGCTCGAAGCGCACCCGGACTGGTTGCCCGAGGCGCAGGCGGAATCCTTTTTGCGCGACATGATCGACCGTCTGCTCGCGGGCGAGATCGACCCCAAGCGCACGCAGCTTGCCCACGAGGCCCTGGCCAAGATCGCCGCCACCCGCGCGATCCGCTACGATGACAACCTGCCCGATGCCGCGATCGAGCACCTCGTCGAGCAGCTCCTCGAATGCCGCCAACCCTTGTCCTGTCCCCGCGGTCGCCCCACGATCGTCGAGCTCTCCGCCAACGAAATGCGCAAGCGCTTCGGGCTGGGTTGAGGGAAGGGAAAAAAATAAAGGAAAAGGGCGGGACTTATCGTAGCATAGGCGTCCCGCCTGTGCCCCAATCTATGACATGTCCACGTCGCGCTGTAGGGCTCGCGCTTGCGCGATGCCGCATCCTGCTGGTCGTGAGGCAATGGCGGCGTCGCGCAAGCGCGAGCCCTACATGATGACGCAACTTTAAGGTGATGGTATTGAGCACAGGCGAGACGCCTATGCTACGTTAGGTCCGCGCTTTAGCGGCGGCGGTAGATCACGCAGACGATGCCGAGCAGGCCGACCAGCAGCGCGTAGGTGGACGGCTCGGGGATGGCCGCCACGCTCAGGCGAACGTCGTCAAAGAATGCTTGGTTTGCGACGGACGTCGTGCCGCCGCCGGTGCTGCCGACTTGTCCGTAGGCGGCGACAACCACGCCGATATTACCCGAGCGCAGCAGGTCGGCGGCGACGATGGTATAGTTGAAAGACATGTCGCCGAAGGTGCCGCTGTCGATACCCGTTGGCGGTGCGGTAATCTCACCTGAGTTGGCCACGGTGTTGCCCCGCAAGGTGCCATCAATCAACGAGCCGGACGCCAAGCCATCGGTCAGACCGAAGAAGGACTGGTCCGACCAACTGGGGCCAGCCGTGCGGTCACCCACGGAGACGGTTAAAGTCAACACATCGCCGACGCTCAGGCTGGACCACGCCGTTCCCGAGACTTGCCCAATGCTAGCACCGGACATCAGGCTCATCACCTGGCTGCCATCGGGAGGCGTCAAATCCTTGAAGCCGACGGCGGTTTGCTCTCCAGAGCTCGCGTTGAGGTTTTGCGTGGTAATCACCGTCCACCCCGTCCAGGGGCCGACGTCATCAAAGGCACCAGCGTTAAACGCTCCCCCGCTATCGGGATTCACTTGGGCCTCGAAGCTGTTGTTCGAAATGGGAATCGCTTGCGCCTGGAGCGTCACGTTGGAAAGGCCGAAGGCACCCAGGGCGAGCACGGTAACACAGGTAAGTTTCTGAGGCAGGGGGAAGTGGTGCGATAATTTCATGTTCTCTGGAGTTAGGGTTAACGAGTTTGATTCTAGACGACACATGACTTAGCGCAAACGATCGGTATTGCACAAAGCCATCCCGGGCTTGCACTTTTTCAACCTGCGTTGCGCAGTCGCATCTGCTGGCGCGGTGCGCAACGGCGGTTAATTTCCCCCGCGCAACCGCTTAACCCTGCGTCGCCATTTTGCCAGTCCGCCGAAACTCGCTGGGGCTGATGCCTTCCTTGAGCTTGAACTGCCGCGAGAAGAAAGCCGGGCTTTGGTAGCCCACTTGAATGGCCACCTCTTTGAGGGAGCGGTCGGAATTGGCCAAGAGATCCTTGGCTCGCCGAATGCGCAAATCGGTGATGTATTCCTTCGGCGGCTTGCCGACGACTTTGGTGAAGATGCGGGTAAAGTGGTTGATGCCGTAGCCGGCCGTTTTTGCCAGGGCTTCCACGGTGGGCGTGCTCTGGTTGTCGTCCTCAATCGTGCAAAGGATATTCTGGATAATTTGTCGGTGCCGCAGGCTGACGCCCGAGCGGTAAGGCGTCTGCTCATGCTCGGCCTGATAAAGAAACTCCAGCACCAGGGACTTAAACAGATTGTCCGCGAGTGATCCCAGAAAGCCGTCTGGCGTCTCGGCCGGTATTCTCAGGTTGGTGAAGAGCGGCGCGGATTCCCAAAAGCGAAACTTCATATCCACATCCCAATAGCCGGCGACGTAGCGACGCTCCGGGGGCAGTTTCTTGCCGCGCTGCTCGTTGAACATTTCCCAATGCAGCTCCTGAATGCGGCGCAGCATGCTGTCGAACAGCATCTCTCGCGTGCGGGCCAACGTCGTGGGTAAGGCATCCGGAAAGAGCTCCGTGACCGGTGAGCCTTCGTCATCCAGAACTTGAAAAGAGATGTGGGTAATGCAGGCCGGGTCCTCCAAGTCCTGCCAGCTTTCGTAGCGGCTATCGGCTTTGAGAAAAAGCAGTGACCCGCTGTTGAAGCGTATCGCCTCTGCACCTTCTTTTTGGATGTAGCCAACGCCGCGCCACACGTGCCAGATTTCGTTATGCTCCATGGTGCGCGGTTTGTTCCAAACCGGGTCGTTGCGCTGCCCCGGAATGCCGCGCCGACTGCCCAGCTGCAATAATCGAAAATGACAACGATGAAGTAAATCCGCAGAGGGGTAGCCTTTGGATTGACCTTTCATGTTAGGACTCAAGCAGGTCTTTGGCGCGGAATCAATATCGGATCGTATGGAGCGCTATTGCCTACTGATTGAAACGCATGGCGCTCTAGGCACGATAAAGCCCCCGCTGGGTTGGCGGGGGCTTTGAGGAGTGTGGATTATTTTTCGAGGGCTATGGCGCAAAGCTAACCACATCGACCTGGAAGTTATCGAAGTTGGTCCGGTTGTGAACTTGCGGGCAATCATCATGAACGCCGATGCCGCCAGCGGTGAACGTGCTTAGCGCCGTAGGATCGGTATCCGTGTAGCTGAAGTCGACCGAGCCGTCATCATCGGCGTCGACTTCGATCGTGATGCCGGTCCCATTCTGCCGAACGGTAACGAAGTATTCGCGCGCTCCATTGTGAGGTAATTCAATGTCGGAGTCGGTGGCCAGAATGGTTTGCACGCCGTTCATGATTCGGATGAGGCGTCCATTGTCGCGGCTGATATCCAGCCAGTAGGCATTGTCTTCGTCGATGGTAAGCACCGTGACCCCGCTGCCAATGGCGACATAGGCGTTCTTCGCGAGGAAGTATAAGTCATACTCTGCCCAATCGGCGCCTTGCTCGGTGATTAGCCACGAGATGCGCGTCTCGCCGTTGGCGCCTTTGGGTGAGAACAAGGCGTTGCGGTCAGGCCCGTTGGTATAGATTACCTCGTTGAGGTGATCATCGTAGCCGCTCGGGCGATACCAACTGAGGCCTTGCGTCGCGACATCGTTGAGCCAGGGGTCGACATCCTTGTAATGGCCATCCTCGAAATCGTCGACGAAGGTCGTCTTCAAGTCATTGTAGATGATGGGCAAGGGTTCCGCCGCCGGTGAATTGCCGGGCTCTTCCCAAGCGCCGATGTCGGGGCGTAGGTCGATCAACGTGCCGGCCAAGTCTTCGCCGGGAAGTATGGTTGGCGCGTACTCGTAGGTGCCAGCATTGATCGCGGGGCTCGTGGATTCCAGTGCGCCGTCGAAGTCTGCTGCGTTCACGAGTTCGTAATCGACGCCCACCTGAGTGAAGCGTCCGAAGGCGCGCCGACCATCCACACCTTTTGGTGATTGAACTGGATTCTTAAGTAAGATGTTCCAATCGAGAATATCGATCTCGGCTCCTGGATCCACGCCAATCTCAACCAGGTTGTTGTTATAGATTTGCACGCCGGTGGATTCCCCAATGCGCACCTTGTGGTTATCCAAGTGCCAACGCCCGAAATCGCGGCCTTCGGGAAAGTATGCGATCGTATTATGGCGGAAGATGAGGCCATCCGTTGCGGCTGCATTGTTGAACAAATTAGCGTTGGTCGGGCCGAACACGTTGTATTCGAAGGTGATGTTTTTATTACGCAAGGTTGATTCGTAATAGTTGTTGAACTGCACGCCTTGGGATTCGACATCGAACAGCACGTTATAGCGGAATACGACGCCGTTGTTCTCCATGCCTGGGGAACCATCGCCTTGGATGAAGATGTGAATCAAGTCGCAGTGGAATGACGGAACCCCTTCGCCGTCGGCCGCGCCGTCATCAAAGCGACAGATGATATTGTCCTCGACCAACGAATTCCACCAACCGGCTACCCGTATTCCGTCGTGGGTGCCGTCGTGGATGTAATTGCCGCGCACGGTAATATCATGTCCGCTTCCACCAATGCCGGTGCCGGTATTGGTGATTTCACAACCTTCAATGGTGATGTCTTTGCCAGTTTGGAAAGAGACTGCTGCTTTCTTCAACGCTTCTACTGATCCGTTATGGGGAGGTAATCGCTCAATCAGGCAATTGTAGAGGCCCCAGTGCTGGCCACCTTTACTATCCCAGCCATCTCGTATTATCAGGCCTTCGAGCCGCAGGTATGCCTTGTAGCCGCCAATCCGCCCCTGGCCGCCGGAATCGGTGGGCCCCAGGATTGTGAATCTTCCAATTTCAGGTGCGGCACCTGGGGCGGGCTTGATCGTCACCCAGTCGTTGAAGAGGTCGCCATTTTTATACAGGCTAAAGTTTCCGTAATGGCCGTCCTGCAACGCGATGGTCTCGCCTCCAACGGCGACGTTGTTGAGCACATACTGCAAGGTCTGGTAGGGGTTGCCCACGGAGCCATCCCCCGTAGTGTCGCTGCCGTTATTGATGTCCACATACAAGGCCGACTCGACGGAGTTCGCACTAATCGCATAAATGACGGCCTCGCGCTGCTGCCAGTTATCACTGTCGTGGATTGCCAGGGTGAAGCCGATCAGCTCCTTGGTGTCATCGAGCGCAAGGGGATCGTCAAAGGTCCACAGCGTGGCTGTGACATCGCGAATCAGGGAATAGTTGCCGGCTTGCGACCAGAGCTTGTCCATGGTCAGGGCGGCGACGATGTCTGGGTTGTCGGGTGTGCCACCGGAGTTGGCTTCAGGGAAACCGGTTTCGCTGGAGGTCTTGGGCGTGCCGGGTGATTCGTAGATTAACTGCGAGTCCACACCGCCGAAGCCGTCATCGTAATCGGCATAGATGTAGACTTTGCGATTGTTGCCGGAGACCAGGAAATTACAGCTATCGTAATGCCCCTGCTGAGCCACCGGCAGATCGATGGAGGTGATTGTCCCGGGGTTGCCCGTGCTACCGGAGTGGGGACGAAAGACGCGGACGACATTCGATGCTACCGGCAGGCTAGGGGTGGTTCCAACTGACGGCTGCACGAATCCACCGACTGGCTCGGCATCGCGCATGGTGCTCAGTTGAAAGTCGCCGTAGCTGGTCGTCACGACGCCGTTGGCGGGGAGGCCGGAGGTTGCTTGGTCATCCCAGCAATAGAGTCGGCCAAAGTCCGTGCCGAAGGTGTGCTCGCCAAAGATGTTTGGAACCATGCGGGCACCCTTGTTCCAATCGCCGGGCGGGTCGTAGAGGTAGGCGTGATCGGCTTCGGCCGTGGAGATGTAGCCGTCGTAGTTGTAGCCAACGGTCAGATCCAGCGGGATCACTTCAGCAATCAGGGAAGCTGCACCAGCGCACAGCGAAGCCACGAGGGCCAGTCCGGTTTTCCATCCGGAAACGGGGGTATTTTTAGACATATTGGGATGGGGGTTGAGGGGGAGCGAAAGCGAATCACGAATCATCACGGCATTGCCTGCCTGGGATTTTGTCATGCTTTCAAGGATGAAGGGATACGAGCCTGATCCTAAGCTAGCCTCAGGTTAGCGCAATCCATAGCCCTTGCATAACCCCACCTCTGGCTTGCACTTTTTCACTCGCCGCCTGCCCGAAGCACCAGCCCACCAACGCTTCTACGTCAAACCACGTCTCGCTGACTTTGCGCTCGGGCGAACGGACATTCAACTTTCAGTAAATTTGCCCCAATGGGGCTACGCAACCATCGCCCAGGGTTAGCTTGAGGCCGCAGAGCGGCTGAACGCCTACCTTGGGAATAACAAATACGCAAATTGCTATCCCAACGGGATTGCGTAAAACGACAGCTTGCGCAGCCCCGTTGGGGCAGGGAGATAACCGAGCATCCAGTTTCCCAGGGTGGCGCTTCCCGCAAGCGGTTCGCTTTAACCCTGGGCTATTGATGCGTAGCCCCGTTGGGGCAGTTTTTGCAGCGATCAAGATACAAAATCAATGTCCGTTGATCCTAGGGCTAACGGATATTTAGAAGCATGAATCACCCTCCAGTTAGATTATCATAAATACTTAAGATGAGCACCAAAGGTGCGAACTCATCCTAGCCTAGGGTCAGCGTAAGTCGCAGGGCGACTGGAGCGCAGCCCTAGGTATTGTGGTCAACCAGCAGCCTAAGCCCTGAAGGGGCGACTTCAAGAGGCCGTGCTTACAGCACTCCAACAACACAATGTTGATTATTCCTAGGGCTGCGCTTCGTCGCTTCGCTCCTTGCTGACCCTAGGCTAGGATGAGCCCGCGCCCTTGGCGCTAGAATGAATGTCCGTTAGCCCAAGAATAGGCCTACCGGATCTTTTCCGAAAGGCTACTGCGGCTTTTTCAAAAAGCCCTATGCTTCTTTTCCGAAAAGCCTACTGCTTCTTTTTGAAAAAGCCCTATGCTATGTTTCTCCAACAACACCACTGTTATTGCCTCAACATAAGCAGTGTTGTTGACCCAACACCACTACTGTTGTTTTCGAAAAGCCTCATTAGGCTTTATTGCATCACCCGCGGCGGGGAATTCGACTTACCCGCGGCGACGGCGAACCATTACGGCCAGCAGGGCGGTTGCCCCCAGCAGCGCGGCCACGGTAGACGGCTCGGGGACGGCGGTCAGCGTGATGTTGTCGAAGCGTGGGTTTTCGACGCCGCTGTTGAAATCCGTGAGAATGGTGAACTGTGTCAGGTCACCCAAGAGGTTCGCAAACTCAACGCTAGTCGGCGCAATTCCGGTGGTGTCGACCAGCCAGCCGGCTCCCGCTGTGAGATCAATGACCGTCGTCGACCACTCTCCGAGCGTTGGCGAGCTGAGGTCATAGCGAATCGTCATGCCGTTGCCCGTTAGCTCCACGTCATCGTTGAAGTTGGTCGGCGAGCTGAGGTTGTCGGTTTGCCAATCAAAGGACAAGGTCCCGCCCACGTAGGCCGACCGATCGCCGAGAAATTTCGCGGGCGCGCTCATGCGGTCAACCCCGCCATTGGCGGCCTCATCGTAGAGGATATTCCCGCCTGGGTTGCCGCCAGTCGCTTGCCATAGCACTTGCGAGGCGCTGTCGCCATTACTCTGCATCCAGCCATCCGCATCGGTATCGAACGTGCTGGAAATTGAAATCGCATGCCCATGAACGCCGGCCAACGCAAGGCCCGCGGAAAAGAGAAGTCCGTGTAATTTCATCGCTGTAGTAGTAATTGAATGAATTTCGTAGTCGTGACTACCCCTACCAGCTAAGCGCGCATTCGCCAAGCGTAAACCACGTCCCGCTCGGCTGTTGCCAGAACAATTCTACCGGTTGTTGTTTCGCTGGAGAGCGATGGCCTCTCATCACCAAGCGGTGCTTAGGCTGCTTAGCAATGAGAGACCGCGTCGAGAAACCTCGTCTATTTATCGGCTGGCGTTTAACCTCAGGAAGACGGTGGGCAGCTGGCTTTGCGGCTTGTCCAAGGCGTAGGTGCGCCGCTCCAATGTCGCGGATACCGGGCTGGTTTCCAGAAGAATTGGGTTGGCGTCGACGCTGCCCCAATTTTGCAGATTGGTGGCCACTTCGATGTTGAGCGTGCTGCCGAGCAAGTCGACCGGCCACAGGATCTGGAACGTCGGGTAAGTTTCGCCGGGCTCAAAGCCAGAGCTGGGATATTGCGTGTTGAGGCTGGTGCCCGTTTGCAGCACGGCGGGCTCAGTCAAATTCAGCAAATCGCTTTGGGCGGGATTCAGCCCGTAGAGGAACTCCAACAGGTTGGAGATTGAATCCAAGTCCGGGTCATCCGACGGGCTACGTTGGCCAGCTGGGAGTGACGCGACGAAGGCATCAAAGGCGTCAGGCTCCGTGCTGTTATCGGTGAAGACGCGCACGAGTCCAGTTTGGCGTGTTTCGCGGAACGAGGAATTCGTCTCACTGGAAATGTAGTAAATGCCGCCTTCCGGATCAATCACACCAAAGCCGATAGGGTGATGGTTCACGACGCCAAAGTTACGGAATGCAAAGCCATCGCTCGCATCGTAAGTCGGATCAAAGGTGCCATCCGGATTCAGGCGCACGTGGCCCATCGCTTGATTGCTTCCATAAGCTTCAAACTCTCCGTAGACGTAAACACGTCCCTGGCTGTCCGTTACCATGCCATAGACATCGTCTTCAAACTGAGTGCCCGCCACATTGAAGCTCAAATCCCGGGTGCCATCAGGCAAGAGACGGCGGACCTCACGATTACCCGAAACACTCCGGTAGTAGATGGTGCCATCGGCGGCGATGTGGTCGATGGTATCGCTTAGCAAAGTTTCCCTGAAGGTTTCATGGGCAAAAGTGTTGTCCAAGGTGCCGTCCGAATTGAGACGCCGCCAGTTCACGAATTCATCGTTGGGGAATCGTCCTGACACGCTGATGTAGACTTTCCCACCTGGGGCCGCTACGATTTTGTTGCCAACGGGCGGGAAGTTAGTGCTGGAATTCTTAATGCCGAAACCTAAATCGGACACGAAGTTACCCGCATAGTCGAACAGGGCAATGGGCGGCATCGGCACGCCGTCGAGCTCGGTCCCGCTCGCCAGCGCCAGGATGTAGCCGACGCCCGGCAACTCGGCAGCTCCGTTAATTCGTATTGTCGTGCTTTCGAATACCACGGGGGTGAAGGCGGGATCATTCGCCAGTGTATCGAGATCATAGCGGGCCAGCGTAAACTCCCCCCAGCCCATCAGGCGTCCCTGCGAATCGATGAAGCCGTTGCGTATGCGGCTGTCACCGGCACCGGTGCGTGTGGCCAGCGTTGCACCATTGCGATCGAATACGTGCATGCGCGGCGCTTCGATTTGCACAACGCGGCTACCGGGTGCCATCACCGCGACGCCACGTATCGGGTTCACCGTTTGGCGGAAGCTGACGTCCTGGTTGCCAGGCCCGCTGGGAATGACTTGGATGTTGATCGAATTTTCCAACTCAACATTTCGGTCGTCACCGGTTACCGTCAGGTTCAAGTTGCCACTTTCCGTTGGGAAGAAGCTCAGGTCGGGCAAGGTGGCGCCCGGAACTGGCTCTCCGTTGAATGTCCACTGGTAGTTAATGTTGGGACCGACCGCATAGGCCGATACGTTCAGGGATAGCCCGACATTCGCAAACAGACTCGAAAATTGCTTGGATGGATCGTCCACCATTCGCGTTTCCAAGCTGAGGTCCAGGGAGTTCAGCGGGCGGCGGTAAAGACGATTCTGCCCATCAACATTCGCCAGGGCAAAGAGATGCGTGCCATTGGGCTCAAGCCAGTAGGCATTGACGCTTCCGGGCAAGCCAGTGGTGTCCAGGTCCTGCCAGGTCAATCCCTCGGAGGCGGAGAACTTAAAATTACTACCGGAGGCCGCAAACAGGTGATTGCCGTTGCTGCGGATATCAGTCCCGAGCCCGCTACTTGGCCCCTCGTTTTGGCGCCAGGTTTCACCATTATCAGTGCTCGTGTAAACGCCAGCGTCGGTCGTGATGGCGCCTGAAGTTGAGATCGCGATCGTATTGTTAATTTGCGCCAGTTCGCCCACCGAGCTGGCCGGAACGCCCGAGTAGCTCCAGCTACTGCCGGAATCGCTCGACTCGTAAACTCCACTTTGGGCGCCAGCCAGGATCGATAAAAACAGTTTGCCATTCCGGGCGGCTACGGTGTCTCCATGAAAAAATGTGCCGACGCCAGGTAAGGACATTGCGGGCAGCCCATTGTTGCTGGCCTGCCAAGTGACGCCATCCGTTGAAATATAGGATCCGGCATAGATGCTGGATGCGATGTAGGTTCCCGTGGTCGCGTCATAAGCAATATCTTCAACGCTGTCGCTAATCACACTGTCGGGCAGGTTGAGCTGGGAAGCTTGTGACCAACTGGACTGGCCGTTCTGAATGCGGTGCAGCGGCGTATAGCCATTGTTGCCAGTCACGCTGTCCGTAGCCGTTCCCACGTAGATAAAGTTGTTGGCCTTCTCCACGAATCGCAGCGCTGCGAGGTCCAAGTCGTAAGACTGGCCCGAGACATCGTTCGCGAACGCAAAGGAGTCTCCGTTGTTATCACTCCGGTAGATTCCGGTAGCCCCAAGCAGGTAAATGGTGGAGCCATCGGCCAGCATTGGCCCGATCACACTGTCAGAAATGTCGCCGGGCACATTCACCGTAATGTCGATCCACTCGGATGGATTGCCAGTAATATACGGGCTTACCACGGCTGCGTCCGAATCAACGCTGCCGCTGGCATTCGTCGCGCGCACCCAGTAGCTCTGCGCTACTGCGCCAATGGTGACCGAAAGCGTATTCGACGTAGCGCCCGAGACGGCGTCACTGTCATCGCCGGATTCACCCCGATACCATTGAAAAGTCTGCCCGCTGCCATCTACTTGCACGGAGAGGGACACGCTGTTGCCTTCGTTTCCGGCAACTGATGTCGGCTGCTGGGTAATGGCGAAGTCCACACTACTGCCTGCCTCGGCGTCTTCTACTGAGTAGCTGCCCTGCCACGAGCCCCAGCTACTAGAAGAAACGCCATTTCGCACAGATCCGGTGTACGATGACTGACCAGGCAGAATTGTTACTTTGACGATAGCTGTCTCACCAACACCAATGACACCTGCATGGACAGCGACCGACGCTAGACCGGAATCGTCTGTGTAGATGTCTGTGCCATAGACGCCACTGTAGGAATTACCCGTAACTTGGAAGTAGAATACCGCATTATTTTGTCCGCGATATGCCGTCATGCTGTAGGGCGTTGGCGTCGTCAACACTGCCCCTGGCGGTAGCGATGCAAATGAAGGGAGCGCCATCAACGCTCCAAATAAAAGTAACCAGCACGAACGAATGAGGCAGTTTAAACAGTGGTAGGACATAATGTGTGTAGGAGAACTGTGGGTGAAATATAGCACATGCGTAAGGCACAAAGTCGTATGAGTTGTAAGCGGCTACTAGTATTCCACGTAAGACGAAATACCCTGCTCATAAACCCCTTTTGGTCAATAAAAACAACCAGTGTGCATACTGATATTGGTCATTGGTGGCCATTCGCTCCAAGCAGGCAAACGCAGATTTTAAACATCTGGCCCTTGCCCACCATCACTCCGGCTTAGCCCCCGCTTCAGTACCTCTTCAATCTGCTCTAGCTCAATCAAGTCGTCAGCGTCAGCGTCGCGGGCTCCTTCTTTACGACGTTGGGCGTCGAAGGTTTCGTAGCGATCTTCGGCGAGGGTGTGGGCTTCGTGGCTGCGCGCACAACCAAACACTGCGAGCGCTTTACCTACGGCTCATCGAAAACAGCAAACCGAAGAAAGTGCCCCTAACCGGCTCATGCGTAAGCTCATCTTCATGCTCAACGCCATCATCAAAAACCCAAACTATAAAATAGCATGAGCTCGAATAAAGACAGTTGCTCCAGCGATTATATCACCATCGGCCACGGCGAGACATCCCCATCGGTTACGCCAGTACAACCCAATGTGATGACACTACAGATCCTCATGTGTTGATGCAACAGATCGTAATGTGTTGATGTAACAGATCGTAATGTGTGCTTAAAAACGATCCTAATGCTTTTCCCAAAACGATGGTAATGCGTTTCTTAAAATGATCCTAATGCTTTTTGAAAAACGATGGGGATCGTTTTTACGGAAAGATGCCTAGGGGGCTGGACGTAGAAGTGGCGATCATGTCGCTTTGCCTGTCCAACGATTAATTAACCACGAAGCGCGCGAAGACCGCCCAACCCCTCAAAAATAAGGGGCCAAATAAATCGCTAAACCCACTCTCGAATAGGGTAATGACTTCAATGATCGTTCGGGGCATTTTCTCTGTCATTTTCATTGGTCCGCTGTTGGGGCTCTTAGTCTGGTTCTTCTGGCAGATGCGGAAGTTCAAGCGAAGCGCGCGCCCGTTTTCCAAGGAGACCTCGCGCCCACCGGGCGAAAGCCTGCGCCGCGAAATCATGGCGCTGGATGAAAAGATGGTGGAGTGTTTCATCTGGCCGGTATTCGCCGCACTCGTTGGCGTGGGTCTCTGGTTCATGCCCCAACCATCACCAACGACCGAAATGCCTCCTCTCTGGAAGACGTTGGTTAGCATTTTGGGAATTGGTACTGTCGCAATCGCGGCGCTTTGGAATGCCGCCCGCTTGCGCGAATATCTGGAACGCTACCGCAATCTGAGCCTCGGGTTCGACGGCGAGCGCCACGTCGGCCAGGCGCTCAATCGGCAAATGCGGCGACCGGAAGTAAACTGCGTTTACCACGACTTTGTTTTCGAGCACGCGGGTAAGAAGTTCAACATCGACCACGTCGTCGCCGGGCCGGGCGGGGTGTTCGTCATCGAGACGAAGACGCGCCGGAAACCCCTCGACGCCAATCAGAAAAAACAACACAAGGTCGCCTACGACGGCGCGCGCCTCAAGTTCCCCCATGGCAGCACCGAGGAGCCCATCGCGCAAGCCGAGGCCAACGCCCGCTTCTTCCAGGAATGGCTAACCGGCCAGCTCGGCCACGCCATCACCGTCACCCCGATCATCGTCATCCCCGGTTGGTGGATCGACTACCAAAACCAGGGCCGCGGCCCCGCCGTCATCAACGACGCCATGATCAAAAGCTACGCCTTCCACTCCAACAACCCCCTCGAACCCATCACCCTCAACCGCATCGACGCCGCCCTCTGGCGCGAGAACGCGGAGTCGTTGAATTAGTTCTGGGAGATAAACTTTTTTATCGTGATTTGTAATGATATATAAACGATTGACTATGGCACCAGTGAGCAGGATATTATAGTGGCTTTGCGTATCTCTTATTGTAAATTTAACTGATTACTCTTTACCATTAATTATGCCTTCGAGCTTTTTTTATCTTGGTGCAGAAAAAACGCAAGAGAATGAATTTATTCTCAACGGCTTTGCTCAATATGCAGAGCAGAATAATCTGCAGACTTACATTATAGACAGGCCTCTAGGGGAGGACAGATATACCTATGGATATGAAAAGTCTTTTCTCTTACTAATTCCAAAGCATAAAATTACATTTATTAACTATGGACCGCAATCCATAGACTTCGACGATTACATAGAAGACTTCTTGGAAGACCTTGGGTCTATATCTGACAAATTCAGGTATAAAGAGTTTATTGGACGGCCTAGAAAATGGCGTAGCGAACTAGTAGCCGATTTTCAGGTTGATTCCACTTCTTTTGATCCTGAATGTATAATATCCCAAATAGCGTTAACGGAAGGAGAAAAGCAACGTAGCATTGAATTGATAATCTCACTGCTTACGGGAAGCATTAATGACATATCTAAGCTTCAAAGGGATATGCCGGAGGCGATACTTGATAAGTTGAAGCAAAAGATACTGCTATTCGATGGTGAGCAAACTCGATTCATTTATGATGTTCCAGTGGGTAATGAAGTCATAATACAAGGATTATCAGGAACTGGAAAAACCGAGCTTCTGTTACATAAGCTAAAGGAAATATATACAGCTGATAGTGAAAGCAGGATTATTTTTACTTGCCATAACAAGATTCTGGCATCGAATTTGAGACAACGTATACCTGAGTTTTTCAACTTCATGAAAGTTGAGGAGCAAATAGAATGGGATCATAGACTTTGGTGTATTAGCGCTTGGGGTTCTAGCTATGATAGGAATAGCGGAACGTATAGGTATATTTGTGATAAGTATAACCTGAGTTTTAACAGGTTCAGCTACACGTATTCATTTGACGACGCCTGTACGCAAGCAATTGCTGAACTAAGTAAAATTGACGGTTTTGATTTCGCATTCGACTATGCCTTGATTGATGAGAGTCAAGATTTCCCAGAATCTTTCTTTGAATTAATGAAGCTGGTTACCGCTAAAACAGTATACAGAGCAGGGGATATCTTTCAGAGTATTTTTGATACAGACATAATAAGTGAAATAGCTCCAGATTTCCTGCTGAGTAAATGCTACAGAACTGATCCCAGAACTCTAATGTTTGCCCATGCGTTAGGTATGGGTTTGTTTGAGAAAGACAAGCTTCGATGGCTAGAGGACCCAGAATGGCAAGCATGTGGGTACGTTGTAAACAAGGATCCTGCTGATAATAACTATACGCTTACGCGAGAACCCCTAAGGCGATTTGAAGACCTTGTTGAAGAAGGAGATTCCAGCGTGGAGATCGTGGAAGACGATCTACTTCTCGCAGCAGATTTTGAGTCTGAAATTATCAGTCTACTAGTGCAAATCGTATCTGAGCACCCGACCGTCCAGCCGGATGATATTGCGGTCATATTTATCGATAGAGCTAAATACACTTATAATGTTGGTGACAGGTTGTCTATTTCGGTTCCTGAAAGAATGGGCTGGCGCGTAAATAAAGCTTACGAAAGCAAGAGGAAGTCAAAGGGTGCGTTGTTCGTTAGTAACAAGAACAATGTGAAAGGTCTAGAGTTCCCCTTCGTAATATGTGTCACCCAGAACGTACTTAATACTAGAAGCTACAGAAATGCTCTCTACATGATGATGACTAGATCCTTCTTGAAGTCATTTCTAATTATATCTAAGCAAAATAATGAGGAGTTTATCGATGCTATAGGTGGCGGATTGGAATCAATTAATGAGACCGGAAGTCTTATATTCAAAGAACCCACGCAAGCAGAAAAATCAAAAATTAAAACTACAATACTGCAAGCAGATAAGCATACGTCGTTCTATGATTATGTATACGAAATATTTGATGAATTTGGAGTCGAAACTAAATATCGAAGCAGATTATACAAGACTGTCGAATCCTTGTTGGGGCCAAAGTTTGACCATGACTCTATATACGAAGTTATAGCATTTAGCTACTCAAGAATTCAAGAAGGATAGCCAAGTGAAGCGATTCAACTTTAATTTATCGGAGATTGAAGCGAATTATCTCCAGAAGTCATCAATTAGAAGCAAGGAAACATCCATACAGTTTCTCATTGAGTCAATTAAGCTCATGGCTGTTAAGAAGCCTAGCGCGCACATTACAACCTCCTCACGCATATCATTGATCGTTTCAAATATGAGCAGGCTGTTTTTCAGTCACGGAAACAAAATAGTAAGCGTTAATATTCCATTCTACATATATCAAGGCGAAGATGGTTACTTACACTTTGAATCAAAGGCAATTGGCGAAGTAACACCATTTCTCACGTCCCTAGCGCTTTCAATTGTAAGTAGTAGTCATTTTGGGAAGTGGAACTCCATTTGGGATTACATTGATTTATTTGATCTTCATGACGATCAATCTGATACAAGAACCGAGCAATTTCTTATGGATTTCAATAATTTCTTCTTTAATTTAATGTGCACGGAAGATGGCTACTTGAGATACGATTACGATAACGACCCCGACCGAGTTGATCCAGAATATCACCCAGAGCATCACATAGACATATTTTACTCCACTAGTAATACTTTCAAGGTTGGGCTTCGTGGTGCTTTGAACTGTGAAGATGTCATATCAATATTGGACATTGAATCCAAATGCCACTTCATCCTTCCACCAAATTGAACATAGCCCGCCGGAAGGAACAACACGTGATCAAACGTAGATCTCAAACATCCGCCCCTAACCCAGCATCACTCCGGCTTCGGCCGCTGCTTCAATCCCTCTTCAATCTGCTCTAGCTCCATTAAGTCCTCGGCGTTGGCGGCGAGGACTTCTTGTTGGCGGCGGTGGGCGTCGAAGGTTTCGTAGTGGTCTTCGGCGAGTGTGCGGGCTTCCTCGGCGGTCAGGGAACCTAGGCGGTCAAGGACGGGGCGCTCGTTGAATTCGAGGAGGCGGTCGACATTGCGGTGCCAATAATCGAGGGTGAGGTCTTGGCGCTGTTTGGCGCGTAGCTCGGCCTGCTCCAGGAAGATCACTACGAGGCGGTTGAGCATATCGATCTCGTCGATGGTGAATTGGGTGGCCGCGCGTGGGGCTATTGGTGTGAAATTGACTTGGGTGCGTGGTGCGAGTTTGGGGTGAGGGCTAGTCAAATAATCTGGTCAAGTGGAGGGCGACGCTCCGTCGTCGCCGTTTTCAGATGCATGGGGCGGCGACGACGGAGCGTCGCCCTCCAGTGGGTTTTGAGATGGATGAGGCGGCGACGACGGAGCGTCGCCCTCCAGTGGGTTTTCAGATGGATGGGGCGGCGACAATGGAGCGTCGCCCTCCAGTGGGTTTTGAGATGGATGAGGCGGCGACGACGGAGCGTCGCCCTCCAGTGGGTTTTGAGATGGAGGAGGCGGCGACGACGGAGCGTCGCCCTCCAGTGGGTTTTGAGATGCATAGGGCGGCGACGACGGAGCGTCGCCCTCCAAGATAAACGGAGGGTTGTCTTCCAAGGTTGGTTGAGGGGAGGCGGCGATGATGGAGTGTTGTGCTTTAGGTGGCGCCGCTAGTCGTGCCAGAACAATACATTCAGCTCACCCTGAAATGGCCAATTTTCTGGTGAGTCGACCAAGCCATGGCGCACGGGATTGTTTCTCACATAGAGCCACTTTGCGGAATAGCTTTCGCCGGAGCGCAATTGGCGGTCCCATCCGTCCATCTGCCAGATTGGCTGATCCTCCTTGGCTGGCCATTGGCGGGATGCGGTTGATTTCCAGTAGGCGACCCATTTCTTCAGCGGAAGGTGATCGACACGCGCTGGCGAACAAAACAGATGAATGTGGTCCGGCATGATGACATAGCGTCCAACCCGCCAATGGTCAGCCTCTTGCCAGCATTGCCTTAAGCGTTCGTGAGCGGCATGGTTTGCCAGAATTGGTTTTCGCTGAGCGGTGCAGACGGTCAGGAAGATGATATTTGCCCGATTGAATTGATCATAAATGGGCTGCCGGGCTGGGCGTTTTCGATCTGGGAGAGGTTCCGCCATTGAGCGACTGAGTGTTAGGTTTTCTCATCCGATGCACAACACTATTGACCAATATTGGAGGGCGACGCTCCGTCGTCGCCGCCGTTGCTGAGCGGTGATTTTCAACGGTGATTAATCAACCAAACTAACGTTCGGCGACGACAGAGCGTCGCCCTCCAGAGGTTCAACGGCGATGACAGAGCATCGCCCTCCTCAGATGCAGCGGCGACGACGGAGCATCACACTCCAGAGGTTCAGCGGCGACGACGGAGCGTCGCCCTCCAGGGGGCTAGGTGTTCTTACTTTGCGATGCAAAGCGACTACCACCCCAGATGATGCCGAGGTTAATCAACACTGCCCAGAGGCCGGCGTGGATGCCCAGGGGTTTGGCGATGACGGCGTCGGGCCAGTAGGCGTGGCCGATGTGGAAGAACA